>JBCBWU010000075.1:0-29904 GCA_039816955.1 Bacteroidota bacterium
CCAAACCATCTTCGCTACGAGTATATACTCGCGTGAAGTGGTTTGGCGAAGCCCAAACCACTTCGTAAGCGGTATAAAAGTGGAAAAGGCGCATCACCAAAGCTGTCTTAAGCCAATTGTAAACGTTCTGTTAAGTCTAAGTTTTGCCTACGGCAATTTCTGTTCAGCTATTAATTTGGAGGTGCTAACTAACGTCCACACATGAGAATCCAAATCTTAGCGCTCTTTCTCCTATTGGGTTTAGCTGCTTGCCAAAAACCAGTCTCTCCTTTAGGGATCGCGGGTGATTACTATCCGCCTACTGAGGAGTTGCGCAGCGGTATTGTCAATAAATACTATCTCCACTATAAAAGCAACGATAAGTACACCGAGTGGACAGATATGGCCTATTACCTCTACGAGCTAAACCGAGATAGCCAACTACAGATCACGCATTACGATCCTGGTTTCCAACCTTACTCTCGCTTTCTTACGATCTTTCGCGCCGGAGAGCAGGTGGTTTTGCTGCAAGAGCAGTACTGGCGCACTGATTCCTTTCCAGGGGGAATTACCAAAGTGGTGATGCAAAATTGGCAAGGTGATACCAGTCTTTATCAGGCCACTACCACTTATGATGGAGAAATCATAGAGAACTTTTCCTTACGGCAGCGGAGTCAAAGAGATTCGCTGGCAGATGGTCGGCACCTAAAAATATTTGAGTACGAACGGCAACGCACCTACGATTATCCAGATGAGGACCAGCGGAAGATGCAAGCTGAAATAACGCGGGTTTTTGCCCAGGGATTGGGCTTGTATAGTAGTACCGTGAAGTTAGAGGAAGGGACCTTGGAAATGGAGTTGGTAGAACAGTTACCGGCAACACTATTTCGCAAACGCCAAGCTGCTGCGCCGAAACGGGTGGCTTATATTGATCCGGCGCAGGTGTTGGATAAAGGAACTGATTTTACCCCTTGTGATGAGGATATCATTGATTATTACAATGGTGATCCTGATGCCGGGCCCATTGGTGGGAAACGAAGTTTATGGAAGCTGTTTGAGCAATTAGATCCCAGGCTGTTGAATGGACAGTCCGGTTATCTCACCTTCCGCTTTGTCATCAACTGTGAAGGAGTGGCGGGTTATTTCATTACGGAGGAAGCGGGCTTGGATTTTGTGCGGAAACGTTTTCCCGAACCACTGGTACGGCACGTCTTTGATCTGCTGCGTCAATTTCAGGCCTGGCAGCCCACTGAGGCCCGTGGAGAAGTTTATGACTCCTACGCTTATATCACCCTAAAACTAAAGGATGGAAAACTTGTGGAAATTCTGCCTTAGGGCAAGGAATGGCGCTTTGTTCGTCTTGCTCTTGAGTACGGTGTTGTGGAGCTGTCAGCGTTCAGACTATGAGTATTACTCCAAGTCATTCACACCAGAGGAATATGCAACGCTAGCGCAAAATTTGACGGATGGGATTACCAATTATTATCAAGGGTCGCCGGCTTCGCAGCTATTGCTGGAGGAGGCTTTGCGCTATGATCCAAATCATGCGCTGGCGCATCGGGAGATTGGTGTTCCGTACCTGAAGCGAGGTATTACTGCTGCTTTTCCCCACTACTATGGCAAGGCCGCCGATCTTGATCCACTAGGTTGGATAGGTTGGCGAGGGTATTTGTATCTCTATTTTTATCGCGACTATGAGCGCGCACTACAAGATTTCAATGCGCTGGATACCATTACCCCCGGTGTAGTGGATTATCCGCAGTCGACTAGTGTTGATTTTATGCGTGGCATCTGTTATTTGCAGCTCGATCAATACGATGAGGCTATTGACTATCTGGATCGGCACATTGCCCACGAAGACAGCGTGGCCGGGGCCAACTACGTACCGCCGGAGGCTTATCTA
Organism: Bacteroidota bacterium; assembly: GCA_039816955.1. Taxonomy (GTDB): domain Bacteria; phylum Bacteroidota; class Bacteroidia; order Chitinophagales; family Saprospiraceae; genus Lewinella. The sequence goes on from JBCBWU010000075.1 coordinate 1,883, forward strand.
ATGAGTGGTATTGCCCAATGGAAAAAAGGTGATACTGGTGAAGCTATATCGTCCTTCAGAACAGGGATTACCTTAGAAGACTACAATGCGGATTTGCAGTACTGGTTAGCCAAAATGTACGTAGAGCAGGGTGATCTAGCGGGAGCAAGAAAGTGGCTGAAAACTGCCCAGTTAGCATTCAATGAAGATGACTATAACACGCGCTTCTACGTGGAAGAGTTTTACCAGTTGTACCAAGAGGACTTGGACGCCTTGGCGGCGCAATTGTGAATTGGTACTTTTGTTGCATAGAACCTTTTACTATGGCTGCTACTGAATATTTTCAAGATTTTATGCCCGGTAACGTCTGCTTTGGCTGCGGGCGCGATAACCATTTTGGTCTGCAAATTAGCAGCTATTGGGATGGGGAGGAAGCCGTGTGTCTTTGGAATTCGGAAGAAAAGTACCAGGGCTGGCCAGGTATCCTCAATGGCGGTATTATTGCTTCGCTCATTGATTGTCACTGTATGGGTACAGCCGCCGCGGCCGCCTACCGCGCCGAGGAACGTCAACTAGGTAGTGATCCAGAATATCGCTATGCTACTGGTACCTTAAATATACGCTATCTCAAACCAACTCCTAATGATAAAACGGTAGAGTTACGCGCTCGCGTGACGGAAATAAAGGGCCGTAAAACGGTACTGCACTGCGCTTTTTACGCTGGTGGTCAAATGACCGCCGAAGCTGAAGTAGTGGGTATCCGCGTTTACGATAGTAGTAAGGTCGAAAATGGGGCCTTTGGTGGGTAACCTTAGACGCCTATGTGCTGCTGCACTTGCGCTAAGAGGAGGTCGTGTATGGCCGCACTTGCAGCGACAATTTCACCATTGTTGAGCGAGTCATTCTGTCCGGAAAAATCAGTGACTATACCTCCTGCTTCTCTTACTAAAACTATGCCTGCTGCTACATCCCAAGCATTGAGGCTGTACTCGTAGAAACCGTCAAAACGTCCAGCGGCAGTATAGGCCAAGTCAATAGCGGCGGATCCCCAGCGACGAATGCCGCGGGTGTTTTTTGCCAAGTGCCGAAATAGGTTGATATACGGTTCCATTCGACTGTAGTCGTAGTAAGGAAAGCCTGTTGCTAGCAATGATTTAGCAAGCTGGTCATTGCTTCTTACTTTGATCGGCTGGCCGTTCAAATGGGCGCCACCTCCGGCCCAGGCCGAGAAGCATTCCTGGCGGTTGGGTTCGTATACTACGCTCAATACCAGCTCCTTCTCTACTTCGAGGGCAATGCTAACCGAAAAACATGGTAGGCCAAAGAGAAAATTAGTGGTGCCATCAAGCGGATCGATAATCCAGCGCTGGGGCGTATCCAGATTTTGATCTGTAGTTTCTTCTTCGGTCAAAAAGCCAGCTTCGGGCAACAGGGCTGTCAAATCCGCTACAATCATTTCCTCGGCCGTACGATCCACATAGCTGACCAGGCTGTTCAGGCTTTTCTCCTCGATCTGGTCTTGGTTCACGCGCCCGATTTCTTGCATTAGAAATGATCCGGCTTCGCGGGCTACGTTTTCTACTTGAGTACAAAGGTGAGCGAGCGTAGATGTATCCATCGGTAGTTGCAATATGAGGTTTGTAGTTAATTTAGCGCGAAGGAACGGCTTTTTGTAAAACTTCGCCCTCTAGAGTACTTTCCTTATTGTACAATCCTTGATCTCATTCCATGAAAAACAATTGGCACTTTCTAATATGCTTGTTTTTAGGTTTGACTACTGCCACGGCGCAGGATACCTATTTTCAACAGGCGTTGAGCGTTGATATATCAGTGCAGCTAGACGATCAAAAACACCAATTGCAAGGTTGGTGGTCGATGGACTACGAGAATAACTCGCCAGATACCTTGACCTTTATCTATTTGCACCTCTGGCCCAATGCTTACCAAAACAAAAACACGGCCTTTGCCCAACAGATGCTACGTTCTGGGGATACCGAGTTTTATTTTTCTCCGGAGAAAGACCTAGGGTTTATTGACAGCTTAGATTTTACCAGCGCTGGCGAAAGTCTGCGTGCTGAGCCTAATAGCTGGGGGCCAGATGTGATTCAACTTTGGTTGAATGAACCTTTGCCACCGAAAACTACCGTCCGAATTGAAAGCCCCTTTCGACTGCAGTTTCCTGCCTCTTTTTCTCGTCTGGGTCACGTTGGACAGTCTTATCAGGTAACCCAATGGTACCCCAAGCCGGCGGTATACGATCGGGATGGTTGGCACCCAATGCCCTATCTGGATTACGGTGAGTACTACAGCGAATTCATGCAGCAAATAGATGTATACATCACCCTACCGGAAAACTATGTAGTAGCTGCTACCGGCGAGCTCCAGACAACGGATGAATTAGCTTGGTTGAAACAAAAAGCCGAAGAAGATGCAGGCCTAAGTTGGTCAGCTTCGGATTTAGAAGTGTACGAGGAAGCAGCCTTTCCTGAAAGTGCGGTTGATTACAAACAAGTGCACTTTAGTGCGAATTGGGTGCATGATTTTGCTTGGTTTGCGGACAAGCGTTTTCACGTATTACACGATACCGTTCACATCGCTCAGCGTGACCCCGTTGATGTTTGGTCCTTTTTTACCGACCGGCAAGCGAATCTCTGGCAACGCTCGATGGAATACCTCAAACGTTCCACCCGCTTTTACTCTGATCACGTGGGGCCTTACGCTTACCCCCAAGTAAGTGCAGTGCAAAGTGCGCTTAGTGCAGGTGGGGGAATGGAATATCCAATGATTACCGTGATCGGCCTTGAGTCTAATGCTCGGCAATTGGATCTCGTGCTGGCACATGAGGTAGGGCACAATTGGTTCTACGGTATACTAGCCAGCAACGAGCGTGATCATGCCTGGATGGACGAAGGGTTTAATTCCTATTATGAAGAACGCTATGATCGGGCTTATTACGGAAAGGAAGCACCCTTACCTAGTCTGTTTGCTGGAGGTGCACTTACCAATCTGGATGAAATTGGTTACCGTTATTATGGTTGTCAGCGCTTAAGTCAGGCACCGAATACGCCTTCTGGACAGCTCCGGTTTTACAATTATTGGATAGGGGCCTACAGTATTCCACAAATGGCACTGCGGCAATTGGAAGGATACTGGGGCCAGGAGAAATTAGATGAAGTTATACAGCAATATTATCGTGACTGGCAGTACAAACATCCTCGCCCGGAAGATGTGCAAGCTAGTTTGGAAAGGCACGGTGGCGAAAAATTGGATTGGCTGTTTCAAGGCTTTGTCAACTCCACTGGACAGCAGGACTATTCTATCCGATCCGTAGGGAAGAATGGCGATGCGCTAAGGGTTGAAAATAAGGGGAAAATAGCTGGTCCGGTGCCAATCCAGGCGATCTCTAGTACAGGTGATACTACCCTGCAATGGGTGCTGCCTCCCGAAACACAGGATGGATTTCAGGTGGAGTTTACTCAAGCAGAGTATGAGCAAATTAGTATTGACCCACTACACGAGACCCTTGAAAGTAAGCGACAGAACAATCACTGGCGTAAAGGCTTAGGTAGTTGGGGACGACCACGCTTACGCTTCATTACAGGCTTGAAAAATGAGCAGTTTAGTGATGTTTTCTTAAGTCCCTTCTTAGGATTTAATGAGGATGATGGTGTACTTCCTGGCTTGATATTCACCAATCGTGGGGTATTGCCTCGCTCTTTTGAATGGTACATGGCACCGCTCTTTGGCACCACTTCTGGTAAATTGGTAGGTGCTGCTGGGCTTCGTGGACGCATCTGGAACAGAAAAAACGAAAAGGGGCTGCGGGAGCTGAGTCTGTTTGGAAACCTTAGTAGCTTTCATTTTCAGACATTTGAGGAGGCGGACCTACCGTTAAGATACATACGCCGTGAGTTAGGGGCACAGTCTACCTTTTACCCTTGGGCAGATGGGAAGTGGGAGCCTAAAATGCAAGTGCGTCAATTGAATACTCGGGTGGACGACCTGGATTTCAGCGCAGATGGAGAGTTGTTGGGAACAAGTGAGCGCAAACAAAATATCTACGAGGCCAGCTTCAGCTTAAGTAGTAAGTGGGTCTTGAGCCCAGCTACTTGGCGTCTCACCACTGAATATGCGGATTATGTGGATGGCTTGAATCGTGCCCAAGATCACCTGAAACTCATATTAGAGGGGCAGGGCAAGCTATTGTATCAAGAAGAAAAAGCCTTTTACTGGCGGTTATTTGCGGGCTTCTTCCTCAGTAACTCTGTAGAGAACACCACCTTTACTCCAGCTCAAGCCTTCAGCCTCTTCGACCGTCCAGCAGAAGATTACCGATTTGACAATCTCTACTTTGCCCGTTCTGAAATGGATGGTCTGGTTGCTCGGCAGTTGGGTTTACGAGCGGGTGGGTTTAGGGCGCCGGTGCCCGCTAGTTTCGCCGTAGGGCGCAGTAATAGTCGTATGATAAGTGTGAACCTGGCCGTTGATTTACCGTTTACGCCCAGCTGGTTTCCTTTGAAACCCTATGTTGACGCAGCAAGCTTTTTGGCTCCCACTTTTGACGGCGACGAAAACCAATTCCTCTGGAATGGTGGCCTCGCCTTAGAATGGCTAGATGGTAAAGTGGGTGTCTTTTTACCACTAGTTGGTTCAGCCGAAATCATGGACCGCCTGAAAGAACAAGGTGGGGTAGGGGAGCGGATAGGATTCCGGATTCTGCTCACGGAGCTAGCACCTTGGAAGTGGTTAGATGAATTGCGTACTTGGTAAGAATGGGGAGACCTCACCAGCGTTTTTAGGCGCTTATACCGATCGCGAAAAGGTTTGGGCATCCAAACCGTTTTCGTATCGAGTATATACTCGCCAGAAGTAGGTTTGGCTTCGCCTAAACCACTTCGTCAGCGGTATCGGTGAGGTCTGTTGAACATAATCCCTATTCTTCTAATAAATACACTACTGTCGACATCCACTTGTTGGGATCAGTCTCTGTTTCAGGTCCGGGGTCGGGTAGGTAACTTTCGATAACCGGCATTTTGGGGGTTAAGCCATTGGCGGCGAGGTACGCATCGATAGCTTCGTGTGCTACTCTAATTCCGTCATAGTTACCTACGTAGTCTGCTTGTACAGCACTGTGAGCAGGAATGTCAAAAACGTCCAGTCCTTCCACCGTCAGATCACTGGCTACAGGAAGCACAATCGCTAGGTCCGTTTGCTGCTGTTCTTCGTCCCAGTTATAATAAAGGGCAGCAGGGGCACCAATCATTTCGGCGCCGGCCTCCGCTACTTTCATTCCTACCATAGGCATCACCGTTTGGAAGTGGTCGGATAGATCAGCCAGACTCACCGTAGCGCGCTGACCAATGAAGTGCGTAGCTGGGAAATCGATTCCATTAGCCGTAGGCGTATTTCCTTCCGGTAGAATACTCTCGGCCTCCACTTTCAAGAATGACAGGCCGTCTTCATAGTCCTTCCCTATCATGCCTTCTACATCTTGTAAGAGTAGAATAACATTAAAGGGGAAGGGAAGCTTACTATCAAAGCTCCAGGTGGTCTTAGTACCACCTTCTACAGGTTCGAAATACCAATTGGAGTTGGTGTTGCCTTGGCCATCAAACTCAATAAAGGTGTGCAAGCTATCAGGGCTGAAGCTTTCGGTGATGGTTAACTTCCCCGTTCCGCTATTTTCGCTGGTCCAGCTATAGTAAGCACCGGTGCCCATTTTTTGGTCACTGTATTGGTTCTTAATCGTAGCATCACGCCTTACCCAAGGCGACCAGCGTTCCCAGGCAGGAAGCTCATTTACCATAGAAAAAACGGTAGCCTGTGGGGCGTTGATAACCGCAGAGCGCTGGAGTTGCACTTCCTTTGGAGCAATTAAACCTAAAAGGACAACCAGAAGGAGAAGTGCCAAAATAATGAAGCCTACTGTTTTTAAAGCTTTCATAAATAGGTGATTTTAGTGTGATAATAAGGATGGCCTATCCATTTGAAGGACAGTGCCTAATGAGTGTAGATAGTAAGGAAAGGAAACTAATGCAGAAATAAATAAGTGGAGGAGTAATTGGAAGGTGGGATGTAGATGTATTTGCTACACACCGCCTGCGGCGGGCCCTCCCTTAGAGTCCGGTTCACCGATCACACCCTCACCATTTTCGATGGTGCAGGCACGCAGTTCCATTGACTTGACTGAGCAAATCATTAGAACTTTCATCATGTCCATCAAGTAGATGGACCCAGCAATGCGTTAACCTCCGAACTCCGTACTAGGCTAGTGTTTCCCATTACTTACGACTAAATAACGTTGGCAGAAACGAGTACGGTTAAAATCCTCTGATGTGCAACGCACGGATAGCCTTATCCTTTGTTGCAATACAAAGATAATTTAAAATGTTTAAAAATAAAAATAAAAACAACAAAAAATAATTAAGAGGCGTGATCTAGATATTCTTCTACTAAGTACATGTCAAGCTCAGTTAGGTTTTCCTGATACTGGCCATAAGGGGTGAAACTAAAGTCGTGTTGTACCAACTGATAGGTTTCGGCCGAGAGGTTGACTCGACCAGCCATGCCCTTGGTCTCCATACGGGAAGCAATATTGACGGTGTCACCCCAGATGTCGTAGGCGAATTTCTTAATACCTACAATACCCGCAACGAGTGGTCCCGTGTGGATACCAATGCGAGCTTCGAAGAAATGCCGGCCCTGTAGTTTTCGTTCTACGGCAATAGCGGCCATGAATTCTTGAATCTCTAAGGCGGCCAATACAACTCTCTTCGCCTGATCCTCGGCTTTTTCGCTAATGCCTCCCACGAGCAGATAGGCATCGCCGATAGTCTTGATTTTTTCCAGGCCGTGCCGTTCGGTGATCTCGTCAAAGGCACGGAAACAGAGATCGATCTCCGCTACTAACTCCTCAGGTTCGAGCTGCTTAGAAATGGCAGTGAAGCCTTTGAAGTCGCTAAACATAACGGTTACTTGCTCGTGGCGTTTGGCCTTGGCAAAGCCATTGAGTTTTAGCTCTTCTGCTAGTTCTACTGGTAGGATGTTCAGCAGCAGTGCTTCGCTTTTGTGTTTTTCTTCTTCCAATTGGCGGGTGCGCAAGGCCACCTCAGTTTCTAGCTCTTCCCGGCGCTTTTGTAGGGCATACAAGCGGAACTGCATCACTCCACCTACGGCTATTATACCCAACAGAATCATGAGCGGCCAAAACCAGGCGCGCTGGTATACTGCCGGCTGGATGTGAATAGGAATAGTAAGTTCTTCCGATGTCCAGTCGCTCGTGCCTGCTCGGGCACGTACGTGCAGGGTGTAGTCTCCAGGACTGAGGTCAGAAAACCGAACCATTGGTACCGTACTGGGTTCTGACCATTCCTCTTCGTAGCCTTCCAAATAGTACTGGAACGTATTCCCACTCGGGTTCCGGTAATCCAGTAAAGCAAAGGCAGCAGTGAACATGCGGTCGCGGTAGCTCAACTCAAAAGCATCGGCTACCTCCGCCTCTTCACGTAGGAGCTCGCGTACACTATCCGCGGCGCCGTCCAGATAACTAAAGGTGGTAAGTACTAAGGGCGTATTTCGTCGTTGATCTTTACTGCGTCGATAGCGTTCATCCGGCAAAAAACCATTCACACCGTTCAGACCACCAAAGTACAAGCGGCCGTTACTAGCTTTCAAATAGGAATTGCGGTTAAACTCATTCGCTGTCAGGCCATCTTCGATACTGAAGTTGAGTATTTGCTGGTCTTGCAAACTAAAACGCGCAAGGCCATTATCTGTACTGATCCACAGGCAACTGTCACCCTCAGATAAAATGCCGTTGATAAAGCTGTTGGGTAAGCCGTTCTTGATGGTGTAAACTTGGCGTTGCTTATGCTCGAGATCCAGGCTTACCAGTCCTGCTCCGGTACCTAGCCAGAGTTCATCAGGCTTAGGAGACCAGATGCTATTGATCTGCTGATGAGGAAGTCGGATCAAGCTGCCTTCGCCAGCGTGAAAGTGTGCACTAATTCTTCCGTTCCGCTCTAAGCGATAAACTCCGTTTTCTATCGTTCCAACCCAAAGATGAGTTCCGTTTGGTGGTTCGTACAAGTAAGAGATAGAACCCTCAATGCGCGCGCCATTGGCTAGGAAGAATTCTTCCAATCTGCGCTCCAACGGATAATAACGATACAACTGCTGTTCGTACCCAAACCAAAGAATGCCCTGGCGGTCCAGAATGACGACGCCGACATCTTTATTATCGGCTGGGAAGATGCGCTCCTGTTCTAAATTTTGCAGATCAATCCGTAGGCCGTTACCAGTGTATAGTGCACCCGCTGCGTAGGCTAGTCCGAAGGGGTAGTTGAAGTAGTCTTTGCGCGGAAAAAGTGGACGAATATTCTGACTGTTTTGGTCCAGAACGTGAATCGAATTGTAGTACGATATATAGAGATTACCCCGCTCGTCTTCCGCCATGCCGCGGGTACTGCAGTAGACATTGCTGCAATAATCACTGCCGCCGCTGAGGTAATGATCAAACAGCCGGTCGGATTGGGTGATTTTTAGTGCCCCAAAATCGGTAGCTAACCAAATGGTACCCGAACGATCGCGGAATATTTGCCGGTAGGTGCAGGTATTGCGAAGTTCTTGCCGAATGGCATCATCGTAGTCCACCCAGTTCCGCTGCCAATGGTCATAGTACCAGAGGACGCCGCGTCCCCCTACCCAAATATCGCCGTCTTCTTCAATCAATAGCGCTCCTAGTTGGGCTTCGGCGGTTACAAATGGAATCTTCCCCCACAGCTTAGCCGCCTCTGCAGTGGTGTTCTTTTGGTAGAGTTTTCCATCCTCCATCAAAATCCAGAGCGTCTCGTCTTGCTGAGCTAGGGCAGCTACACCAATAGTGTTTCCACGACCACTTTCAATACGTTCGGTTTCGCTCACTGTTCCGTCTGCTACCAGATAGTCCAGTTGATTTCCGGTGGTGGCCATAATGAGTTGCCCCTGCCACTCCAGAAAAGGTCGGCGTGTACTCACTCCCGGCAGTAGCCGCAACCGCTGCAAGCTGTCATTCTCAAAACGAGCCAGCCAGTTGGTCCCATCTACCTCATCGAAGATAGTGCACCAAATTACATCATCTTGAAAACAAAGATTGTGAGGAGCGAAAGCCTCCCGGCGTGCTAATTGGCCCGGTTTGATTTGGTGCCCGTCAGCCGTATGTTGTACGGGATCAAAATAGGTGAGAAAATCAGGGCTGGCTAGCACCAGTTGTCCATTCTCCTGCAAAGCAATATCAGCCACCATTTCTGCCGGTAGTCGTCCCGTTTCTGTATTCGGATTGTAATGCCGAAATTGATAACCATCAAAACTATTGAGACCATTAATAGTAGCTAGCCAGATCAGCCCAGTTTGGTCCTGAACGACCTTAAAGACATTACGGTGACTTAGCCCGTCTGAAAACTCGTAGACTTCTAGCTCGGTAGATAGGCCCTGACCGTACACGGCCACCGAAAGCATCAAATAGAGACAACTGCTAAGACAAAAACGTAACATCAACGGCAAGGTAAGGACTTTAGGCTTTACTGTGGTGTGATCCATTTGTTAAGGCTATCGCGAACTTAGAAGGATCGATTGCTTTTTGCACTATACTTAGTACTTTTGCGGGAAAATCCATTCCCATGTTTATATCATCCATTGCCTTAAACCGGGCTCGTACTTTTGTCTTACTTGCCTTCAGCTTCGTATTGTACACGTCTTGTGGAAGTGATCAAGCTACGGGCGCTACTACTGAGGAGCCTAAGCCAGAAAAACCACTAGGATACCTTATCGAGCGTTATCTGGAAGCTTATCCAGATGAGCTCACTGCTATTACTGATGCGTCCCGGGTTCCTGAGATTGCGGCAGCTATGGAAGCCTACAATGCCGGGCGTTATGAGGAAGCCATTGAATTGTTTCCCAATTACGCTCAGAGCAAGGAACAAGCTGGCTTTGTACACCTCTATCGCGGAATCTCACAGCTTATGGCCGACAAAGAGTATGATGCATTCAGAACTTTTCAGCTGATCAACTCGTCAATGGGCAAGTCCATGGAAATTAGCAATTGGTACCTCACGCTCAATTATGTGGGCTTTAACAATGTATTTGAAGCACGCCGAAAGCTGGAGACAATCATTGCTGCTGGTGCTTATCCAGGCGAAATAGCTCAGCAATTACTGGATGACTTACCAGAAAATTAAACCAGTATAGTAGAAGGTAGAGGGCGCCAGCTGTAAATATCATAGGCATTTCTACCTTCTACTGCTTCTGACTTCTTACCGAAAAGAACAGTATTTCCGACTTACCCATTTCCGACCTCCGACCTTCTTTCATCCGTCCGACGAAGCCTTCTGTAGAAGTCGAAGTTCTAGCATATGCCTCTGGCGTAGTCGGACCATCCCCCCTCGGACTTCCTATTTCTACCTTCTAATTTTTGATTTCTAACCTTCCTATTCCGGTTCAAAGCCAAAAATTAAGTTAAAGCGGCCGTGTTGCTGCCAGTTTTGCCATTGGAAGTTCGGTTGGTCAAAGCCCAGACCATAATCAAAGCCAATAGTGCCAAACATAGGTACTTGTAGGCGCAGTCCTAGACCAGCTGAGCGATAGGTGTCCAGTGGGTTAAAGTCGCTTACTGATTTCCAACTATTTCCTGCTTCCGCAAAACCCAGTACATAGGCACGCATGGCAGGGCGATTCAGGAGCGGATAGCGCACCTCCGCGGTGAATTTCGCAAAAGCGGCCCCACCTCCCGCGGTGCTACCAGGAATTTCGTCGAGATCGTAGCCTCTTAGCGAGAGCAAGTCATTACCCACAAAGGCCGCCTGCTGGCTCCCGGCCATTCCGTTTCCACCAAGCTCAAAGCGCTCGAAGGGTGGTGTTTGGCTGTTACCATAATTGAGCAGCCAACCCATCTTGGCACTCGTCTTCAGCACCGCTTTTTTACCTAAGGGGATGTATTTGGTGCCGTTTAGGCGATACTTGTGGTAGGCGAGGCGATTGAATTCTGGCACTCCTTCGGCATCTCTGCTTATCCGCCAAGGTGGAGTCCATTGGCCACTAACGGAGAAGGTACTACCATGGCGTGGGAAGAATGGGTCGTTAACGGTATTATAGGCAAGCTTGAGCTGTAGGTAGAGGTTATTAAATCGGCCACTGCTTATGGTGCTGCCGTCATCGAGGTCAATACTCAGAATTTCATTAAGGCGGATGTACTGATAGCCCAGTTCGCTACTGAGGGTCCAACCACCCTTGCCCCAAGGGAGACGTTGTCCCAGGCGAAGGTTGCCACCAGTAACCGAAAGCGTTTGCAAATTGTCCAGACTGTCCTGATCGGTAAACCTTTGATGAAATAGGCTGAAGCCAAACGATTGGGGCTTACCCTTAAACCAGGGCTCTAGGAAATTGAAGTTGTACGACTGAAAGGCCGGTCCACTAGACTGGGCACGAATACTCAATTGCTGCCCGTCGCCGTGGGCATTGCGCCAGTTACCATTCAGGAATTCCCGTAGGGAGAAGTTGTTGAAGGTGAAACCTAAAGTGCCAATGGCACTGAGACCGTCTCCGCTACCAGGATTTAAGCTGGCTGCAAGCTCAAACTTGTCATTGCGCTGTTCCTCTACCTGGTAGACTAGGTCCACCATGCCAGTTTCTGGATCCACTTCGGTATCTACGCCTAAGGTTTCGGGATTGAAATACCCCAGTCCAATCAGTGCTCGCTGTGAACGTAGTACTTCTTCTCTACTAAAAGGCGTGCCTGGCTGGGTACGTAGCTCCCTACGAATGACGTGTTCGTTGGTGCGTTCATTGCCCTCTACTCGTACCTCACGGATCATTGCCACAGGACCTTCCGACATCCGAATTTCAATGTCTACCTCCTGGCCTCGCAGACTGGTGGTAATGGCTTCCGCCCGAAAGAATAGGTGTCCTTGATCCATGTATAACCCACTGATATCTTTCTGTTCTGGATCAAAATGTAGGCGGCGATCCAGGTAATCAGGACGGTAGGGATCACCGGGGTAAATACCCAAAACGGCCTGTAGGAATTCGGGGTCGTACTTCTCAGCTCCTTTCCAGCTAATGGAGCCTACTTTATAGGGTAGCCCTTCTGCTACCGCCAAGGCCCACTGCCAGTTTCCGTTTTCTTGCCAGCTACTGTCTTGAGTAATGATGGCATCCACATAACCCAAGTCGCGGTAGTGTTGGATGACCGTAGCACGGGCTTGGGTACGCCAGCTGGTGTTAAAGGTAGGTTTACGGAGTGCACTAATACCCATGGCTTTCTCAATCTGGCGTACCGGGCTTACGCTTACACCTTGCCAGTGGATCTTTTTTAGTTTCTGCTTGCGCTGTTTTTCGAATACCACCTCTAAGGCTACGCCCTGCTCCACGGGTCGAGACTGCATTTGAAAGGCATCAGGTGTATAGCCACGGTTTTGGAGCTCCGTAGCAATGGCATAATGTAGTTGGGCTTGTTGGGCAGGTAGCCAGGCCGACTGTAGTGGGGCATAGGTGTCTAGCCAGGCTTTCCATTCTCGGTTTTTCGCTTTGCTGAGCCCGCTTACACTTACGGACTTCAGGATGGGGGCTTCAGCTACTTCTATAGTGAGCCAGATTAGATCGGCCTTGGTGTTGGTTTCCACGATTTCTACAGAGGCAAAGAGCTGTTGGTTCAGCAATCTTTTAATGGCCTGGGCAATTTGGGGGCCTGGTATTTGCACCTTATCACCCACGCGCATTCCGCTCATCTGCCGAACTACTGGAGCAGAGGTGTATTGGCAACCCGCCACCTCCAGACCTGCGATCTCGTAAGTGAGTACGTCCTGTGAAAACAGGCATAGGGGGAGTAACAATAGCGCACTGAGCACTACAGCATTTAGGTGATGCATGATGATCGTTGCTTATGTAGAAGAAAGAGTTATCCTAAAGAGCAGCGTTTACGCGAAAGCGTTGTATTCGCTCCAAAATTGCCTTGTCAGTACTGAGTTTGAGGAGGTTTGGATTCGCTAGTCATCTTCAGGTACCGTCTATACTGAATGAAGTGTTTGGCGCCTTGCTTAAAATCATTTCGTGCCATCTATATTTCTTCAGCGGGGAGGCCAATTATTTCCTACATTTGCTATGTATGCTGGGTAAGCCTGGCAGTAGAAAGTAGATGGTAGGAGGTAGAAAGAGATTATTTGATTTCATTTTCTCCTTTACAAGGTAAGCGCAATAGCTTACCTTATACGTTACTATTGGAACTATATCTACTTTTGAATTAATATAGATGAGGGCTCGCCCCTCTGTTACTGTTTAGATAAGGTGAGAAATAGGTTTTTGATACAGTGTCGAAAAGCTATTCTGAACCAGAATAAAATCGACAAGCGCAACGCAATGAGAAACAAGATTGTACTGTGGGGCACTAATGCTGCCGACGAAAAGATTTTAGTAGCTCTAGAGCTGAAAATTGAGGAGAACAAGGTTAATATTTACACCTTTTCAGAAGCTGTTGCTACTGATGAGTTTTACCAGGCCATGATGGACAACTGGCGAAACGACAAAGAAGAAGTTGCTTTCCCTGAGGGCTACGAAACGCTAACGCGAGAATTATCCATCACCGAAGGACTTCTTCCCGATGAGATTAAAGTAGAGCGCGGAGACCTAATCCAGCGCGCCCAAACGGAGTGGCACTTTGTGGTGCTATCTTCAAAATTAAGCCAGGCTTACCGGGCCGAACTCCAAGAGTTGGAGGAAAGATTGGAAGGCCTAAAAGATTATGATAAGCAACTTTGGGCCAACCTGAAAACCTTCTGGAGTAAGGTGCAACAACAGATGCGCGACCGCACGCTACTACGGGAGCACGCGGATGAAATTCGCGATCGTACCAATAAAGCATTTGATCAGCTCAAGGCTTTGCGTTCTAAAATGGATGATGCGCTGCGCGAAAACTCCAAAGAGAACATGGCGCGCTTCAATGAAATGTTGGAAGATATTGAGGGGCGAATTAAGGAGAATAAACAACTCGGTAGGATATTTGATGAACTGAAGCGAGTGCAAAAGCAAATTCGCGATGTAGCCTTCACCAAAGAGCACCGCAATAAAATGTGGCAGCGCATTGATACCGCTTTTAAAGACGTAAAAGAAAAACGCTTTGGCGAACGCAGCTCGGGTAATACTCAACTGCAACGCGTCACTAGCCGCTACAATGGCTTATTGGCCGCCATTGAAAAGATGGAACGTTCCATCAAGCGCGATGAAGATGATCTAGCCTTTCAGGCTCGCAAGATTGATCGTACGGATGGTCAGCTAGAGGCACAGATTCGCCAGGCTAAGGTGCAGATGATTGAACAGCGGGTGAAGTCCAAGCGTGAAAAGTATGAAGATATGCTGCGCACCAAAACGCAGCTGGAGGCTAAGATTGAGAAAGAGCGCAAACGCGAAGAACAGCAAGCTGCTAAACGCGAAAAGGAAGCTGCCCGTAAAGCGGCAGAGCAGCAGGCTAAAGAAAAGATAGCTGCCGATATCCGCGACCAGCAAGCTAGCAGTGATCCTGAGGCAGAAAAGTTAGCGACGGCGGCACAGGCTATCAATGAGCAGAAAGGTGGAGGTGCTACCGATACAGAAAAGGAAGCGCCTACTGAAGAAGCGGAGGCCGCCACAGAAGCGCCTACTGAAGAAACCACACCAGCAGCGGACAATGTAACTGAAGAGACTTCTGCACCCGCAGAGGAACCAGCTGCCGCTGAAGAGGCTCCAGCAGCAGAAGCAACAGAGGAACCAGCGGGCGAGGAAGAATCGCTCTTGGGCGCTATTGGTACCACCATCGGTGAGTCACTTGAGGATGTTGTAGACACCGTGCGGGCCGTTGCTGAGGTAGTTGGCCAAAAGATTGATGAAAAGGTGGACGAGATCAAATCTGATATCGAAGAGATCATCAAAGACGAAGAAGAGTAGGCGAACGGTTACGTTTACTTTCCAAATACAAACGATCCCGCGTTTCCTAATGATGGAAAACGCGGGATCGCTCGTTTAGGACTTACCCTAACTGACCACTATGTCAATCATTTCCTAGTGAGTAAGAGGGTGTTTTTTGCGCTAAGCCTATGGGGAAAATAAAAATGTGAAGTTTTTTACGACCGCAAACACCTAGGTATAAGAAAAAATAGATTCACTTATTATGGTTATAACTAATTGATTTGCATGTTTTTGTAATGAATTTAGAAGGAAAAAAGTGTCACAATTTCGCATTTTTGTCTTTGTGTCAGCCTAGGTGTTGTTGCATATTTGTAATGTGATCGGAAGGAAACACCGGCACCAACAAAGCAAAAAAGTTGAAAGCAGCTTTTGCAAAATTAGTTTGACATGTTCATGGGATTATAATTTGTTGGTGGTGGGACGTCCTGGTTACTACATTGCCAGGACGTACTACACTACTATCAGCAATTAATCCTTTACCATATAGATTAAAAAAGGCGAGGATTTTGCTCTCCTCGCCTCGATAGGTCGTATTCATGGGATTATACTCAGTCAGTCGTGAGATTACAATTTGTTAAGGTTATGTACGTTTTTTTCCGACTGATAATGAGACGAAGGTAATCCGCTGACATTGATCAGCAAAATTTATGACCCATTAATTTCAAAAAAGAGCAACTTATTTTGGATATGTTCATGGGATTATAAGTAAAAAGCCATTCGTACTGCGAATGGCTTTTTTTTGTTTACTACCCGCCTTTCCTATCTAACTGTCATATAGCCAACAACTTAGCTGCTTCAATGGCTGCTTTGTCTGCACCTCGACATCCAATCCAAAACCCCTAATAGGCTTTTGCTTGTTTTTTTGCCATAATCGGAGGTTGTACGATTTTATTTAGCCCTCTGCGACAAAACGACAAAAACCAAGACCAATGAGACTTTTCACCCTTACTCTTTTGAGTACCATCCTCAGCTTTGCGGCGGTGGCCCAATCTGAGCTGCAATCATTTTTTCAGCATAGCCAAGACTTCTTCTCCATGCACGTGGAAGATGGCTTGATCGATTATGCACAGGTTAAGGCTAACCTGATTGAGGTGCAAGCGTTGCAGGAAGAAATTGCCAATATCCAACTAAGCGACCAGGACGATGCTACCATCCAGGCCTTCTACATCAATGCATATAATATTTTGGTCATTGCACAGGTGGTAGAAAACTACCCCTTGGAGTCTCCGCTTGCGGTAGCAGGCTTTTTTGATCGCACTCGCTTCAGTGTAGCCGGTGATCAATTGACCTTAAATGATCTGGAAAAAGATCGACTACTGAAGCAGTTTGAAGATCCTCGCTACCACTTCGCACTGGTTTGTGGTGCACTAGATTGCCCACCCATCATACCAGAAGCGTATTTGCCTACTACCTTAGACGCCCAACTCGACCGCCAGACTCGTCTGGCCCTGAATGACCCGGAGTTTATTCGCGTGGAAGAGGACGGAGTAGCGCTATCGCAAATTTTTGAGTGGTACGCTAGTGATTTTGGCGGAAACAAGAATACCGCCATCACTTTCATTAATAGCTACCGCGAAACGCCCCTCGCTGATGGCAAAGTTCGTTTCTACCCATACGATTGGGCGTTGAACCAAAAGGAAATGGTGACTACGCTTATCAACCGCCCTGGGGATGCAACTCCTGGAGCTAACAATGCTGCCCGCTATGTCGTGAGTGCGGCTATTCCTAAAGGCACTTTTGAGATCAAGGGATTCTCAAATCTATACAATCAGGTAACCGGTAACGGAGAAGGCCCCGCAACCGATCAGGCTACTTTTTTTACGCAAAACCTCACGATCCTTTATGGCGCAGTTAACCGCTTTAATGCCGGTATTGATTTTCGCTACCGTCAAGTAAGCTTCGGACCAGCAGACTCGCTTACACGTTTAGATGTCTTTAATCTCGAACAAACAGCGAGTACCCGACAAGGACTAACTGGAGTAGGACCTTCCATTCGCTACGCTCCTTTTACTGCCTTACCGAACTTCTCTATCCAGTCAACTTACTGGTTTGCTACGCGAGATGATTTAGCAGGGGCAAGCGACCCTAATCGTCCTTTTATCGACTTCAACGGTGATACCTGGTTTACCCAGATTTTCAATGACTTTTCATTAGGTGAAAACTTCTCATTATTCACCGAGCTAGACATCCTTTGGGAAGACATCGGATCATCTGACGATGGCCACATCAACCGTTTTTCTACACCGGTACAGGCGATCTTCAGTTTTTTTCCTAACCCGAAGACGACACTTTACACGATTGGCTCTTATTCACCCTATTGGCAGGAAGACTTTGACTATTTTTACCAGGCAGGACTGGGTGCGAAATACCAGATTACTTCAGCGCTTGAAGTAGAGTTGCTTTATACGCAGTTTCGCAACCAATTTATCCGCCAAACCAATGGTAGTGCTTCCACGATAAACCTTGGCGTGCGGATCTCTGTTTTCTGATCATCATCACGCTAACTTCACTAATGAGTACACCTGACTCCCCTCCAATTTGGAGGTTGCTGCTGAGTATCATCTTGCTGACTAGTTGTGCTAGCTTGGTGCAAGCACAACTAGTCATCAGAGATGTCACTTTTGGTGGCTTGAAGCGAACGCAGCCCTTCACGCTTCATCGTCTATTAGATCAGCAGCCAGGAGATACCTTACAACTACAAAAGGTGGAGAATGATCTACGCGCCCTCAGTAACCGCAACGGTATCATTAGTGCTACCTACCTATTAGATACCTTGCCGGATGGGGTGCGAATAAACTATGTACTGCAAGAAGGCGTAAGCCGTTACCCCGTAGCTCTTCTAGGAGGGTTACGGGATAATTTTTGGTGGGAACTGGGTTATCAGGATGATAACTGGCAGGGTAGGGGGAACACCTTTACTGCGCTTGCCCGCCAAATTGACGGCCGGCTTGGTGGGCGGCTCAATTTTCGACAAGATTACTGGCGTAAGCACCAGTGGGGATTTGGATTTCAGCTGGAGCGCTACGCTAGCCAAGAACCGCTCTACTTTGGGAGTCAACAAGTCGATTACCTCTATGATAACCACAATGCTGGTGTAAACTGGAGGTACCACTTTGATCCGGAAACCGACCTAGAACTAGGCTTTACCTATTTTGTAGAAGACTACGAAAAAGTAGACCTGGAGCAAGTACCTGGGCCGGCACAGCGCACCGAGAGAAAGCAGTTGACCCGTATTGCCTACCAACGCCGACGGTTATTATATGATTTGCTACAGCCCAGTGGCAACGACTTGCGGTTATCTGGCGAGTTTGTCTTTCAGCGTAACACCAATCCTTTTTACCTGTTTCGGGCGGTGTTCCGCAGGTATCGGCCAGTAGGAAAAAAGGGACTGCTGGCGACCAGACTCAACCTAGGGTATGCAGCGAATAACGACACCCCCTTTGCCCCTTTTGTGGTAGATAGCCGAGTGAATATTCGAGGTTCTGGAAACCGGGTAGATCGTGGGACGGCCATGGTAATTCTCAATGTGGAATATCGCCATTTGATCTGGCAAAACCCTTGGGTGGCTGTGCAAGGTGTAGTATTCAGTGATGTGGGCAGCTGGCGCAACCCCGGTGGACAAATCAGCGATGTGATCCAGGGCGAGAATGTCAAGTACTTCTCCGGCGTAGGTCTACGCCTCATCTCCGATAAAGCTCGACAAGCCGTACTACGGATCGATTATGGTTATGGTCTCCAACCCCTTGGTCGTAGGGGAATTGTAATGGGCCTTGGGCAATATTTCTAAAATTAGAAATAGGAAATAGGAAGTACCAAATTCGGAAAGGGGCAGTCGGAGGTCGGATGTAGAGGATAATGCTTATCTGTTATTAAACAAAAGGAGGAAGTATCCAATGATATGCTGCTTAAGCTACGGCACCTCGCTAATTTCTAACCTATTTCCCATCTCCCACCTCCGAATTCCTATTTCTACCTTCTAATTTCCTACTTCGTATTTACTCAAAAAACTCACTTACCTCTTCCAGCGGCTTTCTCGTGATATTGGGTACGTACACTTCATCAGCGGGATAGCCTACCGGAAAGAGAATGTAAGCCCGTTCATTCGCCGGGCGATTGAGAATTTTGGCCAGGAAATTCATCGGGCTGGGCGTATGAGTCAAGGTGACCAATCCAGCATTATGAATGGCTGATATGAGGAAACCACAGGCAATTCCTACCGATTCGTTGACGTAGTAATTGTTGTGACGCTTGCCTTCCTCATCCACATCGTAGGCCTTTTTGAAAACGATGATGAGCCAGGGAGCGGTTTCCAGAAAAGGTTTGTGCATGTCTGTTCCTAGTGGTGCCAGGTCTTCTTTCCAGCGTTCGCTCATCCGTTTTTCGTAGCTGAGCTTTTCTTCCGCTTCCGCAGCAACACGAATTTGTTGTTTGAGTAGTGGGTTCGCTATAGCACAAAAGGTCCACGGTTGCTTATGGGCACCAGAGGGCGCCGTTGATGCCGCACGGATGAGGTTTTCAATGACACATTTGGGAACAGGACGATCAGAAAAGTCGCGAATAGAACGGCGATGGTCAATCCATTCTAAGTAAGACTCAGCGCGTTCCTGCATCTCTTCAGCAGAATAGCGTTCTGTTTGCCGAAAGGCAATATGCTTGTGTCCGTTGATTAGTGTAGTATTATTTTCTTCCATGCTTGAAGCTATTTACTCACGTTGGTTGATGCTTAATCAAAAATATCAATGGCCACCCGGTAAGTATTGGCGTGCCCTTCAATGATATTGGCGATTTTTTTGGAATAACCGCCGCCCATACTCACCGCTACCGGAATGTTGGGAGCCTTACAGGCATTGAAGACAAAGCGATCTCGCTCTTTGCACGCTTGTACACTCAGACTCAGCCGGCCAAGGCGATCACTCTCCAGTACATCCACACCAGAGAGGTAGAAGACAAGATCGGGTTGATGGTCCTTGATGAGTTTAGGAAGAGTGGACTCTAATACCTTCAGGTAGGCGTCTCCTTTGGTTTTGTCGGGGAGGCCAATATCCAGATCGGATTGCTCCTTGCGTAAAGGGTAGTTGCGCTCACCGTGCATGCTAAAAGTGAACACCCGCGGCTCATCTTGGAAGATGTGGGCGGTGCCGTTGCCTTGGTGCACATCCAGGTCGACAATCAAAATGCGCTCTGACTCTTTATTCCGTAATAAGAAGTTGGCCGCAATGGCAAAGTCATTAAAAACACAGAAGCCCTCACCACGATGGGCGTAGGCATGGTGAGTACCTCCGGCTATATTTAGAGCCACGCCGTACTCCCGAGCGTAGCGCGCGCAGTCGATAGTGCCCTGAGCGATGTGCCGGCCACGTTGGATGAGGTCAGGACGTAGCGGAAAACCGATGGCCCGTTCTTCTTTACGGCTCAGTTCCTGATTGAGTAGCTTGTGCCAATACTCCTTGGTGTGCGTCCAGAGGAGCACCTCTTCCGGTAGGAGATCAGGAGAGAAAAACTGGTCTTCGGAGACGGTTCCCTCGTAAAGCAACTGTTCTGGCAGTAGCTCATATTTCACCATGGGAAAGCGGTGCCCATCGGGTAAACGGTACTTATAAACGGGGGAGTAAGCGATTTTGACCATAGAGGAAACAAAAGAACTTCAAATTTCAGATTAAAATAACGGCGCCTTCATCTCTACTTCACACAATCACAGCAACTTGCACTATCATATCATAATTGATCCTAAACATGAAACGCGTACCAGATATCGTTGTAATCTCCGATGTCCATCTTGGCACTTATGGTTGCCATGCTAAAGAACTGCTGCAATATCTCAAGAGCATTAAACCAAAGACGCTCATCATCAACGGCGACTTTATTGATATTTGGCAGTTTCGCAAGCGCTACTTTCCCAAAGAGCATATGCAGGTCATTCAGCGCGTGCTGAAAATGGCTGCGAAAGGCACAAAGGTATACTACATTATCGGCAACCACGACGATCTACTACGCCGCTATTCCGATTTCTCCACTGGTAACATACATTTGCGCGATAAGTTGATCCTGCAACTCAAGGATAAGCGGGTTTGGATATTTCATGGCGACATCTTTGATCTTTCCGTGCGTTATTCACCGCTCATCGCCAAGCTTGGTGGCAAGAGCTACGACTATCTCATTGTACTCAACCGTTTTATCAATAAACTTCGGGCGGCACTAGGTTGGGACCCCATGTCTCTGGCGAGCTATCTCAAGCGGCGGGTAAAGCAAGCCGTAAGGTTCATTGGCGATTTTGAGCAAACAGCCATTGAGGTGGCTGGCGAGCAGAAATATGATTACGTGATTTGTGGACACATTCACCTACCACAGATGAGAACCATTCAGAGTAAAGGGCATGCAGTAACGTATATGAATGCTGGAGATTGGGTGGAAAATCTGACTGCTTTGGAATACCAATGGGGGCAGTGGAGTATTTATAAATACGATGAGGCGGATTACCAGACGGTGAGTAGTCGTTTGGTGGTAAAGGAGATTCAGCGGGTAATGGAGGAAGACGATGAGGATGAAATTATCTTTGATAAAAAAGTGGAAACCGCTGCTTTACTAAAGAACATTCTGGGCACTGCCACCTAGTCACGATCTTTTATGCGGTACACAAATTTGAGTCCGCTCCAATCGTCATCGACTGCCGCTACTTTTACATCAACCAATCCTAGTTGTAGGAAGTGCTCTCGAATGGGATCACGTTTGAGATCGGTAGGGATAGTGGATTTCCCCTTTGGCCAACTCACCCATAGCATATCGTTCTTTTTGATGGCGTCCTTAGCTATTGTAGACCAAATCGCCAATTCTTCTTGACTGGTACAAAAGCGATGGACAAAGTCTGCACTTTGGGCAGAAGTTTTATCCAATATTTGGCAGTCTTCGGGTAGCTTCGTCGAGCAATTCCAGGTAATACTCAGGGGCGTGTAGTAAGAGCAGGGAATAACCAGCTTTGATGCCTAGTTTTTTGAGCAGCGGCGTACCAGAGTAACCTGCGGGCATAGAATAGATGATTTTGTGGTGCAATGCTGGATGCATAAATTTACGCGCCCAAGCATAAAGCGGGCTCATTAAAGAAACCACAATGGCCAAGATACTAATTACTGGCGCTGGCGGACAAGTAGGGCAAGAACTACTGGCCCTACAACAGCAATATCCTGACTGGGCATTTCACGCACCTGATCGCAAGGAGTTGGATATTTGTGACACTGGCCAGTTGCGATCGGTGATTACTGAGTTGCAACCGGATTACTGCTTGAATACCGCGGCTTATACGGCGGTTGACCGAGCGGAGGAGGAGCTTGAACTGGCTATGGCTGTCAATGCAACTGCTGCTGAACAACTAGCACAAATCTGCCGCTCTACCCATACCCACCTTTTCCACTATAGCACCGACTATGTTTACGCTGCTGGTATTGGCCGTCCACTACGGGAGGAAGATCCTACAGCCCCCGCTGGTGTCTACGCATCCACGAAACTGAAAGGAGATCAACTGGTACAGGCTGCTTTACCCGGAGCCACCATTATCCGTACTTCTTGGGTGTACAGTAGCTTTGGCCACAACTTTGTGAAAACGATGCTTCGATTGGGAGAGGAAAGAGATCAGTTGCGGGTAGTCTTTGACCAGATCGGAACGCCAACTTACGCTCGGGATTTAGCCCGTGTCAGCCTACAGGTGATCGAGCAAATAGAGAGAGACGATACTACTGCACAAGACCTGGCGGGAATCTTCCATTACAGCAACGAGGGAGTATGCAGTTGGTACGATTTCGCTTTAGCTATTTTCGAGTTGGCTGGTATCGATTGCCAGGTCAGTCCAATTGAAAGCCATGAGTATCCCACACCTGCCCAGCGCCCTCACTTCAGTGTTTTAAACAAGGCTAAAATTAAGGCAGTGACGGGAACTTCTATTCCACATTGGCGGGAAGCATTGAAGGAATGTTTGGCGGTACTGGAGAATGAGAAATGAGGTGCTTTTGAGATCGAAAAAAGTTGGAGGTGCAAATCGCCATCGAAAAAATTAAATAACCCGATTTTTCTTTTTCGTTAGTATTTTGATATTAGGATTTAAAAAATTGATATTCAGTTGTTTATATTTTACACCCATTAATTTAATTTTTTCGATGAGCCCCTTGTTTTTCGCCCCTGAAATCTTCCAAAATAAGCGTTTTGAGCATTCGTAATTATCGTTTATCAATTCGATAAAATACCGTTGATTTTCCCTCTTCTAGTCGCTTGTCCACCAGGGCCATCCCTAAGCGTTTCGCTACTTGTTGAGATGCCCGATGCGGCTCGTCCATAGCAGCCCGTACATACTGAAAATTCAATTCCGCGAAGGCGTAGGAAATAACCCGAGTAGCAGCTTCGGTGGCGTAGCCGTTGTGCGTGTAAGGCTCAAGCAAGGCATAAATCAGTTGAGGTTGAGGCTCGTCGAAAAAGTACCACAAACCAGCGTAACCAATAACTTCATCACTGCCCTGTATTTGCAACTTCCACAAGCCGTATTGATCTTCTTGAAAGTGCTTCGTATTCTGTCGTATGATCGCTTCGGCCGTTGTACTATCGATGATTTGATCATCCCATAGAAACTGCCTTACGAAGGGATTGGTGTTGAGGTTCAGGAATAGCTCGCTATCTCCAGATGAGAATGGAATGAGCTGAAGCCTTTCAGAATAAAGGGTGTGCTGCATCAGTCAGGAGTGTGATAGAATTACTTACCCCCTAATACCGCTTACTAGCAAGAATAATTCCCGTAGACCAATTCATTTTAGTCAAATAAAAATCTTCTCGCTGTTCTAGATAGGCGATGAGCTGATCCACTTTTTCTTGGTGACCTTCGGGCCAATTGGGCTGGGTGCGCATATCATCAATAAGGTAGTAACCGCCCACCTTCACCAAGTCCAGCGTTTTCTCAAGATCCGAGTACTTGCCAGGCCAGGCATCTGCGAAGATCAAGTCAAAAGACTCCCCTTTGTAGGCTTTCAGCCAGGCTGATCCATCCGTGCAGATAATTTCTACTTGCTTGTTGTCACCGAAGAAGTCTTCTGCTATGGCAGTGAGGTCTGGATCATTATCAATTGTGGTGATCTGTGATTCCGCATCCATACCATCGATCATCCAAACCAGAGATAGGCCGACACCTGTTCCGAGTTCTAGCAAGTTAGCCTTCGGTTTAGAAGCAATTAGCGTTCTAAGTAAGACACCGATATGGAGATCGGAAGCCATTGAAAATCCCATTTCCTCACTTTTGGCACAAAGGCTAGCATAGTGCTTAGGCGCATCAGCAATAAGCAGATCATTCATTTTCCAATTGTTTTGTAGCGGTAATGTTGAAACTCACTCGTTGAAACGAAGCGGCTAACTTTTACTGTCGTACCTGCCCGTCTCCACGCACCACCCATTTGTAAGAAGTCAATTCGCGCAGGGCCATAGGACCACGAGCGTGTAGCTTCTGCGTGCTGATGCCAATTTCGGCACCCAGCCCAAATTGTGCTCCATCGGTAAAGGCAGTAGTAGTGTTAGCGTAGACTACGGCGGCATCTACCTGCTTGAGGAATGCTTCGCAAGTACTGGTATCTTCGGCAATGATGGCTTCGCTGTGTCGTGAACTGTACTGGGCAATGTGATCCAAGGCAGCTTCTAAACTATCCACCACCTTTACGGCTAATTGCATGCTCAGAAACTCGGTGCCAAAGCTGTCGTTTGTCGCTTCTTTTAGCAGTTCATTCGGGTAGTTTCCAGCTAGCTGTTGGTAAGCCTTTTCGTCAGCGTGGATAATGCATTTATGCTGTTGTCCCAAATCCTCCACTAGCTTCGGAAGAGCCGCTACTTGCGATTGGTGCAGGAGCAAGCAATCAAGGGCATTACAAACACTTACCCGCCGGGCTTTAGCATTGGTGATAATGGCTTTGGCTTTGGCCAAATCAGCACTAGCATCTACATAGGTATGAACGATGCCGGCTCCGGTTTCAATGACGGGTACTCGAGCATTATCGCGAACGAAATTAATAAGGCCCTGGCTACCACGTGGGATGATCACGTCGATGTACTCATCCGCCTGGAGGATAATTGGTAATGCTTCTCTTTCACTTGGAGCGAGATAGCAACAGTTGGTGAGCCCCCTTGGCTCCAGAACGGCCTCAATTAGCTTAAGGATGGCCTCGTTGGAATAATGAGCATCTCGGCTGCCTTTCAAAACCGAAGCATTCCCTGATTTTAGGCAGAGAGCAAAGACATCAAAAGTCACATTGGGTCGGGATTCGAAGATGATACCAATAACTCCCAAGGGGACACTTACTCGTTGTACCCGCAGGCCAGAGTCAAGCGTACCTTCTTCCAATGTTCGTCCTAATGGAGAGGGCAGTTCAGCAACTTTGCGTAAATCAGCGGCGATCCCGCGGATGCGCTCCGGATTGAGCAGTAAGCGATCATACTTAGGATCCTGCGGATCCATGCGGTCCAGATCTTGCTGATTGGCAGCTAAAAGGAAATCGGTTTCACTTTCTGCCAGTGCTGCTAATTCGTTTAGGATTTCAGCAATATCCGCGTCGGATAAGTTGATCAGTTGACGACCTGCTACCCTTACTTTCTTAAGCTTTCGGTGAATCAGTACATCTTTGGTGGCAATCATTGGTATGGGGTATTACTATTCGCTGCAAAGGTGCCGCATTTTTTCCATAAGCGCTAATCCATCTCCGTCACCTTCTTATCGATTCTACGATGCCAGCCCTTGACTGAGTAGGCGTTTTACCAACTGTCAATTTTACTGTACTTTCACCAAAAGCTCAGCAGTATTATCATGGTAGATCTCCTCATTGTTCTTGGGTACTTTTTACTCATTTTCGTGGCGGCCCTTTCGGGGCGTAGTGGTAAAGATGTTAGTGTGGAGACTTACTTTCTGAGCGATCGCAACCTGCGTTGGCCATCCATTGCGTTATCCACTATCGCTACCAATATCAATGGGTATCAGTTTTTGGGGATGATGGGTTCGGCTTACCTCTATGGTCTGGCGCAGGCCAGTCTGGAAATCAATGCGATACAAGGCATTTTGATGGCAGCCTTCATCTTTGTGCCCATGTATTTGCGCGAACGTGTACTCACCATTACCCAGTTTATCAAAAAGCGTTTGGGGGAAACGGTTGGTCTACTTTACACCTCAGCAAACATTGCACTCTTTAGTACTATTACCTTGGGCGCAGCACTCTTCTGGGGGGCTTACGCTGCTGATTTGGTCTTTGCGGAATACCTGAGCATTCTGCATGAGAACCGCATCATCCGGATTGGTATTTTGATCTTTATTCTGGGCCTATTTTCTGCTATTTACACCTATCTAGGGGGATTAAGTGCCGTGGTGAAAACGGATATTATCCAGTTTGTGATTCTACTCACAGGTGGTTTTGTAGTCCTATTTGTATCCATTCATCACTTGGGTGGATGGGGCCAGCTCTACGAGAAAACGCCGGACTTAATGCACTTGCACCTGCCGGCTGATCACGAAAAACTCCCTTGGATTCACATCTTTGGCCTGTTCTTGCTCAATATCAATTATTGGTGTGCTAACCAAACGGTAATGCAGCGTTCGCTGGCTGCACAAAACCTCCAGCAAGCTCAGATTGGTCTTATGGTAGGCGGGTTGATGAAGTATGTGATGGCCGTATTAATTGTTGTTCCAGGCATTGCGTTGGTAGGAATTTTAGGTGAGAACGGCTTGGCGGAGCCAGATCTTGCTTTCCCCTACTTGGTGAAAACCTATTTGCCGGTAGGGGTGAAGGGGATCATCCTCTGCGCCTTGTTTGCTTCTCTGATGAGTACCGTAGATTCTACCTTCAATTCTCTAGCTACCCTTTGGTCCATTGATATTTACAAAACCTACATCAATAAATCAGCTAACGATCAACAAGTCGTTCGGGCAGGACGCAATACTATTCTGGTGACTTTCTTTACCGGTGTACTCATGGGCCTAGTATTGCTTTACGTTAAGTTTGAAAACCCTGAGGCGGCCTTCACGCATACGCTCAACGAACTGCGCTATTACATTAACTGCGGCATAGTGGTACTGATCTGCACGGCTGGTTTTTTCCTCTTTCCGAATCATCGTGCCGCCTTGGTTGCATTTGTGGCCACTATCCCACTACATTTAATTTTCCAGTATTTTTTCCCGGAAATGAATTACTTCGTTCGGGCCGGTTGGGTTATCGTGGTGGCGTTTACGGTAGTAGCCATACCTAGTGCCGCTCGCGGCTTTACGCCACTAAAGCAGCTGTTTCAATACGATTCTCCGCGTATTGGACAAATAGGCCTGGGACTACTAGCATCACTAATCCTCCTCCACATCATCTTCCACTAACAGTTTCCTCGCTTGTTCCCTCGCGTCTCCCCGTTCACTCGCGTCTCCCCGTTCACTCGCGTCTCCCGACGCGAGGAATAAGTTCACTAACTCAATTAACTACGCCCGCCGAAGCCTTTCGCGTAGGAGGGTTTCCCATTTTCGCACAACCCCACCGTCCGATATCAAACACTTGCGCGAAGCTGTTATTCATAAGTGACTGGTTATCAGCATAAACGTTTTTTGGCACATCCCTTGGCTTTATAGGATCGAACACAAGCCACAGGACATGGACCGAGAGATAGACGAAAAACAACTGAACCAAACCCGCCGCCGTAATTGGCTCCGAATTGCGGTGATCCTTGCGCTGCTGGTGCTTGGTTTTTGGGCCTTCCGCAGCTGGTTAAGCCCTAGCGCAAAGGCTAGAGACTTTCGGATGGCCACGATAGAGCGGGGCGCATTGGAGAGTACCATAGCTGCCACTGGGACAGTCACGCCATCTTTCGAGCAACAATTAAATGCCCCTATCGCCACCCAAGTCAAGACGGTTCATCTAAGAAGTGGTACGGAAGTAGAGCCAGGAGACTTAATACTGGAGCTGGATAAATCCTTCTTATTACTAGATGTCGCAGCTCGCCGCGGGCAACTCGATTTACGTAAGAATTCCATCGACTTACTCCAACTCGAATTGGATCGTGATCTCAAAGAGTTGGAGTACGATGATGAGATC
>JBCBWU010000076.1:0-29835 GCA_039816955.1 Bacteroidota bacterium
CGGTACCAAGTGCTTGGGCTTTCTTGAGCTTAGAACCTGCCTTTTCGCCCACTACCAAAATATTGAGATTCCCACTTACCGCACTGATATTTTTGGCGCCAGCAGCAGCGGCTTTTTCCTGTGCTTCCTTTCTACTCATCTCCTGCAAGCTACCCGTGAACAGGATGGTCTTACCTACAAATGGTCCCTCCGTTACTGCTGCCTTGGGCTTGTCGTCTTCGGTTTGGTTCATATTAACGCCCAACTCTTCCATCTTACGGAGTTGTTGTACGTTACGCTCGAAGCTAAACCACTCCATTACGTTCTTCGCCACAGTTGGGCCAATGTCCTTAATAGCCAGAAAGTCTTCTTCTGTCCAATTAGCTAGTTCCAGGATATGATCCACCTCTGCTGCTAGTAGCTTAGCAGAACGCTTACCCAAATGGTGTACAGATAAGCTCACCAACACCCGCCAAAGCGGACTCTGCTTCGCTTGTTCAATAGAGCTACGCAGGTTCTCCACCGACTTGGCTCCGAAGCCTTCCAACTGAGCAATCTCTTCGTACGGTAATCGGTACACATCGGCCATCGTCCGTAGCCAGCCGTATTCGTAGAACATTTCTACGTAGCGGCGGCCCATCCCGTCGATATCCATAGCAGCTTTAGAAACATGGAAGATAATACGCTGCAAATCTTGAGCGCCACATACACAAGTAGGGCAGCGCCAGGCCGCTTCGCCTTCTTCGCGCACTAGCGGTACTGCTTCCTCGGTGTAGTTGATGGGGCAGTTTACGGGCCAGGCAATAGGCTCTTCACTACCATCGCGCAAATCATCTAGTGCTTTCACGATGTAAGGAATCACATCACCCGCCCGCTCAATCAGCACCTGATCACCAATACGCAGATCTTTTTCGTTAATGAAGTCTTCGTTGTGCAGACTGATACTACTAATGGTAACGCCCGCCAGACTCACCGGCTCCGTCTTCGCAACGGGCGTGATGGTGCCAATTTTACCTACCTGGTATTCTACATCCAGTAGTGTCGTTGTCGCTTGCTTGGCCGCAAACTTATAGGCGATGGCCCAGCGCGGGTGATGGCTGGTATAACCTGCACGCTCTTGCAGGACGCGATCATTCACTTTCACGACCATCCCATCCACTTCGTACGGATAAGCCTCACGGCCCGCTTCCCAGGAGGTGCAGTATTCAGCTACTTCCTGGATGTTACGGCACAACTTACGCTCGGGACCGTCAGCTGGTACCTTGAAGCCCAGACTGGCGAGCATATCTAAACTTTCGTAGTGGGTAGGAATAGCCTCTAGGGCGTTATTCCCAGCTGTATCTTCCGCGAAACCCAGGGTATAAAGAAAGGCTTCCAACCCACGCTCCGCCACTTCTTTAGGGTCTTTCATGCGCAGACCACCGGTGGCTGTATTCCTAGGGTTAGCAAACAGGGACAAACCTGCTTCTTGCCGCTTCTGATTGATTTTCTCAAACTTATCCTTCCGAATAACTACCTCCCCGCGCAGTTCAACTTTATTGATCCCGTGCTCACTGAACTTAGCTGAGAGGGGCACTGAGCGGATCACTCGTGCATTGGCGGTCATTTCCTCTCCCTCTTGACCATTCCCCCGGGTTGCACCACGAGTTAGCTGATCATTTTCGTAGACCAGCGCAATGCTGCCACCATCAAACTTGGGCTCCACGGCATAAGCGATATCCTGCTCCGCCGGAATGTTGAGCATCCGCTTGACTTGCTGATCAAATTCTTGGAGATCCTCCGCATTGTAACTATTGGCCAATGAGAGCATAGGCGTTAAGTGCGGAACGGAGGGGAAATCATTGCTCACATCACTCGATACACGTTGGGTAGGTGAATCAGGTGTGATCAGCGCTGGATGCTGCTCTTCCAGTGCTTCTAATTGTTTGTACAACTGATCATATTCATAATCACTTAGTAACGGATCATTCTGGATGTAATAACGCCATTCGTGAAAAACGATAAGCTCCCGCAGGTGGGTCAATTGAGCCTCCACTGACTGCCCTACCACTGCTTCCTCCTTAGCTAAAAAAGCCTTGGAGCGCGTTACTAATGCCTTCTGATCGGCCGCACTGTACTTCATTCAAATCAAGGATTGGGTAACTGGAAAAAAATAAGCCCCCAAAGTTAGCATATTGCTATTACTCTTAAAATAGAGTGGCTATTGCGCTCGTTCCTTACCTTTGCCCCGGGATAATAAACCATAGGTATGCTTAAGCAGTGGCTATTATTGGCACTAACCGCATTTAGTGGATTCGTACTGGCGGCTCAGGGGAGCGCAGATTGTGATATTGCTTTCGATGAAGTAGACCCTTTCGACAGTATAAGAACGGTGGCTTCCCAGACGGTGGCACTTGGTTATTTAATTCCCAGTCGGTTCGAAACCATCGATGGGCCAAAGATCATCGAAGAGGCGGAAGCCATCCTCATCTATTCTGAAAATGACAGTATCAGTGGCTTTTTCTTCAATCTGGTCATGCCAGAATACAAGTTGCAACCCATTGAAAAGGGAATGAATGTTAAGCTTCTTTTGGATGATGACTCGGTAATTGGTTTTTACAATTTCCCCGATGAAGGTGAGTTTGACCGTACCATTAACATGCGTCTGTACCAACACACCTGTGCTATTCCGCTAGACTATTTCTACAAACTAGCTTACCATAAAGTAGCCCAGATACGCGTGGAATACGAACGGCAAAACCGGACATTAATCCTCAATAACAAGCAACAAGAAGCCCTCCGAACCGCCATTCAATGCGTAGGAAGGCAAATTGGTTTGTATCCAATCAATCCCTGATCAATTGTAACGAACTAGATTACGAGAGGATCGTAATATAGAGGCAAGTTACCGCCATGATGTAAGACGCTGGGGCTATGTTAGTTCGTTTTTTACTTTTCGTTTGTTGCTTTTGTTGCTGCTTGAGTTGGGTAACGGCGCAGACTGCTATTACGCTTACCGTTGTAGATACCGAAGGTCAAGAGCTAGAAGGAGCCACCATCACCACCTTTCCCCAGCAAGAGACTTTCTTCACCAATGCCTTAGGACAAAGTAAGATCCCCACTTGCGATAGCCTACTCGTTTCTTATCTCGGTTTAGAAGACCTTATGGCAAGATGGTCAGTGGTGGAGGATCAAAATGCCGTCATCACTTTAACTGGACTAGGTTTAGCCCTACCGGAAATCGTGGTGGGCAGCCAAGGCTTCCGGCGTGACCTTAGTCAAGAACGGTTACAAATTTCTGCACTCGACATCCAACGTGTACAGGCGAATACACCCGCCGCAGCGCTGAGCACTACCGCTGGAGCTTTTGTACAAATGAGTCAACTGGGAGGTGGCAGTCCCGTACTGCGTGGTTTTGAGGCGAACCGAGTTCTACTCGTGGTGGATAACATCCGAATGAACAACGCCATCTACCGCAGCGGCCATCTTCAAAACGCCATTACAATTGACGAAAACGCGCTGGCCAAACTCGAAGTAAGCTACGGCCCTGGGGCCCTGGCCTTTGGCAGCGATGCGATTGGTGGATTGATCCACTTCAAAACCAAGAACCCATTGCCACTTGGCCAGGACCGGAGTCAGTGGTCGGGAGGTGCCGCCATACGCTACGGAACGGCTGCTCAAGAGCAAGTGGTTAGCACTGATATTACTTATCAATCACGTAAATGGTCCACGTATACAGCCTTTACTGCTAGCCGTTTTGGTGATTTGGAGACGGGAAACCGTCGCCCTACCGCCTACCCAACATTTGGTGCACGACCATTTTATGTAGAACGAATTGCCGGTGAAGATTTGATTCAGGTTAATACCAACCCTGATCGGCAAATCGGTAGCGGATACGATCAAATAGATCTACTCCAAAAGCTCAGCTGGCAAGCGCACCCACAGCTTCTACTGCAGTTCAATGGCCAATACTCTACTTCGAGTGATGTTCCTCGCTATGATCGCTTAGTGGAAACGCGCAATGACCAGCCCCGCTTCGCCGAGTGGTATTATGGCCCACAGGAACGCAGCTTACTTGCTTTAACAGCCAACTGGCAAGCCAATCGCAGTTGGGCCGATCAGCTGCGTTTGATTGTTAGCCGGCAAGACATACGAGAAGATCGCTTTGATCGTATTTTTCAAAGCCCCTGGCAGGAAGAAAACCGGGTGGGAGTGGACTTAACCGCCTTCACCATTGATGTACTTAAACAAACTGGCAAGCTTTCCGCCCTTAAGTACGGAGGCGAAATCCGCACCGAAAATGTCACGGCATCCGCTGCACGACGATCACTGGATGATGGCCAGATTCTGTTTGATGTAAACAGTCGCTACCCCAGTCGTGGCAGTGGCCTAGACACCTACAGTGCTTACGTCCAACATCAGAGAAATAGCACTGATTCGAGTTTTTTGTGGGAGGGCGGGCTACGCTGGACCCAGCGTGAACTCTTTGCCCAATTCAGCGACACCGATCCCATTGCTTGGCCAGCTCCTTACTTGGCAGGCATTAGCAATACTACCAATGCACTCAACGCAGCTTCGGGTGTACGTTGGCAGGTAAATAGCTGGCAATTTCGAAGTCATCTAGCAACTGGCTTCCGGGCTCCGAACATTGATGATTTCGCTAAATTTCGTGAGAACAACGGTTTTCTCCAGATTCCCAATCCGGACTTGCAGGCCGAGCGCTCTTTATCAGCTGATCTCAGTATTCGTTACGAAGCGAACCGAAACCGCTTTTTCCAGATTACGCTATATCGCACCTGGCTTCGACAGGCCATGATTCGTGAGGACTTTCTGTTACCAGACGGCTCTGCATCATTCGTAAGTAGAGGAGATACGCTTTTTGTGCAGGCCGTAGTCAACGCCGAGCAAGCTCGGGTATGGGGTGTTTCCACTAGCTTTCGGCAACAGCTCCTGAGTAATTGGACCCTCCAAGGGCAGCTGCATTATACTTACGGGAAAAGAGATTTCAAACTGGATGAAGTAACTGGCATTGAAGTACCACTAGACCACATTCCGCCACTTTACGGACAGGTGAGTACTTCTTACCGGAACAACCGCTGGGAGCTTGGCTTAAAGTGGCAATTCCAGGCCCGGAAGCAGTTGAAAGACTACGCCGTATCTGGAATTACTGTGCAAGACTCCGATCTAGTTTTTGATCGGAAAGGCACCTCTGATAATCTTGACTTGACGCCGATAGATCCACAAAGTGGCGCCTTTACAGGTAGCTATGGATGGAGCATTTGGACTATCAATAGCGCCTACCGCATTGGAAATGCCCTTCGTCTGCGAGTACGAGTAGATAACCTATTAGACCTCCACTATCGCCCCTTCTCATCGGGCATAAGTGCCCCGGGGCGCAACTTTGTCTTTGGGTTATACTCCTGGTTTTGAATGAGTGCTTGCTACGCTTTGAATAGCGCTAAATATCATACTGGTACAACTCCAAATCCTCAATAATGCGAATCAACTTATCAGCGTAGCGAGGATCAGTTGCATAACCGGCCTTTCTCAGACCGCGAGCCCACCCCTTGTAGTCATTTGACTTGAGCCGAAACAACGCACGGTAACGATCCTTTTCCAACACCTTGCTATGGGCTTCGTAGCTTTCTTCCACGGAAATAAACTTGCGGAAGAAGTCTTTGTGGTGATCATCATTGAAGTTGGTGCAGTGCCCTTTCTTACAACTTTTGGAGAAGCATTTGATACCAAAGTGATTATTATTCTCCAGGGCCAAACGGCTCTGACCAATGTTGCTTTCTAAAAGTCCTTGCGCCAGTGTAATACTCACCGGAATTCCGTGCCGTTCCATTTCTTGTTCCGCTAGGTCGTGAAATTCTCGTACGTAGGCCAACTGCTTGCGGCGCTTTTCACGCTGTTCAGGTGTTAGATCATCCAAGCGCTCTTTGTTCGACATGGAGACATTTTGCGCCTGTACTTCATCATCCTCAAACGGATCGTAGAATAAAGAGGACGTGCTGGTGGTAATAAAGCCGCCCTCACCCTTCTGCATGGAAAAATTGACGGAGATATCTTTATGCGTCACCAACCAACCAACTAGCACCAAAAGTGCTAAGCCGATCCACCGGCGTTTGATCAAATCTTCAAATCGATTCCAATACTCCTCAAAGGTGGCTTTTATCTTAGCGGGGGTAAAATCTTCATATGATCGCATGACACTTTCTGTTTGAATACAAAACAAAATTACCAACAAATGTTTTAAAAACAAACATTTAGTAAGTTTTTTTGGCAACTCACGGCTTTTCTTTAAAGGGTGTTTGCCAGTAAAGGGGGATAAAACTTACCTTTGCGCTCCACAAATTATTGAAAGCGAATGAAAAAGATTTTGCTCGTAAGCACCTTGGTTCTAGGAAGTTTGATCGCACTTACCGGACAAGACCGTTATGGACATTTAAATTTTGGCAACCTGATTGCCGTTATGCCGGAAGCGATTCAAGCTAACGATAGCCTCGAAATCATGCAGGCTACAATGGTAGCGCGAGGAGAGGCCATGGCTGCTCAGTTTCAGCGCGATGCTTCAGCCTTCATCAAAGATGTACAGAGTGGAACACTCACTCCGGTACAACAGCAAGAACGCCAAGCAGCACTGGAAAAGCGCCAAGTAGAAATCCAGAACTTTGAGCAGGAAATTGTTCAGACTATGGGTGCAACCCGCAACCAAATGCTGGAACCAATTATAGCAAGAGCTCAACAAGCTATTGATGATGTAGCCAAGGAAAATGGCTATGTGATGGTATTTGACACCAGTGTCTTCAACGCCGTAATGTTTGCGGATGAATCAGAGGACCTAATGGATATGGTGAAGGCTAAATTGGGGATTGAATAATCCTTGGAAGATGCCTTAGATTTGGGACTCCAAGTTTTGCAGGAGCCTTACAATCCCCATTAGCTTCTAACGCTAATGGGGATTGTTTTTTTCAGGGTATTACCAAGCGCTCCTTTCTGTTATAAAGTGCTTAGAGTTTTACCATTTACCTCCTAATTCACACCAGCTACCCACTGCAACCTAGTACAAGTCATTCCTTGAATATTCTCTATTCCTTTTACAACTTAACTCCCCATTCAGCCATTGAAATTAAAAACTGCACCAGGAGCATAGAGGGTCCGCCGCACAATTTTTACTCGTATTGTTTATATCGTCCAGTTTTTTGCACGCTGGTTCCGGTTTAAGCTAAGAGATAAGCGCTAAATTGACAACAGTCTATTTTCAAAACTCATTTTCAGGCATGCAACATAAGGCCCCTCTAAATCAGCATATCCAGCTTCCCTTCAGGCTTAGTCATGCATTCATTGTGGGTATTAATGCCTATGAACATTTAACACCTCTGAGTACCGCAGTGAACGATGCTCAAGAAATTGCTAAGCGCTTAGGTGAGCAACACGGTTTCCAAGTACACGCTCCTTTGCTGAATGCCAGTTATGAGGAGTTACAAGAACTGCTCACGCATGTAATTCCGCAGTCGGTTGATGAAGATGACCGGGTACTTTTTTATTTTGCCGGCCACGGCATCGCGCTTGATGGAGAAGAAGGACCCAATGGTTACCTAGTTGCCGCAGATACCCGAGCAGGAGAAGAGCAAACGCTGATCCCGATGCAGCAATTGCACGATGCACTCACCAAACTGCCGTGCCGGCATGGTTTGCTAATCCTAGACTGCTGTTTTTCTGGGGCTTTCAAATGGTCTTCTGGTTTCCGAGATGTGGTATTTGATCTTCCTAAGATCATTTATGAAGAACGCTTCTGGCGCTATTGTAAAGATCCCGCTTGGCAAGTAATTACCTCTTCCGCTCATGATCAAAAGGCGGTAGATATTATTGTTAATCAAAGCTTGGGCCTGCGCGAAGCAAATGGCAGCTTACATTCTCCTTTTGCACAATCGCTTTTGCGGGCACTTGACGGTGAAGGTGACATAGTACCTGCTGGCAACGGCGATGGTGTAATAACCGTCACTGAACTGTATAGTTACTTGCGGGATTCAGTAGAAAACTCAACAAGTAAAAATGCGAAACGCCAAAGCCCTTCCATATTCAATCTTAAACGGCACGATAAAGGCGAATTCATTTTCCTCGTTCCAAATCACCGATTTAACCTCCCACCCACACCTAATCGTAACCCTTTTATGGGTTTATCCTCTTACAACGAGGAAGATACGCTACTCTTTTATGGCCGGGACCGAGTAGTAGAAGCATTACTGGACAAAGTACGGCAGCATGCATTGGTAGTAGTAAGTGGTGCTTCTGGCACGGGCAAATCATCGGTTGTTAAAGCTGGGGTTCTCCCACAACTGCGTCAGCAAGGATTTACTATTCTTCCTATCATCCGACCAGGAAAGGAACCACTCCCAACCATTGCTACAGAATTACCTGATATTGAACGAGACCTTGCCAAAAGCACTTGCGTTCTCTTCATTGACCAATTCGAGGAACTCATTACCCAATGCCTTAAGTCAGAGGACCGTATCGCTTTCGAAGAACAGATTGCTAAATGGTTACATAAGCATCAAAATTTGCGTATCCTGCTGAGTGTGCGTTCTGATTTTGAGCCTCAGTTTGAAAATAAAATCCTTGCAAAGTGGTGGCAGGTCGGTCGTTATTTAGTTCCTTCCTTTAGCCTAGAAGAAATCCGTGAGGTTATTACTAAACCAGCAGCTCAGGCGGTACTCTTTTATGAACCTGAGGAACTCGTAGATCAACTCTGCGAAGAGGTAAGCCAGGCGCCCGGTGCACTGCCACTATTATCTTTCACCCTCAGCGAGCTATACCACGCATACCTCAAAAGTGGGCGGGAAGATCGTTCACTGGTATTGGCGGATTACAAAAAACTAGGTGGGGTCATTGGTGCATTGCGCACGCGAGCCGATGCAGAATACGCGGCATGGGGAGAGGAAGACCAAAACAGCATGCGCAAACTTATGCTGCGGATGATCTCGTTAGAAGGTGGTGAATTAGCAGGAAAGCGCGTCTTCACTGATGAACTACAATTTGCGGATAAAGAAGAAAATGCTCGTCTACGAACAATCGCTAAAAAGTTGGTCAAGGCACGCTTGCTACTCCAGGGAGCAGACGTTCAAGGCCGAAATTACATTGAACTGGCTCATGATGCACTCGTACGCGCCTGGGCAAGACTCTGGAAATGGATCAACGCCATTGGTAAAGAAAACCTCAGCTTACAAAACCGGCTTTGGCAAGCCGTCAATGATAATTACATCAAGCCCGTTCAAAACCAAAATGACCAGCCAGAAATAAAATCAGGTTTGTATCAATTTCGGCAGCTTTGGGATACCGATGCCAGGTTATCACAACTCTTTCAACATATTTCCATTAGCTCTACACATCTGTTAAAAGAACCAGGCAGGAACATTTTTGAAGATATCTGGCCCGATGCGTCAGTCGAAGAGCAGGAAGAGTGGTTATCGCGTTGGAAAGAGTGGCGAGTGAAAAAACAATTTCCGGATTTGGATTCGCTTATCGTAGGCGGTCTCTCAGATAAACTCCTGGCCCTTTTGCTTTTCAAAGGTCAACATTGGCTAAACCTTGCTGAAATTGATTTTGTTGGTCAAAGCTGGCGCAAAAGAATCCGCGATATTCTTCGACTAAAAGAGGAACGGGACGAAGCTATTCGTGACAAGAGAAAGGCGCAAGCATCTTTGGGGTTGTTGAGGGCCAGGCAGGAGGAAGAGCGGGACCGGACAGTGGCTTTCAACATAGGGATGGCTTCGCATAAGTTGTCCCCTTCTGTGCAAAGCACTAGCTATCTTTATAGGCTACTGGGAAATATCCAAAGCGGATTCTATCAGAAGGTGATTTTGGGCGGAAAATTAGAGATTAAAGCAGCTGCTTTTTCCAGTGATAGCCGATCTGTACTTTCCATCATGAGAAATGGGATGCTATGCACTTTGAATGTGGATCAACTAAATGCGAGAAAAAAGGATGTTCTGTTGAAGAAAAATTTTTCTGTATACAACGCCTGTTTTTCCCCTGATAAAAAATTACTCGCTACTTATGCCAGCTATTCTACTTACATGCTAAGTCTATGGAACATTACAAATACTGATGTTCCAACCTTATTCTGCACCTACAAGCCTGGAATCAAAGCAGCCCAATTCTCAGAGGATGGAAACTTACTGTTGACGATTAGCGATGATAATATGCTAACCATATCAAGCATTGCTAAAGATGGTCTAAGTGATCTTTTCCATTATCCAGCACCAGTATACGAAGCCAACTTTATAGACAATTGTCCTTTCGTAGTTGTTTACCCAATCGTTGATAATGACGAATACGAACTAAAAGTTCTTAATCCGAATACTGGTGAATTAGTATTTTCAGAAAATAGTTACAGCGGAATCGAATTCGTTAATGTTCAATTCAGTAGAGAACAACAAACGTTTCTGGTATTCTTTAGAGACGGAAGAATTTTTAAAAAGAATGTAATGGGAGAAGCTTTAGTACCTCCTTTCGACGCGAGAAAAAAAATTACATCCACTACCATTTCACCTGAAGGGAAATTGGTCCAACCACAAAACAACAAGCATACTTAAGCAAGATTGCTATTTTTTCCCCAGATAATAAGTGGATTTTAAAAGCAGAGAATAACTATCTCTCTTTATGGGAGATAAAATATCAGAGGATGATTCGCAAACATGAATTTTCCTCGGCGATTTCTGCCTTAAATTTCTCCCAAAATAGTAAGTCGATTGCAGTAGGGGAAGAAAACGGAGCAGTTTCCATAATTGATTTATCGTCAATGACAACAATTGCATTACCACCACAAAACGGACCTATAGAGGTAATCGTTTTTTCTAATGATGGTAAGCATCTTTTAGTCAAGACAGAAGTATCTACCCTAAACGCAGGAGAACAAGACATTACCATTTGGAACGAATCAGGAGAATTAATTCAAGCCTTGAGTTCAGGCACAGAAAGTCTTGGCGACGATAATTACTTCTTTTCCCTTTCCAATCAATGCATAATACTAACCCATCATGATTTTGAGGAAAGTGACCTTAAAGTATTTCATTTAAGCCATGACGAACAAGCCTCCAATGCACTGGAACCTAAATCAGTTTTTTTCGGGGCGTCACATCCAAATGCAGTTTATGTTCCATTGCAGCTAGTGTTTTTATACAATGAAAAGAAGCAGAGACAATGGCTCACAACCAACCTCTTCCGTGCCTGGGCTAATGGCACCCTCTGGGACCATGTCTATAAATTAACACCAGAAGAAATGGAAGAGTACGGCATAGATTGGGAATATTAATCTAGGGCGATGAAAACCACTCTTAATCATCGCCCGCCACTCTGACATCAGTATATTGAAAATAAACAAGCTTATGCCGATTAGTAACGCTCCAAAAATTTACGCCCTCTTAGTTGGCATTGATGCTTACCAAGAGCCTATTAGGCGGCTCAGTGGGTGCATCAAGGATATCGACCGCGTAGCGGCCTATTTGCGCAGCAGCCTTACAGAACCGGCACAACTACAATTGTTAACGCTGCGCAATGAGGAGGCCACCTACCAGCGGATTATTCAAGGCTTTCGAGAACACTTGACCCAAGCAAGGCCGGAGGATGTAGTTTGGTTCCACTTCAGCGGCCACGGTACGGAAAGCTACACTGCACCGGAATTTAAAAACAGCATTGAACCCAACGGGAAGGACCAAAATCTGGTTTGCTATCATTCTGCTGGTGCTACTGCCCCTTACCTTTTAGCAGATAAAGAATTGGGTATCCTTCTACACGAAGTAGCTACCGCCCACGGCAGTGACCACAGCCCGCATATGGTGGTATCACTCGACTGCTGCCACTCCGGTTCTGGTACTCGCTTTGATCAATGGGAAGAAGACGCTATTCAAGCACGCACTATTACCCAACGACATTATGTGACCTACGAACAGGCCGTAAATTCGGGCAAAACTCGCGGCCTTGAGACTTATCTCGACGGCTATTTCAAGCACCACCCACTTGCCGTACCGCTCACCGAGCACATCCTATTCTCGGCTTGCACTAGCATTCAAACCGCTGGAGATACGGCTAAAGGTGGCGTTTTCACCAGCGGCCTACTGAAAGCCCTCGAATCCGCCCAAGGTCCTTTAAACTACTCAGATCTCTTCCTGCGTACTCGCGCTATTGTGAAGAGCATCAACCCCGATCAGCTCCCCCAGTTTGAGACAATTGGTGGTTTTGATCCTTATCGTCAATTCTTGCAGGGTAGTCCACTAGGTACACCGGAAAAGTACCTTCTATCTACACAAGAGGGGGAATGGATCATTCATTGCGGAGCTATTCATGGTCTTCCAGTTTCCCAGGACAATTCCATCAAAATAACGCTTGAAGATGATCATAATGAAAAGCTCGTAGGTGAAATTACCTCGGTGGGTGCACAACGCAGTAAAGTCTCCTTTCCAGCAGCAGCAAATTTACGCCCGACGGGTTTTTACCAAGCCCGAATTTCGTATTTGCCACAACCACCCGTCTTAATCGAGTTGAGTGGCCTCGAGTCTGCCCTAGAACGTCTCATTGAGGTATGGGATGATCATGATGGTCTAAGGTGGCTTCGTGCTCCAGCAGATACCTCGGCAGCAGAATTGGTGGTGATTGCCGACGAGAGCAGGTTTAGGATCATCAATCGACAGAATGATAAGGTGGTATTCGAGCTGGGTAATAAGCCTAATATGGAGACCGCGGTCTTTTCTAATCTTAAGAAGATTATTCGCTGGGAAAGAATCTTAGCACTGGCCAATAAAAAATCACAACTGACAGATCGCGTCACCTTAGAGATGGAGGTCTTGTCAGATCAACAACGCAAACAGCATTTTTCTGATCCTCACCTGGTGTTCCGCACTTCTGAGACCGCCTTTATTCAACACAAGGGACACCAACTTTTGGGCTTCCAGCCTCAGCTAAGGATTAGCAACACCTCCCAACAGCTCTACTTTTATTTGTTTCATATGCGCAGCAACTACAGCATCGTTTGCTACGAGGGCGGCCAGGTATTCCGCACCCAGGAACACTCCGGAGCGCCAGAAGTGGTGCTTCCCTTACTTAAAACACATAAAGGTTGGGGGCTAGGGCCCAATGACACACAGGCCACCTCTTATTTCAAGTTATTCGTAACTACCGAAGAGCTGGATTATCAACAACTCCTCCAAAGTGAGCTGGGCGTTGACCGCGATACTGCCTGGGGATGGCAGCCGATGGACGTAAGCGACGACTGGTGTACATTAATGATTAAAGTACAATTGGAAGCTGATTAATAAAGGCGAACCGCTTGCGGTGAGCCCGGGGCGCGGAGCGTGCAAGGGCTAAGGATGGGAGGGCCGACCCAAGGAGCGCCCAGACAGCCTGACAACAGCGCCACTAGGCGCTTGATGGAGCCCCATAACCACTTTACATGTCAGAACTTATCAACTGAGTCCAGATTTTCGTTGGTCTACTACAGACGACCACTGATACGACACTATAATTTTACCGCAGCATTGTCCAGACTGATACTTGTTTTATCGGTGCCGCAGAACAAACCCATTTTTGACTATGAGTGATACTAATCCTGATACCCCACCAAGTACGGTACAGCTCCCTTTTAGGAACAGCCATGCTTTCATTATAGGTATCAATGCCTATAAACACCTAAGTCCGTTAAGCACGGCGGTAAATGATGCGAAAGTCATTGCGAACTGTCTAGGTGAACAGCACCATTTTCAGGTACACGCTCCGCTTCTTGATGCTGATCACCAATCGATTCGGCAACTGCTCACACAAACCATACCAGCCATCGTCAAAGAGGATGATCGGGTCCTTTTTTATTTTGCGGGCCACGGCATTGCGCTCGATAGCGAGAAAGGCCCAAATGGCTATTTAGTAGCTGCAGATACACGCCCCGGTGAGGAACAAACGCTGATTTCGATGCAGCTCCTACACGACGCCATCACAGGTTTACCATGCCGGCATGGCCTGTTGATTCTGGACTGCTGCTTTTCGGGGGCTTTCAAATGGTCATCGGGTTTTCGGGATGTGGTTTTTGATTTGCCCAAAATCATTTACGAAGAGCGTTTCTGGCGTTACTGCAAAGACCCTGCCTGGCAAGTCATCACCTCCGCCGCGCACGATCAAAAGGCCGTGGACATCATTACCAACCAAAGCCTGGGACTGCGGGAAACCAATGGCGGAATGCACTCCCCTTTCGCAGCATCCCTGCTCAAAGCCTTGGATGGCGAAGGCGACGTTATACCCGCAGGTACGGGTGACGGCATCATGACCGCCACAGAACTGTACACCTACCTCCGTGATTCGGTAGAAAACTCTACGCAGGAGAACAACAAGCGACAAAGCCCTTCCATTTTTAACTTAAGCAAACACGACAAAGGGGAATTCATCTTTCTCCACCCCAATCATCGTTTCAACTTACCGCCTACCCCGGATCGAAACCCCTTTATGGGGCTGGCATCCTATAACGAAGACGACGCACCACTTTTTTACGGCCGCGATCGAGTTATTAGCGCTTTAGCAGAGCGCATAAACAACCAAAACCTGCTGGTAGTCAGTGGTGCCTCCGGCACCGGAAAATCGTCCGTTATTAAAGCAGGTCTATTGCCTTATCTACGGCGGAATGGTTACCAAATCCTCTCCGTCATCCGTCCGGGTAAGGAGCCCTTCTCTTTGCTCAAAACAACCCTTAAAGAAGAGTGGAATCAGCTGGGTGATGGTCCTAAAGTACTGGTAGTAGATCAGTACGAAGAGTTGGTCACCCAAAGCCTGGATGCCGAAGAACGCCAAGGTTTTGAACAACAGTTGGCGGCCTGGCTAAAAGCCTACCCTGAACTCAGGATTGTCATTAGCGTACGCTCCGATTTCGAACCCCAATTCGAAGGTGGTGAATTATTGACTTGGTGGGCAGATGCTCGCTATGTGGTGCCTTCTTTTAGTTTGGAAGAAATTCGGGAAATCATCACCAAACCAGCAGCCCAAGCAGTGCTGTTCTACGAACCAGAGGAACTGGTAGAGCAGTTAACGGAGGAAGTAAGTCAGTCGCCGGGTGCACTGCCCCTTCTTTCGTTCACCTTGAGTGAGCTGTATCACGGCTACTTAAAGAGTGGGCGAGAAGACCGGGCCCTGACGGGTGAGGATTACCAAAAGCTAGGTGGAGTAGTAGGTGCCTTACGAACCCGTGCCGATGCAGAATACCAAAGGCTCAATACTCAGTTGCAAAGCAGCATGCGCAAATTGATGTTGCGGATGGTATCACTAGAGGGTGGTGAACTGGCGGGCAAACGAATCTATGCCGAGGAATTACGATTCAAGGATCAACAGGAAAATGCCCGCTTGCAAAAGGTAGCTCAACAACTAGTAGATGCGCGTTTGCTTTTTCAAGGGAAAGACCCCCAAGGTCGCACCTTTATAGAACCTGCCCATGATGCCCTCGTACGCGCCTGGGCCCGCCTTTGGGAATGGGTCAAAACAGTAGGAGAAGAAAAGATCAGCCTACAGTACAAACTCAACCAAGCAGTAGCAGACTATAACGATCTACTGAAAACAGATTCCCGTAAGGCCCGAAGGCTGCTCTGGAATGCCAATCCACGTCTGGAGCTACTTAATGCCGAACTCAGCACTAAAGACCACGGCCTAAACGCCCGAGAAGAAGCCTTTGTGCAGGCCAGTGTTAGGCGGCGCAATCGGCGCACCCGTAACAGCTGGATTGTAGCACTAAGCGTAATGGCCGGTCTGGCCATCCTCAGTTTTATTGCTAATAACCAGCGTATCCTGGCCGAGGAGCAAACAGAAATTGCTGTGCGGGAACGAAACGCCGCCCTTTCTAATGACCTGGGGACCAAAGCTGCCCTAACCCGCACGACTAACCCAACGGTATCTTTCCGTTTGGCTGAGGCATCCCTTGAAATTAATCCAGAAAACACCCTAAGCTACGGTGCCTTGCTCAATGCGTTCTACACTTCCTCTTTTGAGCAGAGAACTGGCTTGTTCTACCGCGAAGTACAAGGTTTACCTAATGGCGTGTTCATCAAGAATCGCTATACAGAATCACCAAGAAGTACTTTGGCGGACCGCGGTGCGGATGACTATGGCGTGTTTAGAATGCAGTCTTCGAATTCGTGGAATGGCCGCTACTATCTCATGGTCAACCATGCTCATTACGGTAGCAACAAATTAGAAATATATGATTACCGTAGGGGAACGTACAGCTCGCGCGTACAACTAGACACCGAATGTCTGTTCTCCAGAGCTTCCTTTAGTCGGGATGATCGCTATGTCGTAATTCCTAAGCAAAATGTACTGGAGATA
Organism: Bacteroidota bacterium; assembly: GCA_039816955.1. Classification (GTDB taxonomy): domain Bacteria; phylum Bacteroidota; class Bacteroidia; order Chitinophagales; family Saprospiraceae; genus Lewinella. The sequence continues at coordinate 16,312 of JBCBWU010000076.1, forward strand.
TGCCGCCCGAATGCTATTGACCGGCCGGCATATCGGCTGTATGCACCAAAGGCCATCAAGCAAGCGGCATTTGATCCAGTTGAACCCTATGTTTATGCCACTGCCTATACCGGCGAGATTTACCGTTGGAACCTCGATGCGTTTGAAATAGACCTCATCTCCAATAATCGGGACTTGTCGAACATTCACGAAGTATATTTCGGTACTATGGGAGGTATCATCATCAATTCCGATGAGGGTGCTGAATGGACACAATGGGTTCGGAATGATAAAGGCTGGGTACCAAGCGCCCGGAAAGAGGACGGCAACCTGGTTCTACCGAAGAACGGGCAAGGTTTTGTCATTCATGATTTACAGTTCACCCCTCAAGCCCACACCAAATTTTCCGCCCGGGGCTACGACGGCTACGATAGTTTTGGCAATCCACCTGACCCCAGCAAATACCCATTCCAATTGCTCGGTGAGCGACGGATTGTGCGGATTTCCGACCAAGTCAATGGCGGTGACCCAGTTGACCTCATTGGTCATAAGCTTCCTATTCAGTCTTTATCCGTTTCCAATGATGGCCAGAAAATCCTCACCACCTCCGATGGCGAAACCAAGATGTGGGACTGGAAAGGCAACGAAATCTTTCAGCTGGATCGAGGAGGTGTAGGAGGCTTTGTTCCCCAACAAGCGTTCATCTGGCTCGTGTTATCCGACCCTGAACAGGAGTTCACTGAGTTCGCAAGAAATAAACTGGAGCTCATTCCCATTGGAAAGGATCTCATTCTAGAATGGGTCAATTCACATAACATCTACCAACTATCTGCGGAGGATCGGCAGAAGTATGGGGTTGGATTTTAGGCGTAAGCAAAGCCTACGGTGAAGCATTGGCTAAAACATTTGGTTCTTCAACTTTTTAGCGTTGCTAAACATAACGTGAGCTTGGGCTCCAACAATTGCGTAAAGTGTTATTAGTCAAAGCCCGCCTCCCAGTAGAGGGTATAAGGACGCCACATCGTCTTTCTACCTTCTTCTTTTTACAACATTAGGTTATGATCATCAGTAACTTAGTAAGCAATTCAACCCCCAATCTCACTTAAACATAGGATCTCTAAATGGGGGGCTACCCAAGGGTCGCTACGTTTCGCAGCTCGCTTCTCACTCGGCTGCGCTAACGCGCATCCAGACCGCTTGCGCGTCTGCTGCTGCACATCGCTAGCCCAAGACCGTAGCACCTTGCCAGTAGGCTATTACTAGCGCCGCGACTACAGCGCTAGGATAATTTGCTATTTTGTGCCAAGCCAGATGATCTAAGAGCCTGTTTAAATTTTTCCTAATGAAGTGTAATTGAGCTAATATTGGATCAAACAGCTCCTCCGCTGAAGCTTCGGCGGCACGCGGAAGGCAAATTTTGCAGTCTAATGCGGGCGATTCGGCGAGAAATTTAACGCAGGTTGAACTGATATTAGTCGATTCAAGCCCATCGAGGGAATTTTAAATAGGCTCTAACATACTACGGATCCTCCCTGCAAAAAGATAGAACGGTAGCGTTTGGGTGTACTAAAACAATCATTCATGTAAGAACTACCACTTACGTGCCCAGCATTACCAGCTACCCTACGTAGCCGTCTAGTTGCAAGGAGCGCCTAGCTCCTCTCCCCCATAAGGATTAATTTGAAGTCAACTTAAGTGTAATGAGCTTAAGCTGTTGCTTTTGGCTATCAGGCCCCCAGCAACGATTTGTTCGTCTAGTGCTAATAAATGCAAGAAAGGTGCTAGCGCGAAGGAGCAAAATCCAGACAATTGACCGTATCATCCAGCTTTAGCAAAGCAAGGAGTAATAACTTTCCGAACGAGAAAACCCAGTTGAATGCACCCTTTACTACGTACTGCTAGCCTGTTGATTCTGCTAAGCCTCCTTGCTTGGGGGTGCGGGCAGTACCAAGGCGGGGAATTTCAACCCAATGCCCTCCCACAACTGTCCGCTTCTACACTGGATCAGTATGCAGATACCAGCATTATAATGCCGCGCCTAAGTGGATTATCCAGCCCTAGTGCACAGGTAGACAGCCTGCTGCATTATGCGGAATGGACAAAGAATACGGCCGAAAATGCTTCTTTGTTTTATGCGCAGTACGCTTACGATTTGGCAACCGAACACAATTGGGCAGAGCCACGGGGCATGAGTGCCAATCGCCTAGCCTGGAGCAAAGGAAAACAAGCCCGATTTGGGGAGGATTTAGAGGACGCCATGGTAGATGCCCGTATCAGCAAACGCTTACTAGCTGATCATCCCAATCCGTTTTGGGAAGCAGATTTGCACAATCTCTTTGGCTATCTTTTTAACCAAATGGGGCAGCGTGATTCGGCTAAATATCATTTTACCACTGCTCTCCAGTTAGCCCCACGTCTAGCTAATACTCCAGATCTAGTACAGTGGAATCAGGCGATGATCCTGCACAATTTGGGTGCTACCTGTAGTCTGGCTGACTCCCTTGAAGAACTATCTTATTATCAACGAAGTGATAGCCTGTTCGCCAGCCTGGAAAACTGGGAAAACCGCAGCCGCCTGTGGCTAGATTGGGCCAACTACTCTTTCAGCATCGAAGGTGACTTCCGTAAGGCAGATTCCTTATTGCGTTTCTGTATAGCTTACGGCGAGGCTAGTAATGATATTGACATCCTACAGAAAGCCGCCCAAACCAGGGGCTACTTATTCAAGAATCGTTTTGCCAAAAGCAGGGATACACTAGACTTTCAAACTGCCGTTGCAGCATTGCGCCGCAACCTGGCTTTGCCAGGAGGCAATGCTTACTACTCTTATCAAGTACTGGGCTATCTATATCAGTACAGTTGGGCATTTGACATTGACGAGACTCATCTTGATTCCGCAATCTTGCACTATAAGTATGCATTGGAAGGGGCACACCAAGAAGGTGGCATCGGCATTATGAAAGATGTAAGTTCGGACTTAAGCCTACTCTATCCTTACAACCCAGCGGCTTTTGAAGACGAATCTATAGGTCAACTGCTACATCGTAATTACAGCGGTGTAGTAGATACAATTACCAATCACGCCAAATCTGCTTACCAGCGTATTAATGCAGTAGAACAGCGAGACCTACGGATTAGCGCCGCCACCAAGCGCCGTAACCAACTACTGATCAGCGGCTTTATACTCCTGGTATTGGGTGGATTTGCGATTATCGCCCTGCAACGGCAGCAAAACCGCCGCTTGCGGGCAGAGATGTCCGCCCTTCGGGCCCAGATCAACCCACACTTTATGTCCAACTCGCTCAACGCCATTGAACATTTAGTGAACCAAGGTGAGAACCGCGCTGCCTCAAAATACTTGGTGAAGTTTTCCAGACTCTCTCGTCAAATTCTCAATAGCTCAGCCGACGGAATTATATCCCTAGATAAGGAACTCGCAACCCTAAAAAACTTCCTGGCCCTAGAGCAGCTCCGCTTCAGCGACAAGCTCACTTACGACATAAAGGTGCATCCGGATATCGACCCCATCGAGGTGGCCTTTCCGGCGATGCTCCTTCAGCCCTACATTGAAAATGCCATCTGGCACGGCATAAAACCAAAAGAAGATGGCGGGCATATCCAAATCAATGTATCCAGGGAGGGCAAATTCCTCCGTTGTGTTGTCGAGGACAACGGCATCGGGCGCGAGGCCGCCCAAAAGCGCAAAGAACAGTCCGTGCTCAAACAAAAATCCATGGGCATGGATATCACGCAACAACGCCTCCGCTCGCTTGGCAGAATAAAAGGGAAAGCCCTAATGATTGAGGACCTTAAACATATTGATGGTTCTCCGTCAGGAACCAGGATTATTTTGACCCTGCCCTATAAACAACTAGACTAACGCATCATTCCCCTGTCGATTTTTATCCCCGGGGATATCGCATAAACTCGATTTGATCACCTTAATATAACCCACTATGTCAAACGACAATTCCGACAACAGTAACAAGCCGGTCCCATCAACAGATACGAAACCTCCAAAAGAAGGCAATCCGAGACCATTCCCCGTACCCGCTCGCCGCAAAGAGGACCGCCATAAGACGCGCATCTTTGCCCTGCTGGTAGGTATCAACAGCTACGAAGGCAGTATCACCAAGCTCCATGGCTGTGTGAGGGATGTCAATAATGTGGCCAACTACTTGCGCAACCGCTTTGTAGACGAGGCCGACCGGCAAGCAGTAGCCGATATTGAGCCTAGTGCCAGCGTAGATCAGACAGAAGTATACCCGAAACTCTTCCTACGTTGCCTAACCAATGCCGAAGCTACCTACGATAAGGTTATCCAAGCTTTCCAGGAGCACTTGTCTGGCCTACGCACCGAGGGAGTAACTACCAATGTACCGGTACCCACCGGCGATGATTCTTTCTGGTTTCACTTCAGTGGTCATGGCTCCGAGCAATTTACCGCCGATGAGCTCCTACCACAGGTACCAAATGGTAAGGACCAAACGCTGGTCTGCTACAACCCTGGCGGAGGCACCAACGGAATCTTCATAGCGGATAAAGAATTGGCATTCCTAATTGATGACATCAATACCAATACCAGGGTCCAAAAGAAGAAGCCACATATCCTCGTCACCTTGGATGCTTGTCATAGTGGCTCCGGCACCCGTGATTTTCTGGAGGAGCCCGGTGTGCAAACCCGCAACTTTGAATTCCTGACCCACAAAACACGCAGTGAAGATGGAATTCCCGATAGTCACTTCCGTACCCTAAACACCTACTTTGGCAACCTTAAACCCGGACACCTTGCCGTACCAGAATCAAGCCACCTGCTCATGGCGGCCTGTACCAACACGGAAAAAGCGGGTGACCTGGGTAAACGCGATGGAGGCGTATTTACCAGCAGCTTAATCGAAGTACTGGGAGAATACGATCAAGCAGATGATATCCCCTACTACGAGTTATTTGAACGAGCTCGTTCTCGTGCTCGCACCAAGCGCAGTACACAACACGCCCAGTTTGAGGCCGTGGGCAACTTCAATACCCACACTACCTTCATTGAGGGGTATCGGGTGAAGGACTCAGGTAAGCGCTACAAAATTGTACCTCGCAATGGAGGCTGGTCAATTGAGTGCGGCATCATACATGGTTTACCTGCTAAAGCAGATGTAGACGAAGCTACCGCAGCGCAACAAGCCGGCAATCAGGACGAAACCATGATGGAGGTTTGGGAAGGCAATACCCTCCTGGGCTTTGCTGCAGTAACGGATGTAGGCCTCCAAGACAGCAAGATCAAGCTGTTAGGCGGCTTGGATTTAGGATCAACCGACATCGAAAACCTTGCAGAGAATGGGGTCGCCGAAGCTAAACGCCCCTTCTACGGCAAAATCTTTAGCATGCACGCACCCGCAGCTTACGTTTGGTTGCACGGTCATGCTGCTACTGTTGACCAGTTGAAAGCAGAGTGGAATGAAGAAGAAAATCCTGAAGAAATCCAACTGGGCAGCCTCAACATCATCCCCGTCGATAGCGAAGACAGCCCGGGCCGACCGGCTATTTTAGAAGTAGAAGCTTCCACGGAAACGCTCCCGGACGGCACTGATTCACCATTATTCACCTTCAGAAGTATCGAAACCGGTTTACGATGGACCAGCTCACACCTGGCAACAGTGGAAGAAGCCGACTTCATACCAAAGGCCAAGGAGAAAATTCAAAAGATTATCAACTGGCATCGCTTTTTCGACTTGGACAACCCCAAATCTAAATTGCGAGATAAGAGTGGGCTACAGTTTTTGGAAACCGATAGAAAAACGGCTGATCGCGAAGGGTCTATCCCTGGCTCTATGCGCACTCACAATACAACAGAGATCAAACTATACCGCAACAAGGACACCTTCTACCAGGGAGCACATCCAACTGGTGGGTACGCAGTAGATGCTATCTTCTACAATCTCAACTTGATCAACAAGGCGGAGAATGAAAATCTATTTTTCTACCTGTATGAATTCCACGGCACAGGGCAAATCAAGCTCTTGAATTCCGACGCCACCAAACGAGAAATACCAGGGAATACGACTCGTAAAGTAGTGCCAGAAACCCCAATGCCTCCTGTTATTATGCTCGCCAGCGGTGGTGATCGTCCTAAGGAAGAGGAAGAGCACTTATGGTATAAACTTTTGGTTACGCGCCAAGAATTGAAAAAACCAGAACAGCTGGAACAGGCTCCCTTCCAAGATACCAAGGATACCGCTACTGGATTCTTCCCCGCGGGTTCTGCCGATCTTAACGACTGGTGTAGCCATACCATCAAGGTCACCGTGATCCGCGAACGCGGTAATATTAATCCGACCGGGGAAGTTGGTTTCACCAATGCTAGCGTAAGTATCCAGCCACACACCAGTATCAATGTACCTGTAAGCTTGGTTGGGCCTTCTGGCAACGTACGCAGTGCGGACCCCGCTAATAAACTGGCCCATTTTGAAGCAGCCGGCGTTTCCATCCTAGACCTGGGTAATGAAGAGTCTAAACGCAAGAGAAGTATATTGGAATTCGTGGAAGCACCTGACATTACCAATGAGGAGCTGGCCCAAAACCCACTACAAATCAACATCCAGCGGGAGCTGGAAGAAGGGGAAGTGGTACAGGCCATGGCCTTTGATGGCGAATTTATTCGGGTTGTTGGGGATACGAGCGTGAACGGCGACCGTATCAACATCAATATTGATTCCCTACCGGAAGTAACGCTACCAGACGGATCAGACCAGGAGTTGGACTCCGTTTTTGGCGCTCAAAAGGTTGATCGTAGCCTCCTGAAAGCCCTAAAGTTTGCTTTCTTTAAGTGGAGTAGCAAAGACGAGGAGGATGACGAAGAACTGGCTCAACTCGAAGCGAATTTCTTCCGCCTTTCCCGTGTCGAATTCCAGGAGGATGGCAGCATCAAGCGCAAGCAGAGTGCCCTGAAAGCACACGTTCTGAATGCCCAAAACGTCTTATTGGTCATTCACGGTATTATTGGCGATACCAAGACCATTGTCGAACACCTGCCACGCATTGTCAATGATCAGGGCCGTAGCATGACGGATGAGTACGATCTTGTATTGAGTTTCGACTACGAAAACCTGGATACGCCCATTGAACAAATTGCCCAAAAACTGGAAGAGGCCCTAGCTGCCGCTGGCATTGACGCCAACTGGGGGCAAAACCTTACGATCTTGGCACACTCCATGGGTGGGCTGGTCTCGCGTTGCCTCATTGAGCGCCCTGAGCGGGCGGGAGCATCCTTTGTCAAGCACCTGATTATGGCCGGAACACCGAACCAAGGCTCACCCTTTGGCGACGTGCCGAATTGGCTCCACTTTGCCCGTACGGGCTTAGAAATTGCCGCCAACTTCTTGCCGTCTAACATCAGTAGCTTTGGAGACTTCTTCAATAAACTGCGCAACAAAGCGCCGGCCAATGGCATGGATATTTTCAACACCCTGGAGCAGATGAGGCCTAATTCCCCGCTCCTCCAACAGTTGAATGATCCTACAGCGGCCGCACCAAACGTACGCTACTCCATTATTGCCGGAAATTCGGCGGATTACAAAGTGGATGGCAATAAGTTTCAGCGTTTCGCCGAAAAGGCCCAAATCCGCATTGGCGACTTGATGAACGATGGCGAAGATCACGACATCGCCGTAAGCTTAGAGAGTATCAACAACGAACTAAGCGTTGGAGCAAACACGACTACCATCTGGGCTTCACGTGGCCAGACAATTGCCAAAGCAGACATGCAAGAAGTAGCTTGCCATCACCTTAATTACTTCATCACTCCGGTGAGTATGAACGCGATTGCTAAAATTGCAATACCATAAGCAATAGAGGTTATGCCCGGACGAGCTCACGCTGTCTGGGCACCTCATTTTATTCCTTCTATACCGAAGCCGAAGTGGTTTGGGAATCCAAACCATCTTCGCTACGAGTATATACTCGCGTGAAGTCGTTTGGCGAGGCCCACCCCGCAGGAGCAGCGCAGCTAAACCACTTCGTAAGCGGTATAAAAAGTTTATTGAAAACACCAGACCACATCCCATAATTGGCAACTATAAACCTGTAATAACGGCCCGTAAATCACTGAACTGATTCACTAAAGCCCATTTTATGCAGATCGACAGAAAAAAACTAGTCCAGTGCGATTACAACTTCGCCATTCTGATTGGCATTGATGACTACCCGTTCATCAACGCCGATCTGCATACCCCGGTGAAGGATGCGACGGCCCTGCGCGATGCCCTACTGGAGCACCAGGGCTATCAGGAAGAGGAGGTACTCCTAATGACCAACCCTACCCGGGCGGAATTGGGCATCTTCTTTGACCGCCTTTTACTGCTACAAGGCCAGGAACCAGATCCAGAATCGGAAGGAGCACTCACGGTATACTGGCGACAAACCCTCCTGGGCGCACGCGAGCGATCAAAAAACGGGGAACTTGTCTTTCCTAAAGCAGAAACGGACGAACAAAAAGCGAGGTACGCCCAATGGGAAGCCTTCCTGCAATACCTTACTCAATTTCGGGCGGAGCGTGTTGAAGGACATCGCGAGAGTCTCCTATTCTACTACGCTGGCCACGGCTTGGCTGGAAAGGTAGAGGAGAAAGGACCCGCCGGCTACTTCCTGCCCACTGACACCCGCAACAACTCATCGCGCCTGGCCGAAAACGAAACGCTCCTACCCATGGAGCACGTCTTCACTACTTTACAGGCCTTTGATAGCCACCATACCTTATTGATTTTAGACTGCTGCTTTGCCGGCACTTTCTCTCGTATCAATACCACTCGTGATACCGGAATGGGTTTTCGCCCCCTGAGCAAGCCACGTTTCGAGCATTACGTCAACAAACGCGCCTGGCAAGTCCTGGTCAGTGCTGGCCCTTCTGAATTGGCCGCAGATTTTGTCAGCGATCGGGGAGAGATCACCGGGCTACCGCAACAAAGTGCCACTACCCATTCTCAGCATTCTCCTTTTGCCGAAGCACTGCTGCAGGGCATCAACAAGGAAAAAAGCATTGATGTCAAACCCCGTGGCCGCAACTTAGGTGACGGCGTCATTACCGCGCATGAGTTGTTCCTGTACCTGCACCGAAGGGTTAATGAGATTATCCTAAACGGTACCAACTTTAACCCGCAGACTCCGGACTACTTTACCATGGGGGAACACAGCGGCGGGCAGTTTATCTTCATAGATCCGCGCCATCCCGAAAATGAACCCAATTGGAGTCAGACCAACTCCATCATTCCCTACAAGGGTTTGGCGCAGATGGATACGGAAGATCATCCCTTCTATTTCGGGCGGGAGCAGGATATCGCCCAGTTGAAATACGCCCTCAGATTGCCCCTGGATGTAACCGAACCAGCAGAGCAAGCCATCCAGCAAAATCCACCACCTTTAGCCGAAGAAAAACCCGGATTGATCCTGGTCACTGGCGCTTCGGGCTGCGGTAAATCTTCCTTGGTCAAAGCAGGGCTGATACCGCAGTTAATGTACGCCAACTACACCATCTTCATGTTGCGCCCCGGTCATCATCCATGGACGCTAAAGATGTGTAGGCGATTGACCTGGCAGTCGACTACTAAACGTGGAAGAAGGTCTGATTTCATGGCACTTAAACTACCGCTGGCAGGCGATACAGAGGGTAAAACAGAATGGGTAGATGTGACCGAAATGAATCCCAAGAAGCGTGAGCTACTCGTTATGGATCGCTTTAAGGTTCACCTCAATCAGCTGGAGTGCCATCCTCTGGAAAAGCGATGGCTGCAGGCAGAACTCGCCACTTTATTACCTGCTCTCCCAAATGGTCGCTGTACATTAAACCTCCACAGCAACTGGCAATGGCAAACTGTCACCGAAGAGGATGCCCTCGAATTTGAACTCCTACCCCCTGTACCTACCGATAACTCCGCGCCTAAGTTTACTGAGCAGCACGTAAACCTACAGGAAAAGCAAGTCCTCTATATTGATCAATACGAAGAGTTATTCACCGCTTGTACACAAGAGGAAAGAGGTTTCGTGGAAGAACAACTGACGCGATGTTTAGAGTTTGCGACCGCTGGTGAAGGTCACCTTCTACTGAGCATCCGCTCCGATTTTGAGTGGCAACTGGAACTCTCTTCGTTTGGACAGCAGTTTTGGCAAGACGAGCCCAAGAATTACTACAAATTCTTCAAGCTACACCGCTTGACGGAATTGGGCTTGGATGATCTACGCAGTGCCCTGGTTAATCCGGCCCTCATGCAAGCCTATGAATTTCAGGACGGACTAACCGATGAAATCCTCGAAGACCTGGACTATCTACCCAACGGCCTTCCCCTACTCTCGCTGACCATGCAGCAGATGGTCAAGTTTACCCAAGATCAAAACGCTATTGCAGATCGAGAAGACAGGACGTTCCGCCAAGAGACCTACCGTGATAAAATTGGCCGAGTGGGAGGTGCCCTGGCCAAAGTTATGGAAGACCTCTATCAAGGTTTGGGAGCAACCAATACGGATGACGCCAGTGAAGAAGAAAAAACTAGTCTAGCGCAACGGCTCTTCCGTAAGATACTCCTCCGCATGGTCAGCCTTAGTGATGGAGACTACGCCCGCCGTCGGGTGTTTATCAAGCCTAGTTTAAACGAGTTGGCATTTAACACCGATAATAACGCAGTTGAAAAGATACTGGGGAGGCTCATTACTGTTAATCTGGTTTCCGGAGGCGGCGACACTTCTGACGCAAACCTTTCTGCAGATAGAGGCATGAAGCGGCGCCCCAAGGAACCCTATGTGGAGCTCATGCACGATGCGCTCATTAACTCCTGGAGCAAAGGCAAGCAATGGATTAATGAGTTTGGTAAGGACAATTTGCTCCTGCAGCGCCAGCTCTGGCAAGCCGTCACCGATAGTAGCAAACCACAGGACAATACCGACATACCACAAGATAAAGGCGCTCGTGTAGCCGCCGCCTTTAATCCTGAATTCAGCCAACTTTGGGATACCAACCCCAAACTGATCCAGGTTATCCAATACATTTCCGACAGCTCCCAGTTTTTGCTGGAAAAAAAGCACCAAACAGCAGTACTGGACGAAATTCCGGAAGAGCAAAGAGGCCAATTCCGCAAATTTTGGACCAGTTGCCAAACAAAAAAGGAGTTCCCTGATCTGAACGCTCTGGTTTTATCCGGGCATTCCGATAAACTACTAGATGTACTCCTCAAGCAAGGTGAACACTGGCTGAATCTGGCAGAAGTAGCGTTTATTAAGCAAAGCTGGGCAGAACGAATCAAAGATATCCTGGCACTCCAGCGCGAGCGCGATGAGGCGAAAGCTACCGCACTGTCCGCGCAAGCCCGGGAAATTCTCCCTCGAAACAGCACTGCGGCTCTGAACCTGGTAGCCGCCGCCTTCGCCATCACCCCAAACGCTCGAACCATCTCCGCTCTGCATGATGTCCTGAGTCAAAACAGTCACTACTACCTGTGGAGCGTTCGCGACAATCTCAGTGCCGTACGTAGTATCAAATATTCCGCCAAGCATCAGCTCTTTTTATTTGCTGGGGATGATGACGTGGCCATGCTACTAGATTTAACAAGAGCAAAAGCCCCCCTACCGCTCAAACATAAACGCCGCCTGTTTAGTGCCGACATATCGACGGATGGGGAACACATTCTCACTGGCGGCCTGGATAAAATTGGACGAATCTGGAAACGTTCCGGTGGCGACCCCATCGAACTAAAGGGACATACTGACCAAATCTACAGCGTAGCCTTTTCGCCTACGGAACCGAAAGTACTTACTGGTAGTGTAGACGGAACAGCTCGACTATGGGATATGGCCGGAAAAGAACTGCAGATATTTGAGGGACACGAGGGTAAAATTTACAGCCTAGCCTTTTCTCCAGACGGTAACCAGATTCTGACTGGCAGTCATGATAAAACGGCCAAGCTCTGGAACTTGGATGGTACAGTAAAGAAAACATTCCTGGGCCACACCAATGGAGTATTCAGTGTTGCCTTCTCTCCAGACGGCAATAAGATATTGACGGCCGGAGGAGATAAAACGGCACGTCTATGGGATGTTAAAGCAGAGGGCCAGCGCGTGAAGAAATCACTCCTGCCACCCTTAAAAAAGCACACCGCCGGGATCCACAGCGCCATCTTTCATCCAGATGGTAAGAGCATCTTAACCGGAAGTAAGGATAATAAAGTGATCTGGTGGAATTTGCAGGGACAAGTCATTGAAACCATACCTAATAACGGGGGTGAAATCTTTGAATTGGCCGTACCGCCTGATAATTCAAGTGTAGCTGTAGCCAGCGAAACGGGTATCAGAGGATGGCCCTTGAATGAGAAAGCACCCTTCTCTTTTAAAATAGCCCGCGACACCGTAAATAGTTTTGCCCTTTTGCCAGACAATAAGATTGTAGCAGCGACAAATGAACACCAGGTAAAACTGTTAGACCTTGCTGAAGGAACCGTGCAGGAACTAGAAGGCCACAAAGGGATAGTTAACTGCGTTGCACACCACGCAAATGGTCAATTCATAACGGGCGGTGAAGATCAATCGGCCATACTTTGGCAGCCAGACGGTGCCTTGGAAAAACGATACAAGCTAGACGAGGCCGTCACTAGTGTCGCCTTCCAGAAGGATGGTGAGTATATGCTACTCGGCACCAAAGATGGGAATCTCTACCAATGGAAATTCACAAGTCGTATGCCTAAAACGCCACGATCAGAGTATTCGGGTTACGGTACTCTTAGAAGTATCGCACTATCTCCGGATGGGCATTTCTTCGCTACTGCGGCTGGACGAAAAGTGGGACTATGGAGCACTAAAACCTTAGGCTGCCAGACGATTTTTGAAGCCGAAGCCAGCGTATACAGTGTCGATTTCTCACCAAACGGAGAGCAAATCTTACTAGGCATCTTTGATGGAACTGCTCGCCTGATCAATGTAAAAGATCCTAAGAAAACAACCATCTTCGAAGGACATACGGACGGGGTTTATAAGGCTGTTTTTTCGCCCGATGGTAAAACTATCCTCACCGCCAGCAGGGATAAGACCGTTAAACTTTGGAAATTAGACAGCCAACCCCTGACCACCTTCACCGGCCATACCGACAAAGTATACGGTTTGGATTTTTCGCCGAATGGCCATTTAATCTTTTCCGGTGGCGCCGATCACACCATCAAGGTCTGGCGCAATCGTTTTTGGCAACTCACCAACAAGCAACTCTGGAAGGAAGTCTACCAATTTGGTGATAAGGAGCGCGAGCAGTACGGAATAAATTGGAAGTATTGAGTTGAGTAGTTGAGGCTGTCTTAAAAGCCCGCTGTTGATAGAGACATACACCCTGGAGTCAGAGTCTGGCTTTAGGGTGTTTTATTATTGGTAGTTGATTTGTTGGTTGTGAGGTGGCCAATAGTGACTCAGAGTGGCTATGCGGCATTTTTGAGACTATTTTGGTAAGATTGTAGAGCGATTTGGGCGGTATTAGGGCTATTGGGGTCAGGACTAGGCATAGGTATCCTTTTGGCTAGTCTGAGATTA
>JBCBWU010000077.1:0-29692 GCA_039816955.1 Bacteroidota bacterium
TTATGAAGGCGAAGAAATTGAAATCGGCTGGAATGTAAGCGATGCCCAAGAAATTCTCTTCGCCTTCATAAACCAAATAGGTCTCTTCTAATGCTTCCTCGTCTCCTTGTTGCTTAATCAAAACTCCGCCACTTAGCAGTGTTAGCTCTTCTATTTTTGCTGCACTTAAGCTGAGTTTCTGCGTAGCATGGTCATCGTAAATAGTGGTACCAGTGAGTTGTAATTCAATATCCTGGTGTACTACCGGCAGTTTCATTTTGCCGTCAGGGGTTCGACCTTCGAAGAGTGTTCCTAGTGTGGGGTCAGAGATCTCTATATCTCTGAAATTCTGCGTTAGCCAACTCAATTCGAAATGCTTCCCATCGGGTAGTCGCTCCGCTGTAAATGATTCGATTTTTGCGATTTGTACTGGCCTAGACTTATGCTGTCGAACACCAAAGTGACCAAGAGCGGTTAGGATCACATGCCGATACTCTCGGTCTACCGTTATTGTGGCTTCATTTTGCCCGGTAACATCGATTACACTATTAATCCTAAGTGTCCGATAGGTATCTGCAGACCAACTCAGCCTTACCTCTCCTCCAAGTGGGATGATATCCTTGTCAATCGTGAAACTGTGAATTTGCGGCTCTGCTACTTTTAGCTCGACCTCGGAAGTCACTTCTCCGTGCTCATTCACTGCTCGCAGTTGGATTTTACCTGCTGCTTCTGGTACAAACTCTACGAAGTATTGTCCTGTAACATCGCCGACTTGAGGTGATAACTCAAGTTGGTTGGCTCGCTCTGTTTGCCAGCTGAGTCTTATCAACTGGCCTTCCTCGATGAAATCTCGGTCGGCTATAAAGTCATTAATGCGGGGAGCTATGCGCTCCAGTATTGCCAGCCCGATGTCGTTATCAAAGGCACAGTTTCTTGTTCCGCAGCGCTCCCTCTTGCCCACTTGTTCCTCAATAGCGCCGGTTTTTTCGCGTTGACAGAGTGTGCACTTAGTGGGGCCTGATCCTTGCCTAATATTGAATAATAGTATGATCATTCGCTGGTTAGTAACAGACTTTTATGCTAGTTCATCGTCTTTCCGTTCTTGCGGTAAGATTTTAAAAGGGGCGCCTCTGTTGGCCTCCGTTTTCGTCGTTCTATCGTGCCTCACTTTGAAGCTTACCTTGTCAAGTTCATCCTTGATCTGTTCTTCGAAGATGCACACCTGGTTTGTTGGCAGGAGACAAGGAGATTTTGCTTGTACTTGCTCCTGAACAGCTCTCCCCAGTTTCCTTCGGCAGAGTCGGCAAATACTCGGCCCTTTCTGTTCGTCAATATTGATCTTCATACTTGTTGTGCTACTGCGGTTTCAGAATGAGGAAATAGATCAAATACATCAGTAGCGTCAGATTGATCAGCCCAGACAGAGACGATACCGTCAGTAACACTGTGGTAAGCATACTGGTACCTTCATTGTAGTTCTCGGTAGTGTTGGGAGTCGTATCATCAATAGCTGTGCCGTCTTCTGTACTAATACCCTCTCCTAGGTCGGCTTTAACCTCTTCGTTGGTGTCAGGCGTAGTCTCGTCGATAGCTGTGGCACTTTCCGTTGTTTCTACAAGGTCTGCACCTTGCACCGGAATAATTTGTACATCGATTGTTGTGTCTGGAGCAGCTTCATCACTAACTGTTTCCTCTACTGTTTTCTCCTTAGTAGCTGTAGCGTCTGGTGCTTGTTGTTCTAGGAATTCACTGCCCGTTTCTTCTAACACTACAGTTGTATCTGCTTCGACAATATCAAGGGTGATGCTGCCTTCTTCGTATTCCATTTCTGGAGAACTAATCTCTTGAGACTCAGTTTTTACTTCTGGTGGTTTTTGAGCTCGTTTTATCGGCTGTTCTTTGGTCAGCAGAAGTTTGCCGAATGGAAAGTGGATTTTACTATTACGTTGGTTGAGGCCGATCAGGTGCAGGTCTTGAAAGTCACAAACTTGCCCATCTCTCATTTTGTAGGCGCCCACCTGCCGTTGCACGTTATCCACAACTACTCCCAAATGAAAGCGCTCATAGTATTTTTCACGCAGGGTTTGATTATCCTGTCCGGAGTAAAAAATGCCGTACCCAGGGTGGGAGTGAATCCAAACTACTGGTATGAAGCCAGTACCTGCATACTTGGCTACAATCCTAGCGTTATCATGGTACGAGATTTCGCAAAGCACTGGACTCGTCAATTCTCCGGTGCCACGTTCAAAATTGGTCCCAACTATGAATTCACCATACTCATCTACGAAGTACTCCCCCATGATTAAACCACAGGCTTCATGCCGCGCTTCCCGGTATCGGGAATCAGCAAACTCAATAAACGCATCCCAAGCCATCTGATCCACATAGGTATGGAATCCTGCCTTGTGATTTTTAGGCCAATTGTGTAACGACTTTCGGTCTTTAAAAAGATCGAATCCCTGACCTTCCGGAAAGGCTGTTCCACTGCTATATTGGTGAATATCAATAGGGTCCCTTCGTTTTTTCGTTCCTATTTTCATTGTCTATTATTTTAGCAGGATATGGGTCTCAAAAATTCCGTCTGACTGTACCCCACGCAGACGCACGATATCCCCACTAGGGTAGCCGTAGTAGGAGAGAGGGTTATCCAATAAATCAGAGTCGGAGTTCAAGTGTAACTCATTGATCATCTTAAACTTTCCTCCAATTCCCCCTTCCTCTGGTCGCCTGCAATTTTCACAGCTTAAGTCCTGGTGATAAATCACGTCCTTGAATTTCTGAGGGAAGCGTTCGAGGCCACACGGACCACACCGCCATTCTTGGACAAAAGGCGACGGAAAGCGGAGCCGATAATCACCCTGGTGGGTTTCGTTCGCCCAGGTGAGTAGTTCGCGAACACTTATCTCGTTACCGTACGGAGCTTCGTGTATATCTTCCCGTTTAAGGTGAAGGAAGGGAGGCTTCTCCGAAGGACGGATAGTGAAGACGTCGAGTATGTGACTCGTGCCGTAATACTTTAGTGTTTTCCCTTCGAGTTTACTCTCACCCTGAAGAAATCGTATGAGCTCCCCACATAGTAATCCTCCGGCAATAGCTGAAGTCGATTGGATTGTTGGGATGTGCTCCAGCTGTTCGTCCTCGATGATAAGGCCAGAACAACTATTCCGTTTTTCACCAAAATTCTTATAGCCGATCAGGTCTCGTAAGTTGGCACGGTCAGGGCCTTGTGGGTTAATAAAGGTGATGTCTGCATTGAAGCCCTGGAACCCAATCTCGAAAAAGGGAGTGCCGAAAACCACGCACCAATCATTGATGTACGCGCGGGCTTTAAGTGTATCCACACAACAGATCACTACATCATGACTTTTGAATAAGCGTTTACCCATTTCAGTCATGATATTCCCATGTAAACCAACGATTTGTGGAGACTCATGTAGAACCAGCTCATGTAGGCGTTCTGCTGCTACCTCGGCCTTAGATTTGCCAATATCTTCCTTCCTAAATAATGTGGTGCGAGACAGGTTGCTGTCCTCTATGTGGTCAAAATCCACGATGGTGATTTTGCCAAACCCCATTAGAGCCAAATTTTTGGATATCTCGTTTCCAGCGGCTCCAGAGCCGACCAATAAAATGGATAATGCTTTGATGCGTTCTCCTGTAGACTCACCAATCGCTGCCAATTGACGAATCAGGTACTTGTCAGCAGACATGCTTATGGTTTTTTAATGGTAAAGCTTGCCTTCTTGGGAGGCGTTTGCTCTGAAATATTAAAGGTCTTAGTAGCGCCTATCTTGAACTTCCCCTTGGCAGGAGTAGACTCTTCTTCGCTAATCACCAGTCCTTCGTTAAGGTCAAAAGGCCAGTTAATCACGGAAATGGGTTGTTTTCTACGATCCTTACGCCAATACTCATAAGCCGCTAGACTATGATGGCCTGAACCACTATCATCCATCCAAATCTCTTCTTGGTTCAACAAGCCTCCGATTCCAATGACGAAGTACCATAGGCCAAACTCTTTTGATACCGACCAGACACCACCATGGCAGAAATGATCCTCGTGTACGTGGTGGTTGAAGGGTACTCCATTAGAACAGTCCAGGTCTAATTGCGAAGGCCCTCTTTCATTCAGGTCTAAAAAAGTGGATTCTGATACTTTTATGGTAAATACACCACTCCAGTTCCGATCCAGGCGACCTCGGTCTAAGTATACCGGTAGAGTGTACTTGACGTAATAGGTTTCTGGATAAAGATTCATGGCCCGCGGATCCTCTAGAATAGAATGCCTACCACCATAATTCCGGTCAGCGTATTGGATCTCCACATACTTCTGCATTTCCTGATGACGCTGGAGCTTGCGGAGATTTTTGAACTCCTCTCGTAGTCGAATCTCATATATGTTTGATGACGTACTCATGATTGTGAGTTTTGAGGGTTAGCGAGAAAAGGTTAGGGCCGTGGTGTGGCCCCAACATCTTTGGTTACAATTTTTACTACGTCGCCATCTTGAAAGCCAAGCTGTGCCAGAGTTTGTACGTCTTCAGAAATGGAGTTGTCACGTGCTACCACAAGGTGCTTTTGTCCACCGGTCAGTGGCCTTAGAACGCGACCATCAATCAATCCTTCGATTAATTCCTGGTTAGTAATGTTTAGGTTTACATCCTCCAATGGAGTTTCGCTTCCGGTAGAAGCTTCTCTAACTGTTAGGTTTGCCATAATGATATGGTTTGGTTATTTGAAATGTTATGAACGGTCCGTATTGATTGACACATTACCACCAGTATCTACAATGGTGATATTGTGATTGCCCTTAGTGTCAACTTGGGAATGCTTTGTTGGTGCCGGATTACTAGGCTCCTGATATTCCTTGGTTTTCTTGCTGAGCGTTTCCTTAGGTGATAGTGCAACTGCGCGATCCACATTTTTACTCCAAAAGGCAAATTCTCCGCCTTCGTGGCCCCAGTCTTTTATGGGCTCCCCACGGGGAAGCTGATCGCGCTGTGAATCGTGCAATTCGTGGAGTACTTTGCGGCATAAATCTCCAACCCAAAGCGTTTCTTCAGCAGTTTCCTCGAAAGCGTTCAATAGCGCTTTGCAAAATGGGCTATGGCCGCCCGGAGGGCCATCCAGTACTGGTTCGTCACTCCGCCCCGAGGTAAGCAGGTATCTGGATTTCTTCTGGTAGAGCTTGGATTGTTGGATTGGGCCCGTACGACGAAACATTTGGCCAGAGAAACAGGAATCGACCACGACAAACACATGTTGTGCCGCTAGTGACTGCACAAAGTGGATTACTTCATGATTGGCAAGGTAAGTACTGCGTTCGCCGGCTCTAGCGTCGGCTAGCAACCAACTGCCGCGTTGCATAGAAGGAAGGACAACGCCGTGCCCTGAAAAGTATAGAATAAGATTGTCTGCTTCCTGAACTTCACCAATAAGTTGGTCAAAAAGATTCAGAACATTACTACAACTGGCTTTTTCATCCAGTAGCTCGTGGTAATGCACTGTGGAAAAGTCATAATTGGTTAATAAATATCGACCAAAAGCTCTGCCATCCGAAACTGCATTGTTCAATGGCGAAATTCCGTTGGTATAACGATCAACGCTAATGACAACCAGGTGATTCCGTCCGGTGAGGTTTTGACTTTGGGTGCCTAAAGGAATATCCTCTCTTGTCTGCATAGGTAGGTGTTAGTTTTCTGTGTCCTATACAACCAAATATGCAAAGGCTTTTGAAGTGATACCTTACCATTATAGGTGATGTGGGGTTTCCGTTAGGGAATCGGTAAGCTGGGTAAGGGAACGAATTTTGAGTTTGACTCAATTCGACAAGAATGGGAGTAAATGAAACTATTTACAAGGCTTATTCTTTTCTTCGAATAGCCAGATGGTGAGGAGAATTAGAAACTTGTCAAGCAAAAAAATGGATGTATTGTTTTTGCATTATTGCCAAGGAATAATCCAATTGCTGAGCTACGCAACCGCCTTCAACCGCCTCGCCAAAAATACCGCCAGTATACTCATAGCGATAGTAAAATAACCGACTAGATGATATTGCCCTAAGCTACCATCGGGTCGCTCGACTACGATCAGCCCTGCAATGAGCGAACTAAGCGCCAGGCCCGCTTCATTGACGGATTGGCGGATGCTCATGAAGCTACCCCTTTTTTCGGCCTTGACGACAGAGGTGACCAAGGTAGTAGCGGGTATGTTGCGTCCACTAGCTACCGCAAAGAAAGTAGCGGCGATGAATAAGGCAACGGGTAGGGCTACTTCTGGTAGATTGGTAATGGCATAAATGGAAAAGAAGGCACCCACACTGGCAAAAGTGAAGATGGTAGCGTGGCCATAACGATCGGCTAGTCGGCCAAAAAGAGGCATGCACACTACCGTGACGCTGCCACCAATGGCGTAGAGTAGGGCAACTTGATTCTCGGTGAAGCCCACGTTGAGCTGTAGATACGGAGCAATGAATGGAATAATGGTAAAGTGACCAAGAATTAAAACCAAACTGAAAAGCAGGGCCGAGCGTTGATTGGGGTCATGAGTCACGGCACTGATTACTTCTTGTGGACTGGCATTGACTTGCTGACCGTCTACTTCTACTAAATGGCCGCGTAAAGAAGGAATGGCAAAAAATGCACCGATTAGGACGAAGATTGATAATGACCCGACCACCCAGAAAGGCATGCTTACGCCATAATTGCCAGCTAAGTAAATGCCCGCTGGAACACCGGCAATGGCCGCCGCTGAAAAAGCAATCATCACGGTACCAATTGCTGCACCACGCCGCTCAAAAGGTATGACATCACCCACTACGGCAAGAATGAGCGCCCCCATAGTGCCGCCAAATGCGCCAGTGAATGCTCTTGCCGCTAGAAATACGGTATAGGAAGAGGCCATGGCACACACCAAGGTGCCGATGGTGAAGCCAGTGTACAATACTAATATCGCATGTCGCCGGTCAAAGCGGTCGATAAACAAGGCACTGATCAGGCCTGCTATGAATGCGGAAAAAGCGTAAGAAGATACCAAAAAGCTAAACTGCTGCGGACTGATATCGTACACCTCCATGAACTGCTTACCCAGTGGCATCATAATCATGAAATCCACAATGTGGGTAAATTGAATTATAGCCAGGATAAAAATGAGGAGTCGTTCGTTTCGGATCATTCGCAGCGGTTCATGTAGGGTAAAGCTTAACAACACGTGCGGCGAACGTTAGGTTCTCTGGTCTGTAGTATTAAGGTGAGAACCACCTCAGACACTAAGGGCACCAAAGATTTTGAACCACATAAGTCACAGGAGAACACATAAGAAGACCTAGTCACGAATCCATCCCAATTATTACGATTAAAGTGAAAGTTTGCACTAGGAGCAATGAAAACTAACTGCGGGCGCTACAGCTTTTTAATCAAAATACCAATGTCAATTTCAATCAAAATGGAAGTAGTTAAAGTCAGGTGGCGGCGATTTAAAGAACCCGGCATTCGCTCCCAACCATCAAACCTTCTAACCAAAAGGGCCGGAGGCCCAACCAACTAAGGCCGACCTAGGAGGCCGAACTAAATTCACTAATTCAACTACCCCCCACCAATTTTCGGATAACACAAATAATACTTCGTAAACATCTGTGGCTGTACAACGGTATCCGATAGCTGCGACATCGGTACCACTTCTCCAGATTTGAGTAGGATGCGAATTTCATTCTTTGAACTGGTGTAAGAAGCATTCGTCTCTTTACCCGTAATTAGGAAGTAAGGGAGACCCGCTTCTGGTAGCTTATTAGCGGCCCGCAATTGATTTCGTATTTCCTGATGGTGAGATTCGGGGAAGGGCGAATAACTGAATTCCAAACGGAAGAGGCGGCGGTTGGCTAAGCCTTTGGATAAGTAGGATAACACTGGATCTTCGTGGTACTGCCACTCTTTCACTGCAGCAGCAATATCACTGTCGTCAAGACGGGCGAAGATGTCGAGTAGTTCGTCCCTGCGACTGTGAAAATCATCCGCCGTCAAGTCACGATTTTCTAGGAAGTAGCATAGGGCAGAAGGAGCCTTGAGGCTTTCTCCCTGCTCAATTAAATCTTTGGCGCGTTCCATACACTTGATGAGCATGAGCTCGGCGGATAGAACCGTTTTATGCAAATATACCTGCCAGTACATCAAGCGGCGGGCAGTGAGAAAGCGCTCAATCGAGTAAATGCCTTTTTCCTCTACTACGAGCTTGTCATCGTGTACGGTCAGCATTTTAACGAGGCGGTTGTAACCAATTACGCCCTCGCTTACTCCCGTAAAGTAGCTATCGCGATTGAGGTAGTCCATCCGATCCATATCCAACTGGCTACTAACCAGCTGTGTGAGGTAGGGCTTATGGTATTGGCCTTTGAAAATCTTAATAGCAAGGTCAAGCTGCCCGTCTAGTTCTTCATTGAGCCTCTCCATGAATAAGAGGGATAGCTCCTCGTGGTGCACCTGAATCAGTGTGTGTTCAAGGGTATGGGAAAAAGGGCCGTGCCCAATATCGTGCAGCAGGATGGCAATTTGCACCGCCTCTGATTCCTCCGGACTAATATCTATACCCCGACCTAGCAGATTCGCTAAAGTCTGACGCATAAGGTGCAAGGCACCCAGCGCATGATGAAAACGGGTATGCAACGCCCCTGGATAAACATAGTGCGTTAGGCTCAGCTGTTTGATCCGCCGTAAGCGTTGGAAATAGCGGTGCTCTACGAGCTCAAATAAGGGTCCGTAAGGGACCTGGACAAAGCCGTAGACGGGGTCGTTAAATATTTTGTGCGTCTTCATTTCATTAAATAAACAATATTTCTGGCAGATGGATCAGGAAACCGGGACTAGACGTGAATCAAGAGGTGGGGTTTAACCGTTCTTTAATATTGGGTTAAAACAGGAATGTGTACTTTTGTTATAATCGGGCACACAGATTTTAGTCCGAATGCTTTGGACGGAAAGATGATGGAACCATTTGGTGGTCTGAACCGTTCAAAGTGAAGGTAAAATGGAATGGTCCAAAAAAGGGACCCTCTTCCAGATTAGTAACTTTAGAATATCACTGCTTGAGCGAAATTAATTTGCAAGTGGATGGTGTAGATCCACTGGCCTTATTTGGTCAAAAGAATAAGAATCTCAGTCTTCTCCGAAATGCCATTCCGGAAGTCAGTATTACCAGCCGGGGCAGTAAAGTCAAAATTAAAGGAGAAAAGAAATACACCCAGAAGGCGAAGAATTATATTGAGTTGATGGTACGACTACTCAAAGAGCAACATGAGTTGACGGAGCAGGTCGTTATTGATCTCATTAAGGGAGAGAACCCCTTTGCTACCAAGTTAAGCAACGGAAGCTCCAATAAAACGATTCTCCACGGACGTAACGGTAAGCCCATTAAGGCAAAGACGGTTAACCAGCAAAAGCTGATCAACGCTGCGGAACGCAATGACGTAGTCTTTGCCGTTGGTCCTGCGGGTACCGGTAAGACGTACACGGCAGTGGCTTTAGCAGTTCGTGCGCTGAAAAACAAAGCAGTCAAGAAGATTATCTTGACCCGACCAGCGGTAGAAGCGGGTGAAAGCCTGGGTTTTCTGCCTGGTGACCTGAAGGAAAAGATTGACCCCTACCTCCGCCCACTGTATGACTCATTGGACGATATGATTCCTGGTGAGACCTTACAGAAGTTCATGGATACGCGGGTCATTGAAATCGCGCCACTGGCCTACATGCGTGGTCGTACCTTAGATAATGCCTTTATCATTCTTGACGAAGCGCAAAACTGTTCTACAGCTCAGATCAAGATGTTTCTGACCCGCCTGGGACCTACTGCTAAGTGTATCATTACGGGTGACCTTTCTCAGGTGGACTTACCATTTAGCCAAAAGTCGGGACTGCGTCGGGCCATCGAATTGCTCACACCGATTGGTGGTATTGGAATGATTCGCCTTTCGGCGGACGATGTGGTACGTCACCGCTTAGTTAAAGAAATCATCCGGGCCTACGAAAAGGCAGATGAACGTCGTCGTTTGAAGCGTGGTGAGAAAGAGGAGGAAGAGTAGGTGTTGACCTTGGTAAGCATTAATCCAAAGTACGTATCGACGCGATTCATCGCGTCCTAACACGAGATTACACCATAATATCCCTGGCCATTTGTACCAAGCTGCTATTTTTGCGGCTTTACTTCATTCAACATCGCTGCGCGTATGAAGGTATTTCGCATTTCCAAGGCCGATCGTAAAATCAAAGGGCATATTCGTTTAGCTGGTTCCAAAAGTATTAGCAACCGTGCCTTAATCGTCCAGGCTTTATGTGCCGAGGACTTTCCAATCGCAGGTCTGGCTAACGCTAAGGACACGGTAACCCTACAAGCTTTACTAGCTAGTGAAGAGGAAGTCCTGAATGTTGGCGCAGCAGGTACTACTTTTCGTTTTCTCACTGCGTATTTATGTACTACTGAGGGAACGCAAATCTTAACTGGGTCTGAGCGAATGAAGCAGCGCCCAATCGGCGTTTTGGTGGATGCTTTGCGCAAGTTGGGAGCGCAAATTGATTACGTAGAGAATGAGGGTTACCCACCACTACGCATCGGTGAAAGCACCAACTTTGGCGGGCAAGCAAAACTGACCATTCCGGCAAGTACCAGTAGTCAGTACATTACTGCACTGCTGCTATTGGGACCAAGTTTGCCGCAAGGCATTGAATTGACTTTAGATGGTAAAATTGTGTCCCGTCCCTATATCGAAATGACGCTGGGACTAATGGCTCATTTTGGGATCAATTACCATTGGGAAGGGAACGTTATTAATGTACCTGCCCAACGATATCAGGCCCGACCCTTTACGGTAGAGGCGGACTGGTCTGCTGCTAGTTACTACTATAGCTTGGCGGCCTTGAGTGACGAATGTGATCTACAACTAGACGGACTATTTGCGGATAGCTTCCAGGGAGATGCAGCCTTACAAACCATCTACCGCAAGTTTGGAGTTGAAACTACCTTCAACGAAACTGGACTACATCTCTTTAAGCCGGCAAATGAAGCAGCGTCTCCACTCTTTGAGTACGATTTCCTCACCTGCCCCGATATCGCCCAAACCTTAGCGGTAAGCTGTGCCGGCTTGGGCGTTCAGGGGTTATTCACAGGCCTGGAAACCTTACGCATCAAAGAAACTGATCGGATTGCCGCCTTGAAAGCAGAGCTTGTCAAAGTGGACAGCTTCTTCAGTGCGTTACCTGCTCGTATGTCGGGAGGTTCTGGTCAAGAATACTTCATGTTGGAGGGACAAGCGCAATGGGAGCATCCTCCCACCTTTGCGACCTACGAAGACCACCGTATGGCCATGGCTTTTGCTCCCTTGGGAATGCTGAATCCCATCCAGATCCAAGAACCGGATGTAGTGGTGAAATCCTACCCTGATTTTTGGCGTGATTTCGAGACCTTAGGCTTTATAATAGAAGAAGTCTAAGCTACCTCTTATTCGTCTTCCGAATTCGAACTTTTACCGTTGTATTAGCGACCTCCGGTGTTACCAGTACTAACGGAGTGGCATTTTGGATACTTGCTCCGCTCATCACCGTATCTATTTGTTTTTGCGTGGCCGCAAATACTTTGCTTCCTACCGGTAACTCATATTTGCGTTTGCCAAACGGCAGAAAGAAAGGCATACGTGTTTGATTACCCTGCTCATCCGGACGATAAATGATCAGAACAATCTTTTTAGGGAGTAAGCTGTTGTTTTTTAGCTTGAAACTGATCGTTTCCGCTGTAGCGAAATCACGGGCATTATTCTGTCCCCGTAGCGGTACAGTACTTAATCCAATGCTTAATAGAAAGATTATTAAAGTGGCACTTGGTACTGGAGTTTTACTCCTTTTGATCCATTGATCTACACTATACCTACCTCCACCCAAGAGAAGAATGCTCAGGCATAGGATCAGAAAGGTAAATGACATCAAACCTTTGTCACTGATGTCACCTCCGTGTTGCAGGAAGGTAGCTACTATCATGACCACGAGGTTTAGCAACGCTGCTGGTCTGGTCCATAGGCCAATGACGAGAAGTATTCCGCCAAAGAATTCACTAAGCACGGCGGCCCAAGCAAAGAAAGCCGGGAATGGAAAGCCCATTTCTGCTACATCTTCAATAAACCAGGCCTGTGGTCCCCAAATACCATCTCGTGGCATGAATTTTTCAAAGATGGTGCAGAGTGCCAGACCGGTAAACACTCGGACTAAAAGGATTGCCAGGTGTACCTGACGATCAGTTGTTTCGATAGAACCAAAAAACAAAGTGCGAATCGCATGACTCATGACATCAGTTTTATTGATGGCCACAAGTTGGAGGAATAAACGCCTGCTTTCGTCTCAGATCATGATTTGAGACACAGAATAATGGTCTCAAATTAGGTTCCTGATTTAAGTCGACTGTTTAGCAATGTATTGACTTGGGGTAAGCTGAGTCAATTGCTTGAATGCCCGATTAAAGGTGGCTTTGGAGTCAAACCCGCATTCAAAGGCAATGGCTGTTAGAGTGAGGTTGTGGTGATCACCGGCCTGTACTCGGCCTTTAAAGGCGCTAACCCGATAAGCGTTGATGTAATTATTGAAGTTTTGTTTAAAAACACTATTGACCACTTGAGAAGTCGTCTTGGGAGACTCACCAATGAAGTGAGCAAGCAACTCCAAATTCAGTCCTGGGTTGAGATATACTTGCTCTTTTTGCATAAGTAGTTCCAGCTTGCGAGCTATTTCCTGGCGGCTGTGATCCTCATCGTTGCGGTAGCTGGGCCGCGATTGATGAATGAGTGCGGGAGTGTACAATTTGAAACCATTCAACGCAATCCACAATAGCATGCTGGTAAGAATGATACTGTGGATGATAATTGCGATAGCAAAATCCCAATTGCCCCGTGAAGCCATTTCCTCTGCTAGGATATAAAGCACTTCGGCACCCGTCAGTAGTAAGATACCATTGACAAATTGCCGTAACCAGCGCTTAATATCCGCCGACCAGAAAGACTGCTCGCTCTGCTGCCTAATTAAATGCCTGGCTAGCAAAGCATAAGTTATGAGCAATAGCGGAAACAATATCGACTCTGCCGTCAGATAAAACCTAAAAGCGGGCGTATGCCAGATAGACGATTTAAAAGCGGTGGAACGAAAACCGATGGTCAGATAAAGTAAAAATTGACCAAGGGGTAGCACCAAATGCAGTAAGTCACCTCCTCGCAGATTAAGTTTTCCAAGCTTGGATTTGACAAACAGGTATAAGAGTGGGCCAACTGAAAAAGAGAAGTAAATGGGCAAAAAATAGAGAAAGGAAAATCGACTCGTTAGTCCGCTGGTGTTGAGCAGTTCGTTGAGCAGCGTAAGGCTAGATAGGATGAGCAGCAAGCCTAGTATGAGCCTTGATTGTCGCCCGGGTGCGTTCTTGTTAACCATCAGCAATATGCCAATCAACAAAGGAAGGAGTACTCCCAGGCTGTCAATGGCAATAATGATGAGACTGGATATAGGGAGGTTAACTTGCATACGGCAGTCAAAATACGATTGCCATTCTACCTGAGGAAATTTTCTGACTAGGGGAGGGTGCAAAATGAGAAAGACCTCACTGGAGCTCATCCAGCAAGGTCTTTCCCTTCTTCATGTGCTATGGTCCATAGCGTTACATATCAAGTATCTTAATTTCCACACGCTGGTTTCGTTTTCGCCCAGCGGCAGTTTTATTGGTGTCTCTTGGGTCTTCCCTGCCGTAGCCTTTGTAACGAATTTGGTTACGACTAATGCCTTTGCGAAGCAAGTAGTCCGCTACTGCCTTAGCTCTGGCAGTAGAAAGTGTAACAGCGTAATTAGCTTCGGCCCAACCGTTAGTATGGCCACCAATCTCTACGGTTACATCTTGGTTGCTCGCCAAGAAGTCACGTAATTCTTCCAGGGCGGGTAGGGACGCCGGCAGCAGCCTGGAACTGTCCGCCTCAAACTGTATATCTTCTAGTGCAATGGTGGCACCCCGTTCCATTTCTTCACGGTCAACACCGGCAATGGAGGTCTGCGCTTGCGGCTGCGTGGGCTGCGGAGTAGAAGGACTAGTACTTGGCGGATCGGGAGTCACCGGTGTAGGAGAACGTGGTGTCACATCTGCCGAGGCCAATGGCTGCTCCGTTGGTTCTGGCTCTTGCGGCCCATCAGGAACCGGCTGGTCACAGGGGATCATCTTAATGTTAGAGGCATCATCCAGCAACAAGTTTCCATTAGTGGGAAACAAAGAAGGCGTCTTATAAAAAGCCTCTAAAATAAAGTGGGTGTAACTGCCACTAGGCTCGAATTTAAACTTAAACTCACGCCAGTCGGTATTCACTACCAACGGTGATTCGTCTAGCATTTCGCGCTTATCGCACATGCCAAATCCTGCCCAAATGCGGAGCTTCACAGGCTCTATGTAATTGGCCGGCAAGTTCTTCTCACGGCTTACACTATAATAGGATAGGGATCGAGCTAGCTTCATGCTGAACTCGTAGCACTGCCCTTCTTGCAGCGGCTGATTCAATAACTGCCCTACGGATTCCCAGGTGTCATTATCACGGGTAACCATTCCAAGGTAGGTATTACCCTGATAGGCTTGTTTTGTGACTTGGAAAGTAAGGTCGGGTTGTACATCTGGAGGAGACTCCGACACCCAACCACAGTCAGTCCAGTACCGTGGTTCACGGCTATGGCGTGGAATATCTTCAAACGAGGCGTTGTCGAGTTGTATGATAGTCTCTTGTGCCGCGCTCTGTTCGGGAGTAATGCCAAATAGGATGACAAGGCTGAAAGCGGCAAGTTGCCAAACTAATCTCATTAGCGCTGTCCTTTTATTTACAATCAAGGGAATAAGGTCTGTCCTGGTTAACAAAAGTAGGATATAATCAGTCTATTAACGTTTAATACCCGCTGATTTGTTATAAGGAGGTGGAGAAAATGCAGGCAATTCAGGGGCAGGTGCTATGAAATTGGGTAGGAATGGGGGGTGAGGAGTCAAATAAGAGGCCCGGTGGCCAAAGAGAAATACCCTGAGAATGGGGTGAAGAGCTAATTGAAGGGAAGTTCTCGAAGAACTCAAAGTTCTCCGAGAACTAGACAATACTATTTAAAAGCATTGAGGCCTGTAGCGGCCATACCTGTAATAAGTAGGTGAATATCGTGCGTACCCTCGTAGGTCAGCACCGTTTCCAAATTCATCATGTGGCGCATGACAGGATATTCATTCGTAATACCCATACCACCGTGGATCTGGCGAGCCTCACGTGCCACATCCAGGGCCATCGCTACATTGTTGCGCTTGGCCATACTGATTTGCGCTGGTGTAGCTTTTCCTTTATTGGCTAGGGTGCCCAGGCGCCAGGAAAGCAATTGTGCCTTGGTGATCTCAGTCAGCATTTCCGCAATTTTCTTTTGCGTCAATTGGAAGCCGGCAATAGGCTTGCCAAACTGCTCGCGCTCCATGCTGTAGCGAAGTGCAGAATCATAACAATCCAGTGCTGCACCAACTGCACCCCAGGCGATACCGTAGCGGGCCTTGCTCAAGCAAGACAATGGCCCCTTCAGACCTTGTACGTTAGGTAGAATATTCGCTTTCGGTACACGAACATCTTCGAATACCAATTCACCCGTTATGCTTGCACGTAGCGACCACTTCCCATGAATCTCTGGCGCACTGAAACCAGGCATATCTTTTTCAACGATCACCCCGCGGATGATGCCTTCTTCGTCCTTGGCCCACACTACTGCTACATCCGCTAATGGAGAGTTGGTGATCCACATTTTGGAACCATTAAGAATGTAGGCGTCGCCATCATCCTTGATGTTAGTTACCATTCCCCCTGGGTTCGAGCCGTGGTCAGGCTCAGTCAGGCCAAAACAGCCAATGAACTCGCCGCTGCCCAACTTAGGTAGATATTTACGCTTCTGCTCTTCGGAACCGAAACGGTAGATCGGATACATGACCAAAGAGCCCTGTACAGACGCCATGGAGCGGATACCGGAGTCGCCACGTTCTAGCTCCTGCATAATTACTCCGTAGGCAATTTCATCCATGCCACCACCGCCGTACTCTACCGGTAGGCTAGGGCCAAAGGCCCCAATTTCAGCCAGACCTTTAAACAAGTGCGTAGGGCACGCTGCTTTTTCGGCATATTCTTCAATAATTGGGGATACCTCTTGCTTCACCCAGTCGCGCACAGCAGCGCGCGCCATGCGGTGGTCGTCATCTAGCAAGTCTTCAACTAGATAGTGGTCGTGGAACTGAAAACGATCTTCTCGCGCTTTCTTTTGGATACTTGGTGTCGCAGTTCCGTTGCTACTCATTGCCATAGCACTAAAGCTTTTTGTTGGTTAGGGAGCTGTTCAGAAATCGGTCCTATGCTCCGACATTTTGCATTTAGGCAAAGGTACACTTTTCGGTTTGTTTAGCCGTAGATGGAATGAAAGTGTGACGGGGATATTACGGTAGTGGGGTAGGGGCGGAGTGCTCGATATTCTCTACATTAGCTACCACATTAATTCATCCATCCATGGCAGTTATTGGCTTAGAAGGTATGCGGTTTCACGGACCGCACGGTTTTTACCCGGAAGAAGAAGTACTCGGGAACGAATTTGTCATTGATATATACGTTTCCGCTAATACGCAGCGCGCCGCCATGCGTGATGATTTGGGCGAGACCGTCAACTACGAAACGGTCTATTTGATGGTTCAGTCGGAAATGAAAAAATCAGCGCAACTCATTGAGACCCTGGCCGATCGTATCATCGGCCGCATCTCTGATTACTACGAGAATATTGGTGGTATTCGTTTGGTGATCCGTAAAATGAACCCTCCGTTGGGTGGAGACGTAAAAGCCGCCTACATTGAGGTCAAAACGGGCAGTTTTAGTAGCGGCAGTGGTGGTGGCTTCAAAGGCGGCGGTGGCTTATTCGCCGGACTTCGCTAATCAGCCCAATACCTATTTTGCAAAAATTAACTTTCCGCTAACGGACTTAGGCGAGCCTTTACCGTTCTTTTTGCGTCATAAGCTCACAAAAGCAAAAATCTATGTTTAAGCAAATCACGTTAGTATTCGCATTATGTGCAGTTACCTTCACCTCTTGCGATACTACTCAAGACCTCTCCGGAATACTTGGTACCGTATTGGGTGAAAGTGCCCTCACCAATGGCGAAGTTATTAGTGGCTTGAAGCAGGCTTTGGAAATTGGTATTGGTAAAGGTTCCGATTTACTGTCGCGCCAAGATGGTTACTACAAAAGTGCCTACAAAATCTTGTTACCCGAGGAGGCGCGCAAGGTTACGGACCGCCTCCAGAACGTTCCCGGTTTCTCTGCTTTGGAAGAAAATGTACTCGAAAAAATCAACCGGGGGGCGGAGGATGCCGCCAGCAAAGCCAAACCCATTTTTGTAGATGCCATCAAGTCTATGAGTATCGCCGACGCCATGGGGATCCTCAAAGGGGATAAAGATGCAGCTACTCGCTATTTGGAACGCTCCACTTTTGATGCACTCTACAATGAATTTAATCCGGTAATTGTGGCTTCCCTCGATAAGTTCAACGCCCGCAAGTACTGGGCCGATGCCGTCAATACTTACAACCGCATTCCATTGATTGGCGACCCCGTTGATCCGGACCTGGACGATTACGTTACGCGCCGTGCGCTGGACGGTCTCTTTGCCCAGGTAGCAAAAGAGGAACTCAATATCCGCAACAACATTGGTGCACGTACGACCGATCTACTACGTAAGGTCTTCGCCGCACAAGACAATTAGAAAATACGAAGTCGGAAGTCGGAAATTGGAGGTGTCAAATTTTTCCCACTTCCGATTTCCCACTTCCGACTTTATCGCATGGGCCCCACCTTCTCTTCGCCGATGGCTCCGTTCGGTGCCGGGCTATTCGCTGCGCTACTATCCCTGGTCCTCCTCGTCCCTGCGGTCGTGCTCCGCTTTACACGCGTCGCAACCTGTCCATGATAGCTTTTTTGATAGCCGTAGCCATTGGCAAAGGATTATAGCGAATGTTGGGCCATTGTCATTCTAGCTACTTCACAATCTTCCGTACTGCCTGTCCTTCCGCAGTGGTTACTTCTAGCCAATAAGTACCAGCTGGTAGACGAGCTACATCTACTTGCGTTTGTCCCTGGAATGTGCCATTTACAAGCTTGCGTCCGGTACCGTCGCGCAGAATGTATTGGGCCTCACCTTGTTCAGGAAGCTGGATGGTGAGTAGATCCTTCACAGGGTTAGGGTAAACGCTAGCGGCAATAGTATTCACCTCATTGGTGCTCACAATCGGATTGCTATCGGCAGGATCGCTCGCTGCAGCTTGAATCACGTCTCTAGTATCAGCAGTCTGTAGGATAGCTACAGTAAATAGTCGATCCAAATCCCATTCCATATCTGGTGTGATAGCAGCGTCGATAATAACGGACTCACCAGCTGTAGCGGGTACAGCAACATCAGTTCCAGTTGCGGCATCATCGAAGGTTTGGCGGAATACATCATAGTGCTCGTCCTCGCCGTTTGGCGCATCATAGAATACCACATCCTCAGCGGCACCAAGGAATAACTTAGCTGTTCCCAAGCTATTGTCAGCTACTGCGGTAATTGCCACTTGTACAATCATTTCGCCCGCTGGCTTATACTGCTGGATAGTGATGCTCACCGGGCTGGTTTGTTCCTGATGCGGCTCAAAAATGGCTGCGCTACCATAATTGGTGCTGGCAGGAATACTTGCACCTTGGATCACCAAGCGTGGCGTACCACCGTAAACACCGTAGTAAGTAGTCCGGGCATCATTTTCTGATGAATTTACCTGGTGCAACTCACAATTTGGGTAAGGTGCACTCGGGTGGTATGAGATGTGCAACACATCTTCTTGCGCATTCAAGTTGGTGTAGAAGCCAGGGTTGCGGCTTGAACAAATACCACAACGCGAATTAGTGAAGTGCTCCACAATAATAGTGCGTGGCACCTCTTGCCCTTGCAGTTGAAAGGCCG
The DNA here is from genome assembly GCA_039816955.1 of Bacteroidota bacterium. Lineage (GTDB taxonomy): Bacteria > Bacteroidota > Bacteroidia > Chitinophagales > Saprospiraceae > Lewinella. The sequence goes on from JBCBWU010000077.1 coordinate 19,006, forward strand.
TAATAATTGTAAAAAACAGGAGTAAAAAGTTCTTCATAATGATCTTTTGAAGTGTAAAACCTATCCCGCGAAATTAACGACCACCATTCAGATTTTGTGGGAAACCGCCAAAAACTGTCTTCATTCTTACGCTTGGCCGAACTATTCAATCCAAATGAAAGTAGTAGTTAAAGTAAAAGTAGGGCGGAGTCATTAGCGATAGCGTAGGAATTCCAAGCTGAAATAGCGGAGTCCCTCCTAACCTTCTAACGATCAGACCATCAAACCAAAATCACCAAAGAACACCCAGGTATTTTGCACGATATCAGCAAACCCCGTTCCCGAGTGTCTCCCAACACGAGGAACTACAAGGACCAATACAACTAACGCAACCAACCTAACCAAATCCACCAATTCAAAACTTACCTTTGTAGCCTGACCAAAAAGACCAATGATGATGAAAGTAGGCGTTGTGGGCAGCGGAGCTATGGGCAGCGGTATTGCGCAAATTGCCGCCACTGCCGGTCACGAGGTACTCATTTACGATAATAATCCGGATGCGCTTTCTCGGTCCAAGGCCAAACTGGCGAAGATTATGGCCCGTTTGGTAGAGAAAGGACGACTGAGCGATTCAGATGCGACCGACATTCAGTCTCGTATCACCTATATCGATTCCATTTACAATTTCCGCGATACCGGCTTGGTTATTGAGGCCATTGTGGAGCGTTTGGATATTAAAAAGGCAGTCTTTGAACAGTTGGAAGATGTGTTAGGAGATGATGCTATTCTCGCCACCAACACCTCGTCCTTAGCAGTAGCAGCTATTGCTTCGGCGTGCCAGCGTCCGGAGCGTGTACTGGGGCTGCATTTCTTTAACCCGGCACCCCTAATGGCCCTGGTTGAAGTAGTTCCTGCAGTACAGACAGATCAATCCATTTTGGAGCGTTGTTTTCAGCTGATGAAAGACTGGAATAAAGTACCCGTCATTGCTAAGGATACCCCAGGGTTCATCGTCAACCGTGTAGCGCGCCCGTTTTACGGAGAGGCCTTGCGCATTTTGGAAGAGGGCTTAGCTGATGCTCCTACAATTGATTGGATCATGACTGAGATGGGCGGCTTCCGTATGGGACCATTCACCTTGATGGACTACATTGGTCATGACGTCAATTATAAAGTCACCGAGACTGTCTTTGCCGCTTTCTATTATGATCCTCGTTATAAGCCGAGCTTTGCTCAGCAGCGTCTGGTAGATGCCGGTTACTTGGGTAGAAAATCAGGTAGAGGTTTTTACAATTACGCAGAGGGAATGGAACGTCCAATACCACAGTCGGATCATCCTAATGCCCAACAATTACTGCACCGGATTCTGGTAATGCTCATCAACGAAGCGGCCGACGCGCTCTACTATAATGTAGCCAGTCGGGATGATATTGATTTAGCAATGACCAAAGGTGTGAATTACCCCAAGGGATTGCTCGCTTGGGCGGATGAATTAAGCTTACCTTATGTGGTGGAACAGTTAGATGCCTTGCACCATGAGTATTTGGAAGACCGCTACCGTTGTAGTCCGTTGTTGAGGAAGATGGCTCGGGATGGTGCTACTTTTTACTAGCTTGTTTGTAAATCGCGCTAGATGATCGAGAAGATTGCTCATGCTCAATTAGCTCACTTGTTGACCCTATACCTTTGTCATGGATAAGCATATTCGCGCCCTTTCACTTACGGTGTTTTTATTTTGCTTTAGCCAAGCTACCACTACAGCTCAGGTTACCACAGCAGAACGACCAGTTGAAAATTTCCTGGCCTTGTGGTCTACCTTTTCCGACCACTACGCCAACTTTGAATTGAAGCAGGTGCATTGGGGTCAGGTTTATGAACAATACCGCCCTCTGGTCAATGACAGCATGAGCAACCATGCGCTGTTTGAAACCATGTGCTCCATGTTGCAGCTGTTGAATGATGGGCACGTGACGCTCACTGCAGATCGGAGCTTGGAGGAGATAGAGTGCGGCCCGCCTTACAACTTTAAGTTAGATGAAGCTTTCCCTACCGCAGAAGATTGGGAAGCATTCGAGGATGTAATTGATGCAACCCTACTACAAGCTGGTTTTTCAACAGTCATGCGTGCTTATGTCAATCGGGCCACCAATTTCCAATTTCGTATTTCTGAGCGCTTCGGTTATTTACGATTAGACGAAATGACGGAAGCCTTTACACTCGGGCGATTTAATCAAGCACTCAATCGGGCCATGTCTAGGTTTAAGTCATTTGAGGGGCTGATCGTTGACCTTCGCTTTAATGGAGGCGGGAGTGATGAAATAGCTTATCGGCTAGCCAGCAGGCTCATGGCTCAAGAGGACACCCTGGGGCATTACGTTCGAACGCGCATTGAGGGTACAGACCAATACACCGCTCAAGAATATTACGAGATCAAGGCGCGTGGTAAAGATCGCTTTACTGGGCCTATCGTAATTCTTACTAGTGATTTCACTGCCAGTGCTGCGGAAGTCTTCTTACTATTGATGAAGGATCTACCAAGAGTGAGCCAGGTGGGCGATACCACCGAAGGCATATTCTCTGATATGTTCGAATTCAGTCTGCCGAATGGCTGGGAGGCTTCTTTATCCAATCAGCAGTTTTTTTCTCGAGATGGCATTAATTACGAAGGATTAGGTTTAACACCGGACGTAATGGTCATAAATACGCCAGCAGACTTAAAATCAGGAGTAGACCCTGTTATTATTGCGGCTCTGGCTAGGCTAGAAGAATAATACTTCACGGCGGCCTACCTTTACTAGAATCTTACCACTGAAAGCATGTATAAATATCTAGCACTCCTACTAATCGGATGCCTTTCTGCAAGCCTTGCAGCACAGTCTATCACCTGGGAATATCTGGCTCCTATACCAGAGAAGGTCACGAACAATGCAGTAACCAGTATAGCAATCGGGAATGAGACTTATCTGTATTCCTTTGCCGGTATTGATACTACGCTGGACTGTAATGGAGATCACCTGCGTTCTTATCGCTATACTTTGAGTACGAATAGTTGGGACACCATCCCGGACCTACCAGACCCCAACGGAGGAAAAATTGCTGCTTCTGCTAATGTCATTGACGACAAAATCTACATTGTAGGCGGTTATCATTTAGCACCCAATTGCAGTGAGACGTCCTCAAATCGTATTCACATCTTCGATCCACTTACCAATACCTATCTCGATGATGGTAGGAATCTTTCCGTACCCATTGATGATCAAGTACAAGTGGTTTGGCGCGATAGTTTATTGTATGTGGTGACCGGCTGGAGCAATACGACCAATGTCAGTAACGTGCAGCTTTATAACCCCAATTTTGACCTTTGGCAACAAGCAACACCTGTGGGAACCGGTGCCAACTGGCGGGTCTTTGGGGCCAGTGGAGTGATCATTGGTGATACGATTTACTATGCCGGCGGTGCGCGTCCCAATTTTGGTTTCCCGGCCAGTAGCTTTTTCCGCAAAGGCTATATCAATCCGGAGAACCCAGCGGAGATCACGTGGGAGGGCGCTTCCGAACCATTAGCGCTAGGCTACCGCATGGGCGCAGCTACCTTCGGCGACCAGGCCATTTGGATCGGGGGGTCTGATAATACCTACAACTTTGATGCGATCGCTTACGATGGTTCCGGGTTGATTAATCCACTTGATCGAATCGGCGTCTATGAACCTGCTGCGGGTGAGTGGTCCGAGGTTTTTGGCTTTATTCCTGCAATAATGGACCTTCGGGGCGTCGCTGAATTGGGTAACGGTGAATACCTCCTTGCCGGTGGTCTGCTTGCCAATCAGGAGGTGACGGATCAACTGCTGAAAATCTCTATCAGTGATCTGACTTCTACTGAACCCATTGTGGTGAATACGGAAGACCAAATTTCACTCTTTCCTAATCCCGTTAGGGAGGAACTCTGGCTAGACCTTTCGAGGGTCAACATTACTAGTGCTCGTTGGACCTTACTAAGTGCTACGGGTAAGACGATGAGAACGGGCGAAATTGACCTTATGGTAGGAAGACCTCTTTCTGTAGTGGGTTTACCTGCCGGCCAATATTGGCTGCGCTTGGAGTGGGCTGGTGGCGGACAGCTTCTACCCCTGGTGAAGAGCTAGGTTATCTTCGTACAATTGTTGGTCTAGCGGAACCCACTACGGTCATGTACGCTACATCAGTTGTATTACGGAATACAGGAAAATGAGCCACTTGCGGTCTTTGCATTTCAATATTTACATCGCTAGAATTGATAAGCGGATGAGAGAGACAAAATCTACGGGATTTCAATTGTAATCCACTTGCTGTAACTATACCGAAGCCGAAGTGGTTTGGGAATCCAAACCATCTTCGCTACGAGTATATACTCGCGTGAAGTCGTTTGGCGAGGCCCACCCCGCAGGAGCAGCGCAGCTAAACCACTTCGTAAGCGGTATACTGACTTGCACGAATACTATTCTGAGCGGGAAGCGTTATATTTGTTTAAGTTCTATAATTATTGATATTCTAATTTGCATGAGGATAAAAGTTATAATTTTTACCATTGCGTGTTTTGTATTTAGTGGCTTTACTTGGGAGCATCCTCTGAAAATGTCGTTCAGCTACCTACGCATTAATTCAAATGGAATAGTCAATTTAGAGACGCGTATTTTTTTGGATGATCTCACCGCGCATATGCAAAAGTTATACGGCTTGGAGGAAGTTGACTTCTCTAATCTTTCCAGCAATGGTACACAAGCATTAGGCGACTACTTCCCAAATCACTTCTATTTTCAACAGGGTGAGGAGAAACTAAACTTCACTATCAACGATGTTTCCCTGACCTTCAATGGTTTGGCTTTGGTCCTGCATCTAAGTTTAGATCAGCCCTTAAATGGGGCAAAAGAGGCACGATTAATAAATACACTGTTATGCGATGCTGACTCAAGACAAAAGAATAGTGTAAAATTTGGGGGGCAGCAGTATGAGTTGAGCTATAGTAATCCACACCTCAAGCTGGTCCCCGGTACCCGCTAAAAAGGGTACATGCGCTAAAGGTTTCAAATCAGAACCGAGCAAAACCTAGGGACATCACAAATTGAATTCGGCATTGCCTTTTCGTTGGTTAATACTCTTGATTGATGAGAGGAGACCTCTTTAGTCTATCGAGCGTATCATCTATCAGTAATGCTCCTCTAAAAAGCATTGACGACCTAGCAGTTAGCTAGGTGGTGCTTCTCCTTTCCAAAAAACAAATGAAAAACTAAACCTGATTCAACAGATGGGATACTATATTCAACTTGGTATTGAGCATATTTTAGACCCCCAGGGCTTAGATCATCTCTATTTTATCGTGTCTTTCTGTCTACTGTACACAATTTGGGATATCCGTAAAATCGCTGCCATAGTAACGGCATTTACGGTAGGGCACAGTATTACGCTCGCTCTTGCTGCACTTGACAGGATTAATGTTAATCCAGATTTAATTGAAGCGCTTATTCCAATCACAATTTTGGTGAGTTGCCTACTTAACTATTGGACTCTCCTAAGACAACGTGATTACGAGCTACCAAAAGGGTACCTTATCTATTTTGTGATCCTATTTTTTGGTCTCATACATGGCCTTGGCTTTTCCAATTTTCTTTCGGCCATGTTATTTGAAGGTGAAAGCATAGTGGTCCCATTACTCGGTTTTAACATTGGTATTGAAGTAGCACAGCTGATCATTGTTTTGGTGGTACTGGCAATCCTTTCTTTGAGTGATCACCTGCTAAAGGCAAAAAAGACTGTTCGCTTAGTTTTGAATACCATCATTACTTTACTCGTGCTCCAGATGCTTTTCGTTTAGTGGCGTAAGCTTTACCAAAGCAAAAATTCAGTGAGCCCAAAAGAGAAGCGGGAAATCGAACATTGTCGATTTCCCGCTTACTAGTTTACACCAAAGGTGTGATTACTGGATCGTCACTTTTTCGGTGTAGATACCGTCTGGTGTATTGACTTGCAATACGTAGAAACCAGTTGGTAGGTCACTCACATTAAGCGAGATCAATTGTCCTTGTAGGCCTTGGTTACGCCACTGTGCAACTACTGCACCAGCAGCATTTACGATTTGGATATCAATGGTACTAGCCAAATCTAGGTTCAAGGCTACGTTCAATACATTGTTGGTTGGGTTTGGATAAACCTGCATTACCTGTGGATCGCGGATTGGATCGTCCGTGCTGTTGGATAGGTCCGTGTCAACAATAACACCACCTTCTGGAGCACTGGCACAATCTAGATCACCTTCGTTAGAAGTAACACAAGCAACGCCTTCGTATGCGAACTTGTCCATCACCTCGAAGTCGTCCATGTACCAACCAGTTGCACCGGTATCACCATTACTGGCAAAGCGGAAGCGAACAGAGATCGTTTCGCCCTGGAAAGCACTCAAGTCAATGTAAGAATCAATGTAACCGTCACTACTTCCCCAGAAGGCGCGGAAGTTAGGGCTAAATAAGGTCTGTGCTGCCAGTTCACCCCGGTAGTCACCACGAATATAAGCGTCATTCACAGTTTCCCAGCTCATGCCACCATTTCTTGAGATTTCAACCAAACCGCCGTCAGCCAATGGCTGCGTGTCGTAGTCGTGGTAGAAGCGAATGGTAGGATTCACACCGTTTACTTCGAATGGGTCGATCAAGCGAATGATTTGATCGTTGGTTTCGCCAGTGTTGGCTACAAACCAACTGCTCTCACCCTGATTAGGATTAGCTTCGCTGATATCCCAGATATCAAATCCGGCAGGAGCTTCCAGTTCCCAGTTGCCGTCACCATCTTCAATACCGTCGTAGAACAGTTGGATAGAGCGGTTGTCGGTGGTAGTTGTTACGCTGTAAGTGATAGTCACATCATCCTCAGGGTCCATATTACCAATGTCAAAGACTAGGTTGTCTCCGTTATCAGTTACAGTAGCACCAGAGGCAGAACCAGGGATATAGGTCATCCCGGCTGGCAATTCATCTTCTACCATTACACCAGTTACTGCTTCGGTTTTATCGTTACGTACCGTAAGTGTGTACTCAACATCTTCACCAGCAACAATAAGATCTTTATCAGCAGACTTCAACACTTTCAGGGTCTCGCTACAGTATAACGGAATCTCAAAACCAACAGTATTATCGTTGCGGTCGAAGCGGTCTCTCTGATCGGCATCTTCACCCATACCACGACGGGCAAATACTTCCCAGATGAGGCATTCGTGAATACCGTCAAAATTCAAGAAGTCGGCGGTGAACAGGGCGTCACGAGCATCCATGAAGCCAGGGTTACAGCGCTGATTAGCCATACCATCCATTACAATCTGGATCGCCATGTTATTACCACCGGTACCGTTGATGAGGTCTTCATCATAACCGTAGATGTCTACCATTGCCCAGTACAGATCCCAAATTGCGGTAGCCCAAACTTCACCCAGTGGGTGAGGAGCAGTAGTATTCAGGATATCGTCCATGACATGGTCATTAAAAGTCAAGTCCGTAGTGTAAGGAACGCGGCGAATACCACCGCCGGTTACTGGCTGACGATCAGAGTAGTTACCGATACCACGTAGGGTCTCGCCAGTGTCGTCTGGACGAACGCTGGTAATCAGAGCGAAAAAGTCACTCCAACCTTCACCTTGCTGCTCAGAGTTGGTCAGACAGTCAGCACGGCCCGGACCACCAGTCAAGCGATTACTGATACCGTGGCCATACTCGTGGGCAATAACGCCATTGTCCATACTGGAACCTACACTTTCTGGACCGCTATCTTCTGGTAATACGATGGTGGCAGTTACGGTTTCACCCATCGCCAAAACGTTCTTGATTTGGGCACAATCTGAAGCGCCCAAACTTACGGTTATAATACCGGGTTCAATACCATCAACACCTCCGGCCATGCCTAATGCATCTTCCAGATAGTTACAAATGATTACCGCAATAGCACCTGCGGCCTCGGCATTAATTGTCTTTTCTTCGAAGAAACACTCTCCACGGTCAATCAACGCGATTTTGCCAGCAATTTCATCGGCATTATCAACTGCTTGGCAAACCAGGTTAGGAGCACCCGAAGCGTCGAAAGCTTGAACTACTTCACCAGTTACTGGCTCATCGGTAATTGGAGGGCCATATTGTGCTGTACCGGACTGGAAAGTACCCGCAATTACCTCTGGAGTAGAGAAACTCAGTACACTACCTTCAACACCAAACCAGCGGAACATCTGCATACGACCATTGGCACCATCTGGTGGAGTAGCAAAGTTGGCGTTATTGGTACCACTACCATCTTGTGCTTCTGCAAATACGTGGTCATTACTACCATCAGTGCCAGTGTAGTTGCGCTGTTGGAAGTTACCGGCCTCTTCGGTAAAGCCGTAAGCGAAAGTGATATCGTGCAGCATATTGTTCATGTAGAACAACTGCGTTACCGCCGACTCCCGCATGTTTTCTGGCTCATCGTTGATATCGAAATAGAAATCGAAGAAAAGCTCCTCACCACCGTCGGGCTCATCGCCAAGCGAAGAGTTAATGGAAGCAGAGTCAACGTAAGCGTGTACGTTATTTCCGCGAGTAATCGTCCATTCTGCTCCAAGCATACCGTCGGTATCGTGCCAACCAAATGGAGAAGCAACGGGATCAGCAGGCTCAGTTACCAGCTCACGCTCTCCGTGAATGGGGCTTTCCACCGGGACTGGGAATACGTTATAAGCAGAACCGTCGGTGAGCATACTCACTGGGCGCATGCTTTGCTTACGGGTATTACCGAATTGGTGGGCACAGTTATCAGCATGATGTACATGGCCGCGATCTGGGCCGAAGCTGCAGTACAAGGTATAATTGTGCTGGTGTAGCAATTTACCCGTTTCGGCATCCATTAATACGCTCCAGTAATCGGCAGACTGACGCACGTCAATTACTACATGCCAAGCCAAACGAATTTCACCCGTCTCACGCATGTGATAGTAGCTTAGCTCCACATCATAATCACTGTTGGCTAGTTCTCCAGCAGCGAAAGTGTACTTATTGGCTACTTGTGTCTTTAAAGTCAGGCTAGTTGGTCGGCGTATCTCCAGATGGTCCAACAGGCCCAAAACAGCATCTTGGGGTGTAGTGGTAGGAGCAGTTGTGTTGACGCGTTCCGCCAAACGACCTTCAAAGGTATTGGTGGAATAAACAATTTCGCCATTGCGATCAAAGTGCACACCATTGACAGCGGTATAAATTGGAATACCGGCGTAGCGCTGTACGAAGTAGAAGTGATGAGCACCATTGTGGCGGGCAACATACTCATCTGAAACGATGACGTCCATTAAATCGGCCGTCTCCAAATCCCACTCTACGGCCTTCTGTTCCATGTGCCGGAGTGCTTTGTCTAAATTGGTTTGTTGTTGTGCAAATAAGGGTGTAAATGCCAAAGTAAGCAATGGCACTAAAAGCAGAGTAAAGCTTTTTCTCATGATAAACGTTAGGTTAAGTTCTCGTAGATTGTTGCGGCAAAAAACCTACAATTGCATTCAGTCAGGTTTAGTGCTCAACCACTACACTAAAATTGATTTCTGAGCATCCTCGCTAAGCTACTACAATTCTTGGGCAAGCTGTTCAACATTTCGGACAAAAATGTACCCTTCGGACGACAATTTCTGCTATTGTCTTACCTTCGTTTTCATGGAGCAAAAACAGTGGATTTTTGGTCGCCATCCTGTTTTGGAGGCACTACAGGCTGGACAGCCAGTAGAGAAGGTGTGGTTGCAGCAAGGCACACGTGGTGAATTTGAAAAAGAGTTGCGTCAGTTGTGTCGGACACATCAGGTGCCTATGACAATTATTCCCAAGGAGCGCCTCAATCGTATGGTGAAAGGTAATCATCAAGGTGTAGTGGCTTTGCAAGCAGTTGCTCCTTACCAACAATTGGATGATATCCTACCCTTTATTTATGAACAGGGCGAGCAGCCACTGATCCTTTTGCTGGATGGAGTCACGGATACGCGCAACTTTGGAGCCATCGCTCGCTCCGCTGAATTGTGTGGTGTCCATGCACTGGTAATTCCGGTAAAGGGCAGTGCTGGTCTGACTCCAGATGCGCTTAAAACATCTGCGGGAGCGCTGGCGCGTATTCCAGTATGCCGTGTAAAAAGCCTGGTGAGTACGATTGAGTTGCTACAGCAGAGTGGCGTGCGGGTACTGGCGAGTGATTTGAGCGGTGAGGCATTCTTGCCAGCTACAGAACTTACTGGTCCCACGGCTCTCGTACTGGGAGCGGAGGGGGAGGGAATTAGTAGGGGAGTGGCCAAAGCCGCAGACGAGTGCTTTAAAATTCCGCAGCTTGGAACGTTGAACTCCTTCAACGTGAGCGTGGCCGCGGGCATAATGTTATACGAGACCATGCGGCAACGATCGTAAGCATGATAGCCCAGGCACGCTATTATTGGAATAGCTTTCGTTCTCCAGAGTAATGTGGCTCTACCTCATTTACCTCAAGGTAGCTTGCTGTATTGGAGTCTGGGGCATAGTCAACGTAGCCTTCCATAATGGATTCGAAAGTTATGATCACATCTTCATCTTTTAGCGACAAAGTCCCTTGTCCCTTCATCGAAAACTCTCCTATACCGCTTGCGAAGTGGTTTAGCTGCGCTGCTCCTGCGGGGTGGGCCTCGCCAAACGACTTCACGCGAGTATATACTCGTAGCGAA
>JBCBWU010000078.1:0-29683 GCA_039816955.1 Bacteroidota bacterium
CCGGATTGCTAATCGTCTCCCGCTGGCTGGTGCTCATACGCGGGGCTAAAAAACCTTTTTCGGTACTACTCACATCAAGCATTGCTGAAGAGTCAGGTGAGGCACCGTCTGTGTTGATGGCCACTTGGGCCATGGCTAAATGGTAGGTAGCCAATAGCAGGCCACAAGTGACAATGGTTCTGATTATACTTTTCATTTTACTGAGCTTTAACTTCTTTTCAAAAAGTTGAATTCGATGGGCGTGACTGCTGAAAAACGTGAGGTTACAGTGAGGGAATCTGCCAAGTTGTTGATCCTGCACACCTCACGTTGTAGAGCGTAGAAGGTAGAGCGTAGAAAGACGTTTTAATTTCCCTATACCCTCTACTTTATACCTTCTACTGGAAAAACTGGCTTTGACCGACGATACTTTAGCCGCTTGGATAAATACAGCCTCACCGTACCGTTACTCAAGTCCTAACTTTTCAAAAAGAGTAAGCGGAACCAGGCAGAACTGAATTGCTGTTCCGCTACTCAAAAAATGAAAAGTATCCTTCGATGTAACTTTTCCCCAGCTTCTAATAATGTGTACAAGTAAGTCCTAAATTTCAGGCCCTCACCGGGAAATCATGGTGAATTGAACAAATTATAGGGTGTACTGAACAAGGAAGATTAGTGGTGATCTAAGCGCTGCTGAATTTGCTCTAGCATGGCTTTCATCTCCTCGTTCTGTTGTTCGAGTTGGTGGACTTTGTTGACTTGTGTTTTTAAAATGCCGTTTTCCACCTGCAAATTTTCGATCTGTTTTTGCTGCGCTTTTATCGCTTCCACCAAGAGTGCCGTAACCGGAGCGTACTGCATAGTGTAATGGTCCTTTTCATGATCTACTACTTCGGGCAGGATCGGTTCCACTTCTTGGGCGATAAAACCCATGCGGTCGCCGGCTTCTCTGCCGTCTTTCCATTGGTAGGTCACCCCGCGCATTTTTACGACTTTATCTAGTGCATTCGGAATGGTTTGGATATTGCTCTTTAAGCGGCGGTCACTGTCGTTATTAAAAGCCGAAGTAGCGCCAATACTCCCGTTGACGAAGAGGGTTCGATTATTGGAATTATTACCACTATTACCATTGATGACAAGGCGGTCATTATTGAAGTCGCCCCAAATAAGTGGAGAAGCCGTATCGGAGTTATCGAGATATAATTTATTACTACCGGTTTCATTAAAGCCCGCTTTTTGCCCTACGAAAATATTACCGCTACCCGTCGTGTTATCGTAACCTGCTTTAAAACCAATAAAAATATTTTCTTTTCCGGAGGTAGTTTGGTCGCCGGCTTCTGCGCCCAGAAATACATTTCGGTCACCAGAGGTATTAGCCTGCCCCGCTTTATAGCCCACAAATACATTGACATTATTATCATAATCATCATTCTGACCGGCATCTTCACCAATGAATACAGAATTACCCATATTGTAAGTTTCGATGCGCCCACTATCTAAGCGCATAAACTCTATCCCCCCTAAATCAAAGCGAATAATATCATCATTGCTGCTTTCTTCGACTTGGATTTGGGTATTACCGTCGGCATCGGCTAAGGTGATAGGTGTTATGGAACCGAGATCTACGGCTAAAGCATCCAAGGCATCATTTTCTAAAGATATTCTTAAGCTATCATCAGCTAAGTAAAAGGTATCAATGACTTGATCATCAATGTTTTCTATCCAAGACAAGGTGCCAGTGCCATCGGTTGCTAAATACTGGTCGGCAGTGCCATCGGCATTGGGTAAGGTATAATTTCCCCCGATGGTTAGACTACCACTCAGCGTCGTATTTCCATCGTCCGAAATACTGATGCCTTCTCCATCCCCATCGTTGGACAACCAGTGATCACTGAGTTGAAGGTTTTCGGCGGCGGTATGGTCGCCTAGATCATCGTAAAGTGGAAAAGTACTTGGGCTACCGTCTTGATCCAAAGCATTAACGTAAGGCTCCGCTACTTGATAAATATAGAGATTACCATCATTTTCGGCGGAGAACAGATAGCCATTATAAACGAGCATTGCCTCGGCAATGGCACCGCTATTTTTATCAATGGTATACAATAAAATTTCGGAGGCTGGCGAACTGATATCGTAAACGGCTATTTGCAGTTCACTAAAACTTAACTCGGCGAATAGATAATCACCGGAGATGGTAAAGTTTCCTGATTCACTTGCTAGCCCCCCTACTAGATTAGGAGACGAAGGCGTACTAATATCGATGGTTCGAGTACCGGGTTCGGATTGACCAAACAAATAATGGTCTTTTTGCATTAATTTTGAAAGCCCAACGTTAGTGGTCGTCACCATATAGTTCGTCACTTCTGTAGGAGTAGCTGGGGTACTAATATCAAGGACGGTGAGAAAACCATCTCCGTCGTATTTACGTCCGAGATATAGATAATCGCCATCGATGATGGTGGAGAAATCGGCACCATCCTGTGTAAAGCCTGTGGCAAACTCACCTACTTGATTGGGATTAGTCGGATCGCTAATATCAACGACGATCATTTCTTCCTCTCTCCAGTCGGTGACGTAGGCGTAGTCCCCATCAATAGTAATCGCTGCAAAATAATTTCCTAAAGCAAAGCTACCGACCAAACTAATATTAGTCGGATCACTGATGTCAATTACATTAAAATCGTAGGTGCCAACCCCTACTACATACGCATAATCACCGCTCACTGCTATTTTCAGTATTTGCGAACTGGCGATGGATAGAGAAGAGGCCAAGGTTGGGGCGGATGGGGTGGAAATATCGTAAACAAATAAATCATCTAAATTACCATCTATGATATAAAGATAATTACTCACTTGCACCATATCCTCTAGGTTACTACCTACATCTATTGTACTGATATACTCGGGACTGGAAACAGTGTTCGTATACTTATGATTCGCAATTTCTATCCATTGCTCGTCTTCGTAAAACCAAAAGGAATTTTCGTCGGTATCAAAAACTAATAATCCGGTAGCCGGTGTATCTATGGCTTCGCGTTCACTAGTACTCAGACGAGGTACTAAAACACCTTTATCTGTACTGCTCACATCCAGCATAGCAGAGGAGTCGGGTGAGGTCCCATCTGTATTAATAGCCACTTGGGCAATTGCCAAATAGGAAGTAGCCAAAAGTAAGCTACAAGTGATGATGGTTCTGATGATACTTTTCATTATCAATGAGCTTTTAATGCTTTCAAAAAAATGGTTTTGATAGGTATGACAGCTCGATTGCTGTGATTGTGGACCAGGGAAACCTTTCAAAAAAGAGCAAGCGGAACCAGGCAGCATCCAACTGTGGTTCCGCTGCTCAAAAAATGAAAAGTATTACCTGATATAACCTTTCCCCAGCTTCTAATAATGCGTATAAGTAAGTCCCAAATTTCAGGCCCTCACCCAAAAACCAGGGTGAGTTGAACAAATTGCGGGGTGGACTGAACAGAGATATTTACTGGTGGTCTAGGCGCTGCTGAATATCCTCCAGCATTGCCTTCATGTCGGCATTTTGTTGTTCGAGTTGAGTGATTTTATCAACTCGCACTTGTAGCTCGTTGATCTGCTGTTGTTGCTGCTGGATGATCCCGCTTTGCTCGTCAATCAATTGTTGTTGATCCTGCATTCCCTTGACCAGAAGCGGCGTTAAACCCGCATAATCTACGCCCCACGGATTGGTCTTAGCATCATCCCCCACAGCTACCGCAGTAGGAAAGATGGGATGCAGTTGCTGCGCGATAAAGCCAGTTTTAACGTGCTCATCAGGATCCACGATGAAATTGTAATCTTTGACTTCTATTTGTAGAATATCCGCTAGACCGTATTTTGTGGGTAGGATGTTTTCCTTTAAACGACGGTCAGAGGAGGTAATCAACTTTACCTCGTTGCCGCTGTCTTGGCGTATTCTACCTAAGTTGGTACCGTTGGGCGTATTGAAACGAATTAGGGAAGATTCTTGAGCGGAATTAAACTCATCATGCCCTGCTTTGATCAGCATTCCGTTGTTATCGCTAGTATTGAAATTAGCTGTATTCTCAACAGTGAAGACATAATTATTACTGGATATAACCCCCTGCTTAGCGGTCAGCGTACCATTAACCGTTAATAATTGATTGTTAAACTCACCATAGATTAAGGGGTTAGAAGTATTAGAATTAGAAATATAAAGTTTATTGTCACCAGTTTCGTTATAACCAGCATAGAAACCCAAAAACACATTGCGGTCTCCAGTAGCATTAAAACCGGCACCATACCCCAGAAAAGTATTCCTCAGACCCGTTGCATAATAACCTGCCTCCGCTCCAATTAGTGTATTTTGATGGCCTGTTGTCTTGTAACCTGCGTTAGACCCAATTAATGTATTTTCATCGCTTGTTTCATTAGAATAGCCTGCAGATTCACCAATACACACATTGCGATCTCCCGTGGTATTATGAAATCCGGCGTTAGCGCCTAAACAAGTAGTCCAATATCCGGATGTGTTGTTATGCCCAGCTTTAAAGCCTATAATTGTATTCAAATGTCCCCAGACGTTGTTCACACCTGTTTCTTCTCCAATAAAGACATTTTGGTCGCCCCACGTATTTGCTTTACCTGCTTCTGCACCAACAAACACATTTTGTTCACCACTATTATTTGCTTGGCCCGCTTGATAGCCAATAAAAACATTGACGTTATCGCTATGATTGTCATTCTGCCCTGCATCTTCACCAATGAAAACTGAATTGCCGGTATTATAAGTTTCAATCCGTCCATTATCTAAACGCATGACTTCCATTCCGTTCAGGTCAAAGCGGATGATATCCTCATCCACGTTTTCTTCCACTTGGATTTTGGTGTCTTTATCCGAATCAGACAGGACCGCGTTTAGGTTGAGCCAAGCGCTACTGGTGTGATACCAAAAGGAATTGAAATCCGTATCAAAAACCAATAGCCCATTGGCCAGATTACTGATATTTTGCCGACTCAGACTATCCATTCTTGGGATTAATATCCCCTTCTCAGAGCTCGTAATATCCAGCATTGCGGAAGGGTCGGGTGATGCGCCATCCGAGTTGATACCAACTTGAGCGATTGCCAGACAGGAAGTAGCCAATAGCAGGCCAAAAGTGATGATAGTTCTGATGATGCTTTTCATTTTCTTGCACTTTTATTACTATTCAAAAAGTTGACTCCAATAGATCCGACGGTTCGATGGTTCGGCCTAAGGTGACTTTAGTCTTGTATTTCCTCTCGAAAGGATATAGCCTAGCCGGCCTTGCGCTGTAAGCCTGCACTTTAGAGTAAGTGTCCAAAGCGCCCGAACAAAGGTGATGCACACCCTGACTTGCCCAGCACTTGCTAGCTCGCTATACGGCCATAGCGACTGATGTAGAATAAGGCCGTAATAACCTGTCCAAATGCCTTCATCCTGCTTCTATACCATACGTAGCAGGTGATTCAATATGCTATACTGTGAACTTCGGGAAGAAGGGGGGAACTAGAGATGAACTATCAATAGTTTAAATCCGAATTTTGCGTTCCTTACCAAAAAGAGACTTTTCAAAAATGAGCAAGCGGAACAGACAGCACCCAACTGCTGTTCCGCTACTCAAAATGAAACGTGTTCAGGACTGTACATCTCATTCATTATTGTCCTGATCAATTCCAATACAATTAAGCCCGATATTTCAGGGTCTCACCCGGAAAACAAGGTGAGTTGAACAAATTACCAGGTGGATTGAACAAGAGGGGAAGTAGACAGTGGGGAGTAGACAGTGGTTAGTTGAAAGTGGACAGTGGACAGTGGACAGTTGAGTTCCTCAAAAAAGTGGACAGTGGGAAGTTGAAAGTGGGAAGTGGACAGTGGACAGTGGGATGCAAAATGTATTGTCTTGGGCTTTGTCAACAAACTTGTAGTTGGTGATGTGGGTTTGGTGGAGCGTTTCCAAATCTGCTTCCCTATCGCTGATGCCTTTGATGTAAAGCTGGCCTTTAACGTGTTGCCATCTAATGATTAAGCTTCTGGAATGGGTTAAGGGAGCAGCTGTACTGGCAAATTCAGCACGACCACTCCCCTAATCAGTCTGGTGATTACTCCACAATTTTCTGATAAGCATTATCGAAGTCATCCGTGATCACCAAGGCGAGTCCTTCGGTGATTACTTGGAAATCCGCTTGCAAAACTTCTGCCCGGAATGACCAGCCAGCTGGTAGGTTGAGACGGTCACTCAAAGTGGCTAAATCGTCGATCGACTGGTCTTGATCAATCAAGCGGCTGTAGGATTGCATGATGTACTCCTCACCCTGTGGATTGATTAGTTTGTACACTTCGCTTCCGGCACTGTAGGTGTAGGTAGTCGTACGTTCCACCCCAACTTCCATATACAAATCACCGTCTAAATAGGAGCCCTGAATCTGGGCCTGAAGGCTCATTTCAATGTTGCCAAAGGACACCACTTTACCGAAATCATTGGTCCCACCACCAGCACTGGCAGCCAAGCCATTCATCACTAAGTGGCGTGGTCCGTTTAGACGGACATCTACCATATCGAATTGGGCTTTCAGCTCCTCTGCGTTGAGCTCAAACCAATCAGAATCCGGACAATTGTTATGTGATATAGAAACATATACTTCCGTCACCAAGTCGTCGCCACAGGCAAAGACCGGATGTACTTCACAGTATTGGAAATTTCTGACATCTGAGGGTGGTAGTAACACCTGTTCTCTTTCCTGACCCGGGAGCGGGCTGTCGAAGTTTTCACAATCCCCTATTTCAACGTTGTCCCAATCGGTTGAATAGAACTCAACCAATCGATTAGCAATTTCAACACCTTGGTCACTTTGCAAGAAATGACCAGCCTCGGGAAGTCGTACGTGAGGTTTTCCAGCGGCACCCGGCACATTGTCGACAAGGTTTTGCTGTGTTTCACAAGCGCCTAAACTACCGGCATCATTCGCGCCCCAAATGGTCAGAAATGGCTTGGTGTAAGTCGTGAGCCCGGCCCAGGCTTCAGCATTTACTCCTCCTACTTCATTGATCAATGCCGGGAATGTCCGTGTGCCGGCCATATACGCTCTGCTTGGGAAAGGCGCATCGTAGGCGTCTTCTACTTCTTTGGAAAGATCGAACCAGGTTAAAGCTTCTACTACTTCGGAGGCTTTGTAGGATGCTCCTTTCATGGAATAGGTAGCCCAAGCACCAAAGCCTCCTGAACTTTCCTCGGCAATCAAATCGCAGCCATCATAGAAGGGAACTTGTTGTGCTGGGATATCAGCAAATGGGAAAGTGAGATCTTCGACTTCATTGGGGTTCTCAATAGGAGGAATCGGCTGGATACCAGCAGGAATGACCGGAAGGGTGCCATTGCCTACACTGATGCTAGCAAACCAATCTGGATTCAGCCCGGCTACTCTTAAGCCGATAAGGCTACCCCAGTCCTGGACAAATAAATTGACATCCGTTAATCCCAGCTGCTCAATAAAGGCCTCCATGCGGTCGCTATGCCCTACGTAACTGTAATCCGTAATGTCAACGGGCTTATCCGAACGTCCCATGCCCAAATGATCCATGGCAATAACTCGGTAGCCAGCGTCGGCCAGAACGGGCATCATTGTTCGATATAGATAAGACCAACTGGGTTGACCATGAATCAAGAGCACTACTTCGCCATTAGCGGGGCCCGCTTCGGCATAGGCTTGTCGCAGTCCGTCAATTTCCACGTATTGATAGGCATAAGGCCAGTCGGGTAAGCTTAGGAAGCAGTCCTCTGGTGTTCTGACGAAGAGTACACCACTAGAAGAGACCAGGGTATCCACCTGACCCTCTTCGACATTGTGGCCATCTACAATAAGGTCATCGTCCTTGTCACAGGCAAAGATTAGACAGGCAGAAAGCAGTAGGGTGATTGAAAAAAATCTAGCAATCATCGTTTTCATTTTTATCGGGTTATAATCCGAGATACCGAAGCCGAAATGATTTGGAAATCCAAATCGCTTTCGCTTCGAGTATACACTCGCTCGAAGTCGTTTGGTGAGCCCCACCCCAAAGGAGCAGCGCAGCTAAACCACTTCGTAAGCGGTGTACAAATGAGCGATGATTCTTAGCGCCTTAGGGTGATAAAGAAAGTGGGCTGAACAAATTGGGAGGTGGATTGAACACAGCGGGTAGGAAAAGCTAGCAGCTTCTTACACTTTCACCGATTGCCAAGTGAGATTACTGTTACAAAAACGAATTGCTCAAGGCCATCATGGAAAACTCTGGATTGCAGATAGTAGCAAGGAAATTGATCTGGTGAAACTCTACGGAGGAATTGAGACTTATTTTGCGGATGATTAGTGAAATATCAAGTAGAAATTTCTTACCATCCAATTAACCGGTGCGAGCGACCTCTCAGGCGCTTCCTATTCCCAATAAATAGCTGTCCCCGACTTTAGAGACTATGGAAATAAGTTCGATTCTGGTAATCCTCATTTTGACCATTGGCGCAGTCCAAGGGATCGTTTTTAGTGTTATCCTGTTCAAATCCACTGAGTGTAATAAAACGGCCAACCGCATATTAGCAAGCATTCTACTCCTGCTTTCCTATCGTCTTTTAGTGCAAACATTAAGGCTCTTTGGTTTAGGGCATTACGATGGTTGGTATTACGTTATGATCGACTTGAGTTGGGTCCACGGGGCGCTTCTTTATTTTTATACCAAAGCACAAACGCAGCCCAATTTCAGATTCAGCAGGAAGGATCTGATTCATTTTCTTCCCGTAGTACTGCAAGTTATCATCAGTGTTTTTGTCAGGCTGCAAAATTTGTATTGGGACGGAACTAAGGAGAGCTTATCCTGGCTGGGTTACCACGCTTATATAGTGTGGATGAATAATTCTACCATTTACATTGTAGCTAGTATTCTCATCATATTTTATGCTTATCAATCTAAAAAGCTGTTAAACGCGGTCGGTGAATCATTTGAAATCCCCGCCAGTAAACTAAGTTGGATCGGGCGAATTATCACTTCCTTTTTGGTCTATTTCCTTTTGGTCTTAATCGTTCTGCTGGTTGATCTAGCCGCCTTCAAATCCGTAACCAACCAGTGGTATTTTTACTTCAACCGGTTTTATTACTACCCCTTCTTTATCGGTATGGCGGTTTTAACTTACTGGATAGGATTAGCGGGTTTTTCCCGGCGAAATGATCCAGAAATCGCTGTAAAAAGTACTATTGCCCCCAAAGAGTTAGAGCAACTAGCAGCTATAGCTGAACGGCTCCAAAATGCGATGACAGAGGATGAGCTCTATAAAGACCCTGAGCTTTCTGTTAAGAGCTTGGCGGAGGAATTAGGTCTCAAACCATATCTGATTTCCAAAAGCTTGAGTGCGGTTTACAATAAGCGGTTTAACGACTTTGTAAATGAGTACCGGGTAAAGGAATTCCAAAGACTCCTCCAGAATTCCGATAATTCGAAGTATACCTTATTGGGCCTGGCCATGGAAGCAGGCTTTAACTCTAAGTCTTCCTTTAACAGAGCTATCAAAAAGCACTTGGGTATCTCTCCTAGCGACCTAAAGCTCAATCCTTAGAGCGTGTCAATTCTCAAATTGAGGCAGTAAAGTCTTTGAAAGTAGGTTTCATTTTGCGAATTGAAGCGTCTAGGGCACGGTGATGACCTAGTTTTGTGGCATCACCAAAAGAAATTCACGATGAAATCACTGATTGTATTATGCACCTGTCTGCTCACATTTAGCGTAAGTGACATTCCCCAAACTACAGACTCAACGGACTTAGAAGTATTAGTGGGTCATTGGCAATTAGACATGAGCCCACAAGACCAAACGGACGACAACTTTGCCATGATGACTATTAGTAAGATTGATGGCAATTCTTTTACCGGAGAGTTTTACCGCGAAGGCGTAGAGATCAGAAATGCCCAAACCAACACCCAGTTAGGCATCATCTACGGCGCTCTCATTTCTGGCGACCGCTCCGGCACCTACAACACTACCTTCTATTACAAGGACGGTACTCTACACGGGACTACCCACGCGGTTGATAAAAATTTTTTAGCGGTATGGACCGCCGTTAAAGTCAAGCAATAAGAGTATGAAAATCTATCTATACCTTACCACTATCATCCTGACTTTATTCGCTTGTAAGTCTACGCAAGTAACTTCATCAGAGTTCACCCCTTCTTTTGAAGTTACTCGCAAAACAACCCACAAGATCAAAAAAGATCAGGTCTATACTTTCGGGTACTTAGAAGTGCTGGAGAACCGCAAAAAAGCCAGTAGTAGAACCATAAAACTACCGGTCTACATTTTCAAAAGTCGCAGTACAGCTCCGCAAAAGGATCCGATCATCTACACTGTGGGAGGCCCTGGTGCTAGCACGATGTCTTCGGCGCAGTATATGAATTACTACCAGTATCTAGATGATCGAGACTTCATTCTGATCGAGCAACGTGGCACCACTTATGCTCAACCCCATTTGGATTGTCCCGAATGGTCACTAGCCGTACACCAAGCTAACTTGCCAGGTTTCAACCAAGCAGAAAGTGACGAGCTGTTTGCCCAAGCTGCAAAGGCCTGTAGAGACCGCTTGACCGATCAAGGCATCGACTTGAACGGCTACAACACGAACGAAATAGCCGCTGACATCAATGATCTGGTCAAAGTCTTGGGTATTGAGCAGTATAACTTGCTCACTATTTCCTACAGCACTAAAATTGCCCAGGTGTTGATGCGAGATTATCCGGAACGGATCAGGAGTGTGGTCATGGATTCACCACTTCCCTTGGAAGTAAGTTATGACGAAGAAAGTGTCAAAAATTTGCTGGAGACGGTGGAGCAACTCCTAGATGATTGTGCCGCTGATGAGCAATGTAATGGTGCTTTTCCAAACCTGAAATCGCGCTTCTTTGACTACCTCACGGAAAAGACCAACTCCCCACTTGAGGTGATGGTAGAAAATCCAAAGGATGGAAAAATGGAGACCTTTTATTTGACGGGCGCTGATTTGATCAATGTTTTCTCACTGGCGTATACAGCTGACGTAGTCAACATTCCCTTTGAAATCAATAAGCTCCTGAACGGAGACCTGACCGCCGTTAAAGAAGAACTTGCCTCCCTATTTCAGGAACCTGGTAATGGCGCAGGTAGAGGCATGCGACTTTCCGTCTGGTGCGCAGAAGAATATCCGTTCAATTCGCAAGCTACTATCGAAGCTGAAAGGACAAAGTATCCCGAGCTGCGCGGATTAAACCCGTTCGTTTTCTCACAGGACGTCTGTGAGATTTGGAGTGTAAAAAGTGTACCAGCTATCGAAAATGAAGCGATCAAGAGTGATATTCCAGTCTTGCTCGTCAGTGGAGAATACGATGAAGTTACCCCCCCTAAATGGGCAGAAGCCATGAGGAGTAATCTGACCAACAGCCAGCACCTGATCTTCAAAGGTTGGAAACATACCCCCACAACCTATTGGAGCAACCCCTGTGGAATGGAGGCGGCTAATGACTTCTTTAACAATCCAGAGGCCATAGCAAGGCCAGCATGCTTTGAAGATATAAAAAGCCCTGACTTTAAGACAGAATAAGCATTTAGGGAAGACTAGTGACTGTAGCTCTGGTCAGTTGTAAGGTCTTCCTCCTTCTTAAAGCTATACACGATTAACCCCACTCCCAAAAGGATGTACGGCAGGCTCAATAATTGCCCCATATTTAAGGCCATCTGATCTTCAAAGCTAACCTGATTTTCTTTCACGAACTCGATAAAGAACCTGGCGCTAGAGCACAGTACAAGTACCAGCCCAAAGTAGAATCCACCCGCTAGCCTGTATTTCCTCGCTTTGTAAAGGGCGATGATGACCAAAAAGATCAGGAGGTAGGCAAAGGCCTCGTAGAGTTGAGCAGGATGCCGGGGCAGGTCATCGATTCGCGCAAAAATGACTCCCCAGTCCGTTCCCGTTGGTAGGCCAATAATCTCAGAATTCATGAAATTCCCAATCCGGATAAAGCCACACGCTAAGGCAGCAACAATGCCAATCAAATCAAAGACTTTGAGGAGCGAATGCTGGGTCTTGCGCGAATAGAGATACACGCCAATCAGTAACCCTAATGCTCCTCCGTGACTGGCCAAGCCCCGATAACCAATGAACTGAATACCACCATCTGGCAAGAAAGCAATGGGCAATATCATTTCTAACGGATTGGCCAGATAATAGGAAGGCTCATAAAACAAACAATGCCCTAGTCGTGCTCCGATGACAATTCCAAGCAGTGCGTAGACGGATAATTTTTCCAGATCTTCTTCCGGTAGGTTTTCTCTTTGGTATATCCCGTGCAAAACGTGAATACACAACATCAATCCCCCAACAAAGAAGAGGCTATAGTACCGGAGTGAGAATCCGAATACGGATACGATTTCCGGGTCGATATTCCAGTTAATAGCTGTTAGCATCATCCCGCTTGGCATAAGAAGGTAATTAATGTGAAAACCGCAAAACGCATTAGAAACACTTGTGTCTTGACGTTCTCAGAAGTCTCAATAATGGACAGCACATCATCGGCTGCTAATGGCTCTAAGGAGTTCATAAACTTCACCTGTCGCCAGGCGTGTTTGAGATTATTTAGATGCATGATACTGTCGATTGTATTTCGTTTTCAATTGGGTTTTAATTCGATTAAAGCGCGTGCTGACATTGGTAAGTGAGAGGTCTAGCATCTCAGCAATTTCTTTATTCTTATATCCCTCCAGGTGCAAAATGACGATGGCTTTATCGATGTCCCTTAGGGATTGAATGATGATAGAAAGCAGTTCTACGTCATCATCGGCATTTGCTGTGGAGAGATGAAAGTGCTGCTGGTCAATCGGCTCAACGACCACTTGCTTTTTCTCTTTCCGCACTTTGGCGAGAATGGTATTGAGGCTTACCCGATAAATCCAGGTGCTAATCTTGGATTCCCCCCGAAACGAATCGAATGACTTCCAAAGCTGAAGGATAACATCCTGAAAAGCATCTTTTTGATCCTCTACACTTCCGAAATATACCTTGCAGAGGCTTCGGATGATACCCCTGTTTTGATTGGTTATCTTAAGGAAGTTTTGTTTTTTGAGTTCCATTTCCAGGAAGGGCTTTATTACGGTTAAAGTGTGTTTTGGGCTGATATAACGGCTAAGTCGTTGAATACTAAAGCTCATGAGTAGATGGAAGAGGGTAGAAAGTAGAAAGACACTGAAATTTTCTTCTACTCTCTACCTTCTACCCTATACGGGGAGGCTGGAATGGATGAACAAGACCTTACAAAGTTGTGCTCATCCAGCCTCACACTATAGTTAGTAGCAACATTTTGCCAATTGTCACACTACAGTGCAAAATTCCTTGAAAAGAGGTTCACGAAGCCCTGTTATCTATACTAAAAACAAGGCCTGATCGCGCTTGACAAAAACGAATTAAATGAACGATAAGAAGTTAGTCTTCATGGAGCACGATGGTGCAATTGATGATTTGCTATCGCAAATGCTGGTGCACACGATGGACGACGTAGAACTGATTGGAGTGAACGTTACGCCAGCGGATTGTTTTATTGAACCCGCAATTGAAAGCGTCTACAAACTCCTTAAGTTATTCGAAAGAACGGATATTCCCATTGGCCGTAGCGATTTCCACGGTGTGAATGCCTTCCCCAGTGAATGGCGCGCCCGGCCCGAAGTGGTCAATGCTCTGCCTATGCTCATCAATATCAAGTACGAGCTTGACCCTTATGCCTTACCAGAAGCCGTTGACTTACTTATTGAACGGCTCACCGCTGCCGAGCAGCCAG
Source organism: Bacteroidota bacterium (assembly GCA_039816955.1). Lineage (GTDB taxonomy): Bacteria > Bacteroidota > Bacteroidia > Chitinophagales > Saprospiraceae > Lewinella. Next base: position 13,796 of record JBCBWU010000078.1, read on the forward strand.
TGACTATTCTTATTACTGGACCTTGTTCAAACGTGGTAAGAGCCGTCAAAAAGGCCCCACACATCAGGGCAAAAATTGAAGAGATTGTCTGGATGGGCGGCGCCTTCAGAACCCAGGGCAATGTGCAAACTTACCAACACGATGGCACGGCCGAATGGAACGTCTACTGGGACCCCAAGCACTCCAAGGAACTCTTTGAAATGGAACTCCCATTGACCTGTATTCCGCTGGACGTGACGAATAACGTCCCCGTGAATAAGGCGTTTCTATCGAAACTGGCGCGACAGTCAGAAAGCCTCTTGTCCAATTTAGCCGGACAGTTTTGGGCCATGACCATCGATACCATACCCAGCTACCACTACGTATATTTCATGTGGGACACCTTGGCCACCAGCTACATTGCGCTTGCTGAGCAATTTACGCTAGAAGAGGTAAGAGCGGTGGTGAGTGATCGGCCGCCAAACGCGGGGCAAACGCTGCTGGATGCCAAAGGTCATCAGCTACGGATTGCTACTGATGTAAATAAGGAAGTCTTTTATGAGTATATTTTGGAGCAGTTTGATCAGGAACTAAGTCTACAAACAGTTTAGTAATAGCTGTACTTGAAAGCAAAATAAAGAAGACCTGAATCGCTTTGTTGATTATTTGAACGCTTTAACGGAAGAAGTTAAAGAAAACTGACTGCTCCCAACTTTGCATAGCTGACAAGCTTCCGAGCGTAGACTGACAGATTTATTAGTAGTTGCCTACTGCAAAAAAGAACCTAGTGAAAGACCTTCGAGCAAAAATAACAGCAACCATAAAGGGAGCTGAAGTCTCCAATACCTTGTTCAAGGAAGTTTCCTTACACCAGCATGAGGAAGTACTGGCAAAGATCAATACTAAATTCTTGACCACCAGAAAGTACAGTGACTCAATATGGTGGTGGACCGTATATAAGGATACAAATAGCTATAGTATTCATTTTCAGAAAGGCAATGCTTTCGACGTATTGAGTGAATTACTCCCTTCTAATAAAGAACACTGGTTTGTCGCATCAGAGGAGAATGGAAAATATTGGCTGTATGAATCTAATGTAGAATCAATACAGTGGTTGATTGGTAATATGCACACCTTCGAATACTACATCCTTGATAAAAAATACGAGTGGATTTTATGCGAGAATCACCACGATATCTTGATTGGGGTTGGGCAAAAATCAAGGATAAACTTAGCGCTTATGAACTTAAGAACAGTTACTATGCAGAAGTCGAAAAAGCATATCAATTAGCACATCAAGGTTTAGTTCTATCTCTATGGCATTAGGAACTAGCGCCTTAAGACCATTTACTCTTCTACCAAGTCTCGAAATTCCTTGTATTCATCATTGGTCATGATTTCTCTTTTAAACCACAGTTGCGCTTCTAGTTTTGCTTTTAGATTCAATCCATGATGGACTAGCATTTTAACATAATCGCTTCCCATTTCACTAAACAAGAAAATGTCATTGGGATCAGCACCATGCTGACATAACAACTCGACGATTTCCCTGTTTCGGGTAATTCTTAATGCTTTTCTTCCACCAAATAGTGCTTCGTCATTAACATCCACTCCCGCCGAGAGCCATTGTCTAAGCATGGCAGTATTATCCTTCTCCAGATGATACCTCATAGGTTTAAAGTACGAGCTAATGTTTGTACATCCAGTGAGGAGTTCCTGAAAGGACGAATGCGTCTTGATCAACTCGTTTTGATGATAGTATACGGTTCCATTAATTGCATCTACCAAGACGTGTCCTCCTTCCGTATCACGGGCGATAGGCAGTAGTTCGCCCTTCGTACCCTTTGCTGAATGAAACTGCTTGTACTGATGTACCAGATCTTCAAATTCGTAGAAAACTTCAAATGTTTTCCACTGCCCAGGAGTGATTCGAAAGTTTGCAATTTCCCGTTCCGGCTTCACCTTATTCATCCTTTCTATAAACCAATGGTACTGCTTTGGCACTTCAAAACCTAAGGTGTTTCGAAACTGATCATAAGCTGCTGCTGTAATTGGTTCAAACGCTCCAATAAAAGGGCCATATTCCCATTCAACCAATTCTGCCATCAATTTTACACCGACTGTAGGTTTTGGTTTTTCTTCGAAACCATCATTGGTTATTTGATCTACTTTTTCAGCAATGTGTCCATACTGGTCAAATCTCATACTCCGGTATTCGTAAGGAAATACCCTGACATCAAATGGGAGCGTGGAATAGCCGAGCTTCGCACCAGTCCGGGTTCCTATCAAATTTGCATAATAGCCGATTTCGAAAAAGACCTCGTCTTTCTCAAAATATCTAAACTTTTGTAAAAAGGGCTGATACCGGCTAAACCGTACTCTAGACTGAATTTCAAAAGGAGTGAGGTCTCTGTTTAAAGGATAGTTGACAAGCTGATTTAGTTGGGCTTCAGGGGTATTGATGAAGTCGTCCCAGTTAATTAGGTTCAGACTGAAGATAGTGGCAGCATTATTTTGAAAGGTTCCACAAAGAATACCAATTTTATGTCCACCCAGTTCTATCCAATTTCTAATCAACCAATCGAAAGTCAAGCTCCATTTCTCGCGCTCTGCTCTATTTTCCCGAAACTCTTCGTAGTATACATCTAGAGATTCCGGATAAATAAAGTCATTACCTTGGGGCTGTGTCCAATCAAATTCTGGCACTAGCAACTGGCCATCCGAGATTTTATCTATTTCATGGCCGTCCAACGACCTCGCACTGAAAGAGAAACTTAATTCTCCTGATCCGTGAAAAAATTCCAGTTCAACAATTTCTTGCTCCTCTGAAGGGAGGTTAACCCAATTCTCTCTGGTGTACCTTGTAATTATAGCACGAAATCGTTTCCTAAGCAGTTCCTCATGCATTGCCAAATAGGCCTTCCACTTTGCTAAGCTATTAAGTTGATATGGACTGTACGTATACTTTTCGTGCTGCATATTGAACGGGGATGTATAAACGGTCACCTGTCAAATAACAAAAAACACCCTATCTTTTAGACAAATTATGCCCTATTTCGCCAGGTGCCAGTAGGGAATCAACAAAGGCATTATCAGAGCGTGTTGGCCTTAGCCACCTAAGGTACACGAAGGCCCTATGAGCACATAATCAAAAACAACCCTCCGTAAAATGAAATACACCATTAGCGCAATCCTGATTCTTATTTCCATCACCATTTTCGGATTTCGAATTGCCAAAAAAGTACAGTTTGAACAAAACGTCAGCGGTTATCTAAAGAGAGCTGCAGATGCCAATACCATTGAACTAGCGGAAAAAGAGCTGACCAAAGTCATCGACTTCTTAGAGGCCAACAACCTCACTAGTGGCTATACCTCCATTATTTGGCAAACGCCGGACGAAGACATCGACTACTGGTACCGAAACCTTAAGGCCAGTCAGGTCGAACTCCAAACGCTGGAATCAGAGAGTGCACTAGAGAAAACCAATGTGTTGATCAAACTGCGAGAAACCTTATTGGATGTAGGCGAAAGAACTAAAGTAACGGTGCCCGATGGACTGGCAGTATACCCGAATAATATGATGTGGGCTATATTAATGTTAGTAGCAACCATAGTTGGTAGCATTGGCCTGATGCTCCCGGCGGTGGAATACGATAAGCGCATGAAAGCAAAAATGGTAGCTGAAAAAGCGGCGAGCGAATCATGAATCCCTTTTCAAGTTCCTACCAATCAGATGAAAATGATGCTTCACTGATCGAGCGCATTCTCGGTGGTGATCGGACTGCTCTTGATAACTTGATTGGTTGGCAGTAGCTTTTATTCAACCAGTAGACGGTATGGTTCGCCTACTGGTTGAATTTTATTATTCTGGACAATAACGTGCTAGACCGTCAAAAGCACTTTTTTCGGTTGTACACTCTAATGTGCTCTCAAATTGAAGCTGATCATTAGCATCGTATCGGGTGACCGTATAAGCAATAGGAAAATCATCTAATTGTGGTTCTCTGAGATTATACTCCCCGGTATGGGAATTGTCAAGGTCTCCAATTTTCATCGTAATTCCACCCTGTAATAGAATACCTTCTACCCAAAGACCTTCTCCATAATCCTCTTGGGGTTGCAATTCCCAATTTTGATATCCTTCTCCGTCTAATTCCCAAGAGTGTTTTACCCACCACTCACCAGTACCATCTCCTTGCGTCAGCTCTTTACCACTTCCATTGAGATAAACGGCATTGGGATGAAAACATACGGTGCTTCCATTTGGCAGTGCTGTACATTCGTTGGGCTCAACTTGCGGAGGGCTGATCACCTGCCCATTAACCTGCATTTGGGCATATACCGTTACCCGCTTTGTCGCGGCATCTATGTGCGTATCATTGATCGTTACAATTGGAAAAGGTAGACCTAGATCCTCGGTAACTCCGACCCAGTATCCTTCGTGTTGATTAAGGTCAGAACAAACTCTTACTATGGCATTCTCAACGATAGTAATTGCCTCTTGGGGATAGCCTTCTGCAATTAAATCACCGATAAAAGCATCGTTCGCACTTTCATCACACCTTGTTTCAGGATTGATAGCTAAGTCATTTAAGAAATTAGTTATGTTACCTTCTTGATTTTCTTCTAAACTACCAAGCTCATTGGTTTCTTTGATACCATTGGCCAACCAACGACCTCCTTTGTCTAAAGAGTCAAGTTGTACTAAGGTGCTTTCGTAGTTTACAATGTCAAATGTTGGAGTATCATCGTCTTTACCGCAAGAGCTTAGTTGAATAACAATACTACCCAACAGCACTAAAGCCAATCGAAAATTCATTTTATTCATCTTTTACTGGTTTAAAATTTCAATACGATATCCAGTACAAATGAATAATCTTTTTGAGTCTCATATCAGGTAAACAAAGTGGCCTGAGCATCTTTCCATGTGAATTGAACACTCTACAGGCTGATAGTAAATTACTCCTCTTTCTGTCATTGCTGCTGTTAGAAGTTGAGCTCTTTTACGCATTATCTCTACTGCCGATTCGGGAGCTCCAGACTACGCTCATTAAAAGAATAACTTTGAACCCAGAAACAACCAAAAACTATACAAGATTCGCAAATTAGTATAAGAGGGTAAGCCCATTTTAACCACACCTTTGTACCATTCCTTTTAAGCATAAGAACCAACTAAAGATGAATACGAAAGACTTTGGTAAACAAGGATGGACACCGGAAAGGATAACAAGCTTAAGTGGCAAAACCTACGTCGTAACGGGAGCGAATGCCGGTACTGGTTTTGAGGCCAGCAAGATACTCTTGAGTAAGGGGGCAGAAGTAGTCATGCTTAACCGCAATGAGAGCAAGTCGCAAAAAGCGATTAGTGATTTGAAACAGCAATTTGGAGCCGATGCCAAGGTTTCCTTTATCAAAATGGACTTGGCAGAGCTGAGCTCCGTCCAAAATGCGGCAGCAGAGGTGATCCAAAAAGCACCCCAGGTCGATGCCCTAATCTGCAACGCAGCCGTGGCGCAGATAGCCAAGCAGGAACTCACACCCGATGGTTTTGAAAGTCAATTGGGCATCAATCACTATGGGCATTTCCTATTGGTGAATCTACTTTTTGATAAGGTAGAAGAAACGAGCGGGCGAATAGTTGTGGTGGGAAGTGAAGGGTATAAGATGGGATTGAAAACCATTCAGTTCGAGGACATGAACTTCGATAAGAATTACAACCCAATGAACGCGTACTGCCAAAGTAAACTGGCGCAAATGATGTTTGCTTACGAATTGCAACATCGCATCAATGGAGCCAACAAGCAAGTAAGCGTTTATGTCTGCCACCCAGGCGCATCCAGAACTTCGCTGATCAATGACAAAGCTAGTCGTCGGGATCGGATATTGTTTTCCATCTTATCGCTTTTACCCATCGTTCAATCAGCAGAAAAAGGGGCCTACCCAGAGGTCATGTGTGCCACGGAAGGCAACCTAAACCAGGAGGCTTACTATGGCCCAACCGGGATTATGAATTGGTCCGGTCCAGTTGGTGAATGCGATATGGAACCTTTTACCAGAGACCGAGCAATTGCCGGCAAGCTTTGGGAGGTATCAGAAGTGGCAACCAATACTAAGTGGAGTTTCTAAACTTGCAAACATGGAACTATTAAAAACCGCGACCGATTGGGCGAAAGCCGAAGTCTTTTCATCGCAATTTTTCATCTTTTTCGGCGTCCTTTTCATGCTCGCCAGTGTGGGCTTTTGGCAAATGGGCAAAACCGAACTTGCCAAGGCCTTTGTGATTCCTAGCCTGGTAGCAAGCGTTTTACTTTTGGTGATCGGAATTGGTCTGGTTTATTCCAATAAATCTAGGATCGCTACTTTCCCTACTGCTTACGAGCGTGACGCCTCGGCTTTCCTACAATCAGAAATTAGTCGAACTGAGCATACTATGGCCGAATACCAGACGGTAGTTTTCAAGGTCATTCCACTGATCATTGTAGTTGCGGCCCTACTGTTCCTATTTGTTGACAAACCTACTTGGCGGGCCATCAGTACTACCACCATTGCCATGATGATAGTTATCTTGCTGGTAGATACTAATGCCAATGCCAGACTTGAAGGCTACAACCAACAATTGTTATCCATCGAAAAAGGCCTAAGCGACTAACATGCAGCATTTCAAAACACTACCGGCTTACCTGGATTATCTTGAGCTACCACGCCCGGAGCATCCGATGCTAAGTGTTTTATTCGAAACAGGTGAGAACTTTTGCCTTGCGTAAGAGAATCCTCTCCTCCAATCACGAATGATTGTTACTCCATCAGCCTGAAAAAGATCGTCAAGGGCAAGCTAACCTACGGACGAACGAAATATGACTTTACAAACGGAGCCTTAATCTTCATTGCCCCCAGGCAAGTTTTGCAATGGGACAGCAGCGTAGTTTTTGAACAAAAGGGCTTTTCGATCAACTTCCACGAAGACTTTCTGAAAGGGACTGAGCTGGCCCAACAAATCAAGAAATACGGATTCTTTTCCTACTCGGCCAACGAAGCCTTGCATCTTTCGCCAAGCGAAGAACGGCAGATCGAATCCATTGTGGAGAACATTGAAATAGAGTATCGCAATAACCAGGATGAGTTCAGTAAAGACATTATTATCTCTCAACTGAGTACGCTCTTGAAGTACGCCAACCGCTTTTACGAGCGGCAGTTTTTAAATCGCAAAGAACTATCCAACGACCTGTTGGAACAGTTTAACCAACACTTACAACAGTACGCTACGTCAGGGCTGCTAGAAGAAAAAGGTATTCCAAGTATAGCGCAAATAGCCACTAAGATGGACGTATCGCAACGCTACCTCAGTGATACCCTCAAAAAAGAAACTGGCAAAACCACCACCGAGCATCTGCAGTTGTACCTGATTGACGAAGCCAAACATATCCTTCTAGACTCCAGCAAAAGCATCGCTGAAGTGGCCTACGAGCTGGGTTTTGAATATCCACAATACTTTTCCAGGCTGTTCAAAAAGAAAGAAGGCCTCAGTCCGTCGGAGTATCGGGCGAAGTATTCTTTGAATTAGAGGGGAAATTGGCCTAAACTCCCAGAGAAAAAAGGTGCAGCAAACTACATCGTACGCCTGCTCCCCCCCTTACAATTCTACCTGAACCATCTGCCGAATATCTCTAGAAGAAGCTCCCAGCTTAATCTCATACGCCCCACTTTCCAGGCTCCATTGAGCTTTATCCTCATCCCAGTAACGTAGGTCGGAGACCGGAATAGATAAGGAAATCGTTTCACTAGCAGCAGGTGCCAGTAGCTGCGTCTTGGTGAAGGCCTTCAGCTCCTGATCTGGCCGGTCAATGGTGGTATTGCTTTTGGTGACAAATACTTGGGCAACCTCCTTTCCAGCGCTAGCGCCGGTATTTTGAATAGTGGCACTGATATAAATGCTATCACCTTGCAGCTCGGCGCTTAAATCGGCGTATTCAAATTCGGTATAGGAAAGGCCAAAACCAAATGGATAGGAAACCTCCAGATCCGCCTTATCAAAATGACGGTAGCCTACGTAGATGCCTTCGTCATAGTTGGTATAATCACGCGTTGCCACCTTTTCTGCGTCGGGCCTTTCGTCTCTTCGGCCAAAAATTAAGCTGGTCAAAATACTCGCCATGGTAAGCTGCTCTTCTCCACCTTCCGGGAAATTAGCGTGGGAAGCATGGTCAGCTAGCCTGACTGGAAAGGTCATTGGCAGTTTTCCGCTGGGGCTTACTACGCCGCTAAGGATATCCGCCACCGAGTTGCCACCTTCTTGACCACCTTGCCAGGCCAGTAGAATAGCATCCGGTTGTTCTTTCCACGAGGCCGTTTCAATGACCCCGCCAATATTCAAAACAACGATCAGTTTTTTACCCGCGGCGTGAAATGCCGCAGTAGCACCCTTGATCATTTCTTGTTCCTTAGTACTCAGCAAGAAATCATCCTTTTCTACTCGATCGCCACCTTCACCAGCATTACGGCCAATGGTGAGTATTCCTACATCAGAGCTGGCGGCGATGGTGGTTAATTGCTCGTCGGTAAAGATCATTTCTGGTGCTTGGTAGGGCGTGAGGCCAGCAGCTAGGCCTTCGGGCTTCGTAAAAGCTTCCGCATTAGCAGATCGGAATTGTTCAAATACTGCCTTTGCTTCGGCATTGATCTCAAAACCAGCATTGGCCAGGCCTTCCTCCAATGATATCGTATAGGCCTCGTTAACATCACCTGAACCAGTGCCACCCGCGATAAAGTCGTAAGAGGTACTTCCCAAAAGTGCTACATTCATCGCTGCTCCCAGTGGCAGAGCGTCTTCATTTTTCAGTAAGGTGATACCCTCAGTAGCCGATTGGCGGGTAATCTCCGCGTGGGCATCCAGATCAGGATCATTTCCGTATTGATAGTCTTGCAACTTTCTGGTCTTGAAAATCAACGTAAGAATCCGACGAGCCGCCTGATCAATAGCAGCTTCGGAAAGGCTTCCTTCCGCTGCTGCTTCGGTCAGTGCCTTCCATTGTTTTTTCGTTCCGGGTTCTAGTAAGTCATTACCGGCGCTGATTTGTGCAGCAGCATTACGCCCGCCAAACCAATCGGTCATCACCAATCCCTCAAAACCCCAATCATCTCGTAAGACATCCGTGAGCAAATACGCACTCTCTGATGTGTACTCACCGTTGACCTTATTGTAGGAGGACATGATCGTCCAGGGCTGTGCTTCGCGCACTACAATTTCGAATCCTTTCAGATAAATTTCGCGCATGGCGCGCTCACTAATGATTACATCATTTAGATCTCTATCCGTTTCCTGATTATTAGCTACAAAGTGCTTGATCGACGTACCAATCTCATTGGACTCAATCCCATTGACCATAGCCGCCGCGATATACCCCGACAGCACCGGATCTTCTGAGTAGTACTCAAAATTCCGACCGCAAAGCGGGTGACGGTGTAGGTTCATACCTGGGCCTAGAATGACGTCCAAGCCGTATTCCTTCGCTTCGTCTCCCATTGCCTCCCCTACTTGATAAACCAGCTCCTCATTCCAGGTAGAGGCCAGCAGGGTAGCAATAGGAAAAGCCGTACAGTAGTAGGTGCGGTCTTCGCCTTCACGGGTAGGTTGGATACGCAGACCGGCAGGCCCGTCAGAGAGATACACCGTAGGTAGGCCCAAGCGCGGAGTCGGAACAATGGTACCCACTGCGCCCGGAATGCCTTCACCAGGCTCGTTGAAGCCCGCGGCCGAAGCAATGCCCGAACCTTTAAGTAGGTGGATCTTTTCTTCCATGGTCATCTGCGCCAGGACATCGTCTACGCGCTCATCTATCGTTCTTCGCTCATCCTCGTAAACATCTAATTCACCGTTGCCATTTCTGTCCACAAAAGTGTAAGAGTCTATCGTGAGCTCCTGCAAGTTCTTGTTTTCAGGATAGTCACCTTCAAAGTCGAAGTGGGTTGATTTTACGTAGTAAAATACTCCGACGCCTATCACGATCGATAACAGTAGCAGCACCCCAAGGACCTTCAGTACAACTTTAAGCGACTTTTTCATAAGCTCTTTTATTCGTGTCAATCTGCCACAAACATAATAAACTATTCTTTTGTGTCAAAGCGACACAATTATTAATTTTGCGGTATGGATGTACAGGAAATACTGGAAAGCGGGGCAAAACACTTCTTACCAAACCTTTCAATTGACATTGTTATCATTGGCTATCAGGATGATCAATTGAAATGTTTACTCCTTAATTTAGGGGGTAGATGGTCGCTCTCTGGCGGGTACATCAGGAAGCATGAATCAGTGGAAGTAGCTGCCGAGAGAATCCTCATGGAACGCACCCGTTTACGGGATCAGCATTTGAAGTTCTTATCCGTAGCTGGAGATGGGAAACGACAGTTTGGCCAAGAATTTAAGACCGCCATTGAGCAACGCGGCTTGGAGTGGAAAGAAGATTACTGGGTCAATAATCGCTTTGTCTCCTTGATCTATTACGCACTAGTTGACATCAACAAAACCTTCCCAGAGCCTGGTGATCTAGGTGGAGAACCCGCCTGGTTTGACATGGATGATCTGCCAGAAATGTGGATGGATCACGAATCCATTGTCCAAACGGCTAGAAAGCATTTACAAGAAGAAATTCGGAGGCAGCCCATTACGGCTAACCTTCTCCCAGTTCATTTTACCATGCCACAGCTGCACAAACTGCATCAGACCATCTTGGATGAAAAGTTGGACCGCAGTCGTTTCCAGAAAAAAATGCTGGCGACCGGCAAATTTGAGCGATTACCCAAGCTCAAAAAAGAGAGTCCGGGCAGCAACCCTTATCAGTACAGGCTAAAAGACAAAATAGCTTAGTGCGACTGTGCTATTTTTCCAGTTCACCATCTAAGTACACCAGAAAAGAGGCAATACGCTGGTAGTTCATCATCATCTCTCGGGCGTAGTAAAACCTCGAGCCCACTAGATTCTCAAATTCCCGGTCTGCAAATAGGGCCTCATAATCTGTGGGCGGTAAGTTAGACGGGCCTACGTATTTCTGGTATTCCTCATCGGTCCGGGCCGCAGCATTCCTGGAGTTGACCTTTTTGTACATGAAGGGAATGGTGAAATTGTTGTTATCATGATTGGCAATATCTTCCCGCTGCTCTAGCCGTTCGTTGGCCTTGAGCAGGGAGTACAATGAAGTCCTCAGGTTTTCGTCTTCTAAATTGGATATTTCTCCATTATCAAGGGCTTCTTGTAAAGTGGTCAAATCCAACCCCAGGTGATGATCTTCAATAATAGATGACATGATACTATCAATAGCGGCGGTATCAATCGCTGCTTTCGGCTTCCCGATATACGACATCACTGCGGTGATATCCGCCAATTGGATTTGTAGCTCCACAATGGCTTCTTCGGCTTGAATTTGATTGATCTCTATTTGCCGATCCAGACGTTCGATTAATTGCGTGCGTTTCGTATCCTGCTTTCTCGACTCATTTAAAGCATTTAGTTGAATGGCAATTAAGATACCAAAGACGATTAGTACAACTTCTCCAAGAGCGTAGAATAAATACGTTCTCATTTGGCCTTGCTCCGCGAGTGCGCGCCTTATTCTGCGAAAAAATCTAAGCATCGGTCTATACCTCCTTTATTTTGCTAAAAGATCTCTCTTTTTGCTGAATTCCCTTAGTAATGTAATATCGACGAGGGTTAATGGCCTTTGGATTTTCAGAGGAAGTGAACGCTCACCAACTAAGTATCAACTAGAAATTGACGTTGTTTGTACCTTTTGCGTAGGCTTATGCGCAGGTGCCCTTGCTTTACTGGTCTGGCCCAGTATATTCCTCAAAAACAAGCGCTGCTAAAGCTAATTTCTCTACTTTTGCAATTTTGTTGCATTTAGACGGGAAACGAGTGAACAAATCCTGTCTTTTTCATTTGTAGCAACCGAAGATTCTAATATCGAATACAATGGCATTAGCTTATGAGTAATACCGATCATGCTATAGATGAGTATTATGATGTGGTCATAGTTGGGGCGGGGTCTGCCGGCGTAGGAATGGGAATTCTGCTACAGAAACTCGGGATTAATTATATCATACTTGAGCGATCCTCAATTGGTGCTTCTTTTAAGAAGTGGCCCAAGGAAACCCGCTTCATATCCCCTTCTTTTACCGGTAACTTTTTTAAAATGCCGGATTTGAATTCAGTTTCCCCTGATACCTCTCCCGCATTTGATCTTTTGACGGAACACCCTACCGGCCCTGAGTATGCTCTTTACCTAGAAGGAGTGGCCAAGCACTTTCAACTGTTCATAGAGACGGGTATAGAAGTAAAAAGTGTAGAAGATAAAAGCGGTTGTTTTATTCTACATACGAGCAAGGGCACCTATGGTAGCACGTTTACCATTTGGGCTGCCGGAGAATATCAATATCCAAAAACAAAATCCTTTAGAGGAGAACACCACTGTACTCACTATTCAGAAATCGATTCCTTTGCCGATGTACTCGGAAAAGAAAGTGTTGTCATTGGTGCCTACGAATCAGGTTTTGATGCAGCCGTAAGTTTAGCGCAGCTCGGTAAAAAAGTAACCCTAATTGATAGTGATAACTACATGGAGTTAATTAGAAGTGATTCAAGTTATTCGCTCTCACCCTTTACCCGAGATCGGATAAAAGAAGCCGCGGATAACATTGAATACTTTGCGGAGACGCTGGTCATGCAAGTCAAATTTGAGAACGCTAAATACATCGTCACCACTGATGAGGGTGATACATTTATCTCAGATGACGAACCGATTAACTGCACTGGATTTAACACCAGCTTAACGCTCGTGGAAGACTTGTTTGAATTTCAGGAAAATTATCCATTGCTGACGGACTTGGACGAGTCTCAAAAAACGGACAACTTATTTCTGGTTGGGCCGCAGGTAAAACACGGAACTGCTCTCTTTTGCTTCATCTATAAGTACCGCCAGCGATTCGCTATCGTAGCGGAGGAGATTGCCAAAAGGACAGAAGTTTCTCCTGCCTTAGTAGAAGACGTGCTTAAAGAATACAAACAAAACAATTTCTACCTGACCGATTTATCTTGCTGTGATGATGAGTGCGTATGCTAAAATGAACCGGACCATGGAAATCCTGAATCTACTGGTCGGTTTCGAATTAGTAGCCGTAGGGCTGTTGTACCTGATTAAGTTGGATATTGCGTCTGCCGCAAGTTGGTCGATCTTTGGCTGTATGTATGTAGTAATGGATCAGTATTCCTTATTCGAAAACATGTCTAAAGAGCGCAAACTCGTTCAGGGGGTGAAGTATGGTTTCGCGTGGCTGGGATTCATCATTAGCACGGCCTTTCTGGGGTATGTGGTATTTATGTTTTAAGAGCGCGTTGGGAAATTTCCCCCTTGGTTCAAGTCTACCTACCATTGAATTTCGGTCATCCTCCTCATACCTCAACTAGGGTCCAAAGCCTGGTCACACCACACCTAAGCACCGGATACAGCTATCCCTGTTCTATAATTTGACGCGCTGGAGATACCACCCCTAGGAACACGACTCCTCCTCAGCTTGATCCAGTACGGAAGTACGAATGGCAGTAAATCGAATGTGATTTTCTAGCTACTCTAATATGCTTAAAATATTATTTCTATCTATTATTGTTTAGATCTAATTTCCTAGCTATGAGACTTGTACTTCCTCTTTTGATCCTACCACTCCTACTATTTGGACAAGCCGAAATTGAGTTATCCGGACTAAAATGGCGCAATGTAGGCCCCGCCAATCAAGGTGGGCGCATTGTAGATATTGAGGCCCTTGATGGACAGTTTAGAAAGGTGTGGATGGCAACTGGATCAGGCGGCGTGTGGTACTCAGAGAATGCCGGAACCACCTGGACCCCGATCTTTGATGACTACTCCACCGCTTCTATCGGAGATATTGCCGTTTATCAGCAAGATCCATCGATCATTTGGATAGGTACTGGTGAAGCCAATAACCGCAATAGTGTTTCCTGGGGAGATGGGGTATTCAGATCTACAGACGGCGGCGAAACCTTCGAAAATGTAGGCCTAAGGAGCACGCACCAGATAGCTCGTATCATCACCATTCCTGATCAACCACAAAGTGTATGTGTTTGTGCCGTAGGGCACCTCTGGGGAACCAGCGGAGAAAGAGGTCTTTTTAAAACAGAAGACGGTGGAAAAAACTGGGAAAAGCTGACCAATGGTCTGCCCAATGATGGTAAAACAGGTTGTACCGATTTACTCATAGATCCGAATAACGCTGATGTCATGTACGCTGCTTTCTACGAGCGGCTCAGAAAGCCTTGGCATTTTGAAAGCGGCGGAGAAAACGGAGGGGTTTTCAAAACAACGGATGGCGGAAGGACCTGGACCCAACTAACGAATGGACTACCCCAGGGGCCAACCGGAAGAATAGGCCTTGCGATTTACCGCAAGGACCCCAACATACTGATGGCGTTGGTTGAAGCAGAGAAGTCTGACACCCTGGCAAAACTGGGTAGCGGACTATACCGGTCGGAAAATGGAGGAGAAAATTGGACTTATGTGAACACCTACAACAACCGCCCCTTCTACTACAGTCAAGTGCGTATAAACCCTAATGATGACAGTAGAGTCTACGTTTTGACAACCCGCTTTATGGTTTCCGAGGATGGCGGTAAAACGCTTCGAAATGGTAGCCGAGATCAGGAAGTGCACGGTGATTTTCACGCCATGTGGCTGGACCCCACCGACGCAGATCGGTATTACTTAGGAGCAGACAAGGGAATTTCTTTAACCCACGATCATGGCCATAAATTCCAGTTATTCGATAATCTTCCTATTGCCCAGTTTTATCGTATTGGTCTTGACCATCAAGATCCCTTCACCATCTACGGTGGCTTGCAGGACAATGGCTTTTATGCCACTGAAAGCTTCACCCGCGACACGCGGGGCATACTCAATGACTCCAACTGGAAAGTACACTGGGGGGATGGGCAATACACCGCCACTGATCCGGATGATCCACGAACGGTTTATACTTCTGCGGAAAATGGCAGTTTGAACCTATATGACCCCGTCACCCATCGAATCAAAGGCATTAGCCCAAGCATTCTTAATATCTCTAACTATAGCGATTATTATGATCCGCCAACGGATAAGCCGGGTGGATACCTGCGGTTTAACTGGGCCTCACCCTTCAAGATGGTGGAAAGCAAGAATATCTATTACGCCGGTAATCATGTCTTTAAATCGGTAGATCAGGGAACATCGTGGCAGATTATTAGTCCAGACCTTACCACTAATGATCCTTTGAAAACCCAGTATCGAGCAAGCGGAGGACTTACCCCAGATAATAGTGGGGCGGAGATGCACTGCACCATCACTACCCTATCCATATCACCTGATGATGAGAACACCATGTGGGCCGGAACCGATGACGGCCAGGTACATGTGACCAGCGATGGCGGCAAAAACTGGAAGAACATAACGACTAACATCGCTGAAGGTGAAGGCTTATGGATCAGTAGAATAGAAGCATCCGCACACCAAAACAGCAGGGCCTATCTGACCAAAGATGGCCACCGAAGTGATCATAATGCGCCTTACATTTTTGTTACGGAAGACTATGGTCAAACCTGGAAATCCATCGTCGCTAATTTGTCGCAAACAGAAGTAGTACGAGTTATACGCGAGGATCATCTGAATGCAGACCTATTGTACATTGGAACAGAAACGGGAGTTTGGTATTCAGTTGATCGTGGTAACAACTGGAACAGGCTCATGAATGGCATGCCTACCGTTTCGGTATACGACCTGGCCATTCATCCCAGGGATCAATCCTTAGTAGCAGGCAGTCATGGAAGAAGTTTATTTGTATTAGATCACTCCCATTCCTTACAACAACTCAATC
>JBCBWU010000079.1:0-29677 GCA_039816955.1 Bacteroidota bacterium
AAGAAAACAGTAACGCCCCGATTGACCTCGTAGGCATCGGGGCGTTAGCGCCAGAATAAGATGTGAGTGATTCAGAAACTGATTTTAGAGCCTGCGCCAAACGGATGTAGAGCGGATAATAGTTGTGGAAGTAGTTCCCGATTGTTCGTTGGTAAACGCTTCATCTTGGGTGAAAACCAGTTCACCATTCGCATTGATTTCGTACGTAGCGGTCTGTTCTTCATTGGATAAATCAATGGGCGAACCGTTTATTTCTACCGCAAAGAAAGCACCACTTATAGTAACTTGATTTCCATCAATATCATAGGTGCCAGCACCTTGTACATCAGTTAAGCTACTACTACTCTCAAAAGGTGGATTTGGAGGTACAGTAGTAGTGATGGCTAAATCATAATCCCCTTGAGTGGTAAAGGTGGTTGCATTAAAGGTGACCTGATAGTTGAGGTTGGAGCCAACGATTTGGGCCGTAGAGCTGGTCATCATTCCGTTGAAATCCGTGTTTGTTTCGGTCTCTGATTCGAAGGAAATGGCCTCCCATGTGCCTTCAAGATCGTTAGCGGGCATCATGTCATCATCACCACTACATGCGGCAAAAGAGAGAATTAAGGTAGCCAGGAATAGAAAAAATAAAGATCGCATAGTAATTGGGGATTTTATGCGTTGGAATTTGGATTTAGCTTGGCGCAAATGCTTAATGATCAATAATTTGAAGGCCACTTACACCCTCCGAGAAGGAGCGCTTTCTCAGACAAAAATACTCAGTCTTCCTAATTTTTTTGCTCCTACAGGGTAAGATTCTTTTTGCGGTAGCAATGAGAGGATAAGCGCGGCGCTCCAACTTTAAACTCGAACCCTGATAAGTCTCGAGTATCCAGTTGGAAGCCTCTCCAACTCATTTTACAAAAGCATAAACCCTGTTACTTATGAAATGGAAACAGAACTTCGTGCTCATATTGAGCTTCTTAACTATCTACAGCTTTTCCCACGCCCAATCCGTTTGGGAAAAGACCTTCATGAAGGCCAACCACACTTACCAAGATTATTCCATTACTACCGCCCAAGATGGGTCTGAGGATTTGGTTCTGGCTGGAACTGTAATCAATCAAGCAACGGGCCAACACCAGATCAACGTCATTCGGATTGAAGATCAAACCGGTACGGTTGTCTTTGATGAAAATTATCATCCGGGCCAGCAAGCCTGGGGGATGAGCATCGCCAGTTATCAAACTGCTGCTGGTTCCGGCTACGCAGTGACCGGCTTTGCGGAAGTCAACGGCGTACGCCAAACCCTGTTGATGACCATTGATGAAACGGGCGCCCAGATTGACAGTAAACTCTACGATCAGGAAAGTTCCGCTACCTCAAGCATGGGCTTGAATATCCAGTCTACTCCCAATGCCGCAGACGAAGGCTTCGTACTGGTGGGCATGACCCACGAGGACTTGGCGGGTAGTACCTTACGTTTTGCTGATAAAAAGGGTTTCTGCCTGAAACTGGACCAGAACCTAAATATCACTTGGGAAACGTATTTTGACTCTCCGCTCGGTAGTGGTTACACTATTGACTACGACGGTGCCTCCCACGTTATTCCAACGGATCAGGGGTACTTCATTACTGGTGGTAAAAATGGATTGACCCTCATTGGCCAGCAGCGCCAAGCTATGTTGGCTTTAATGTTAGATCCCAGTGGCGCCATTATCTGGGATAGTAGCTCCTTTACTGGCAATGCTATTGACAACGGCGCTAGTGCCTATTACGATCAGGCCAATCAGGAAATTTATTTGCTCACCAATATCTCCGTTACGCACCACTTGGGTCTTATGGTTTATGATGCTGCTAGTGGAGCAGTGAACTATACCAAATCGCTGGAGTCTTATACTGCCAATGGCGAACTGGATAAGTACGGCTACGCGCTGGTCAAAGCACCTTTCCAGGACAAACTCCTGATTCAGGGTCGTGGACGGGACTTTGGCTGGGCAACGAACCCACCATCACTTGGTCAGCCCGCTTTTATCGTGGATTATGATATGACGACCCAGCAGTTTGGTGTCAACTACCTGGAGCCAACTTTATCGGAAACGCTAAATACCACTGGTGCACAGGATCCCTTCTTTACCAATGCCTTGCGGACCTTCTACTACCCCCAAAGCATGACCAATATTAATGCGGGCTCCAGTGCCTTCATTAGCTATGATGGCGATAATGGTGATCCGGCTAACTTAATTGTACGCAAGTTTCGCCACCCTGTCGCTGATCAGTACGAATTCTGCGAAGAAGGCCTTGATTTTGTGCTAGATACTTTCCGGATGGTGAATGATTTCCCCGGTGAGCCATTCGACGAGCCGGTTTTCAATACCTCCCCTACTGATGTGACCTTGATTGGTAGTGATGAAGTAGCCGAGGTAGAAACCAATTGCCTGCGTCCTGGTGAAGAACCTTTCATCTGTGAAGGGAACCTGGTGCAGAACGGTGATTTTGAAACCGGTACCCCAACAACGGGTGATGAAGATATTACCAACGCCACCAATTGGGGCGGTATTTGGAGTACATCCGGTTTTAGTACGGCTGACCTTTACAATACTACTACTGCGCTTCCACCCGCTAGCTTAAGCGTACCAGCCCCATCTGCTCAGGGTAATTTTGGTGCTTTTTGGTGCCGAAACCAGGGTGGTAATCCCTTCCGGGAAGGGATTATGAATGAACTATCAGCACCCGTGGGCCAGAACACTGGAGTATACGAACTGACTTTGAAAGTAGCTTGCTTATTTGAGCCTTTCAATAATCCTTCCTTGGCCATTTACGGTACAACTGGTACACTAGGTACCGGAGGACCATTGGTAGATGCTACAACCCCCGTGAACACCGCGCTCTTCTCTGACGTCTACACCATTGGCATTCATCCTATTCCGGATAACTGTGACAACAACTATACTACGATCACTTTCACTTTTGATACGCAGGCCGGGGTAGGTTTCCCCGCTACGGGATTTGACCACATCTTCCTGACACGGGCTGATGGAATGGGTTCGGGTACATTCTTGGCGGTCGACGATGTTTGCTTGCGTTGGGTACGGAACTCCCCCTTCCTATGTGAAGGTAACTTGGTGCAAAATGGTGATTTCGAAACGGGTACCCCAACCACTGGTGATGAAGACATTAGTAATGCCACCAACTGGGGTGGCATCTGGAGTACACCTGGCTTCAGCACGGCTGACTTCTATAATACGACCACTGCCTTGCCACCGGGAAGTTTAAACGTTCCTGCACCTGCTAGCCAAGGCAATTTTGGTGCCTTTTGGTGCCGTAATCAAGGAGGTAACCCATTCCGAGAAGGAATCATGAACGAGTTGGTGAGCACTATAAATCAAAACTCAGGTGTATATGAGTTGACATTAAAAGTAGCTTGCCTTTTCGAACCGTTTAATGATCCAGCCTTGGTCGTCTATGGTACCTCTGGCGCACTGGGCACCGGTGGACCCCTAGTCGATGCTAGTACGCCGGTTAATTCAGCCTTGTTCCCCGACGTGTACACGATTGGAGCGTATCTCATTACAGATAGTTGCGACAATAATTTCACGACGCTCACCTTCACTTTTGATACTCAAACTGCAAGTTTCCCAGCGGGAGGCATTGACCATATCTTCCTGACGAGAGCAGATGGTTCTGGTTCGGGTACGTTCCTGGCGGTAGATGATGTTTGTCTACGCTGGATCCGTGAATCGGTCTTTGAGTGTGAAGAAAACCTCGTGCAGAACGGCGATTTTGAAATGGGTACCCCAACTACGGGTGATGAAGACATCACCAACGCTACTAACTGGGGTGGAATCTGGAGTACACCGGGCTTTAGTACTGGTGACTTCTTTAACACCACGACAGCTGTAACACCACTTGGTACCCCAACACCAGTGAGTCAAAACAATTTTGGTGCTTTTTGGTGTCGCAATCAAGGAGGTAATCCATTCCGAGAAGGAATCATGAACGAGTTGACGACGACGATCAATCAAAACTCGGGTGTGTACCAATTGACGCTGAAAGTGGCTTGTTTGTTTGAGCCATTCAATGATCCAGCCTTAGCAATTTATGGCACTACGGGTAGCATCGGTACTGGTGGACCATTGGTGGATGCTTCTACACCCGTAAACGCGGCACTGTTCCCAGATGCATATACGATTGGCACTTATGCAATGTCGACTGATAATTGTGATAATAATTTCACAACTATCACTTACACCTTTGATACCCAGGATGTAAGCTTCCCTGCTGGTGGAATTAATCACATTTTCCTGACACGGGAAGATGGTTCTGGCTCGGGTACGTTTTTAGCGGTGGATGACTTGTGTTTGCGTTGGATTGGTGAATCCGTATTTACCTGTGAAGATCAATGGGTGCAAAACGGTGATTTTGAAGATGGTACTCCTAGCAGTTTGGATGAAGATATCAGTAATGCAACTGGTTGGGGAGGTATCTGGAATACAGCAGGTTTTAGCACGGGTGACTTCTACAATACTACCACAGATACACCTCCACCTGTATTGGCAGTACCTTCACCTCTCACTCAGAATAACTTTGCGGGTTTTTGGTCACGTATTCAGGGAGGTTCAACTTTTCGTGAGGGTGTAATGAATGAACTTAATGGTATTATTCTTCCAAATACAGGAGAGTATCAGCTGACTTTCAAAACAGCCTGCTTGTTTACTTCATCTGGTCCTGCATCCATGAGTATTTACGTAGCGAATGGTTCCATCGGTGCGGGAGGACCATTAGTAGATGGGACCACACCTATCAATGATAACCTATTCCCAATGAATAGTTGGGAGTTTGCCACCCACGCTATTAGCACGGATTGTGACAATAACTTCCAAACGGTAAGTTATATTTTTGATACGCATCATCCAGATTTCCCGATAGCGGGTATCAATGCCATATTCTTTACGCGTACGGATGGTGTACTTCCAGGCGCATACGTAGCAATTGATGATGTGTGTCTTGAATTCGTTGTGAATGCGGATGACATAGCAGAGGAAGCCTTCCCACTCAAACTCTACCCCAACCCTGCGCACGACCAAATCCGTTTAGAATGGTCTGATCAAAGCGCAGAGATCCTACGGGTACAATTGTTTGATAGCAGTGGTCGCTTAGTGCTCTCACAGCCGGCACCGGAGAACAGAGGAGATCTGGATATCAGCCAGTTGCCAAATGGCCTGTATATGTTACGCATCTCCACTGCAGATGGCCGCATGGCCATGAAGAAAGTCATAAAACAATAATGTAATAATGTTGAGGTTGACATGGTGTGTACGATGTGAATGATACGGAATGGTTCTCGTTATTCACACCATAGCTTGGCATCCCGGACGTGCGAATAGGCACGCTCCGGGATGTTTTTTTACGTTCTGAGCAATGGATAATTTGCTACATTTATCACGCCAAACTACTCAACGATGATGTATCGTATCCAACCGGCAGGTTATGCCAGTTACGCCCTGCGTAATTCCCTGCGTGTCTTCGCCATTATTCTTGCCGCTTTCATTGGTCTCATGGTGTTCTTGAGTCTATCTACCGGTGGGGATGTTCTACGCGTTTTAGCCTCTAACGGACCTTTTATGCCGATCTTATTAATCGCCATGATTTTGGGTATACGCATGATGCAAGAGCGCAACCTGGCTGCCGCTACCTGTTTTGTGGTAACGGAAGGTTCCGTTAGCAAAACCATGAACTATGATCAACTAAATATGGGAAATCGTAGGGCAGTTAGCAAGGGCGCACGCTATGGCGGTAAGATGGATCAGACGATTGCGTTTAGCAATATTTCCAAAATTGATTTCAAATCTAGCGGCATCCGTATAACGAGCCGCAATTATAATTTCTTGACGGGTAACGGTCGCATCTTTATCCCCAAGGAAACAGAAAAGTTTGCGGAAATTACACGCTTTTTCCAGCAGGTAAAGGCGGGGTAGTTGATAAGCTTTTTGGATATAACAGTTCTCGGACAGCTTCAAGATGTCCGAGAACTCTTCTACCCCAATGTGCTTGTGTCTTACTGCCGTTCCTGCTTCTCCAATACCTCCACTTCAAAGACTAAAATCTGATGCGGCGGAACAATTGTCCGCCCAAAGCTACTCATCAGTCCGTCTTCCCCGTAGCCCAGCTGGCTAGGTACTAGCAGTTGAATACGTCCACCAACATTTATCAGTTGTAGGCCTTCATTCCAGGCATCGATCATATTGCCTACGTAGAACTCAAGCGTGCGGTCTTGCGCGCGGGAATCGGCAAACACCTTTCCGTCGAGTAGATAGCCTTTATAGTGAGCGGATAGAAAGTCGCCCCAAGCAATGGGCTCGCCATCTCCTTCGGATAGTACTTGGTAAAAGAGGCCGGAATTTGTGGCTTCTAGTGGGAGGAGGTTGTCAATGGCGTAGTCAATAATATCGTTTTGCTCACGAGCTGCTCGGCTGGTATCAGTGCTGAGGTAGGCAGAGAGTTGCATCAGCAGGTCATCTTCTTTGATGGGGGGCGGCACGTCTTGCTCTGGCGGTGCACTATCAGCAGCAGGCGAGCTTTGGCCACCACAGGCCACGAGCAGGAAGGAAAGAAACAGCAGGCAGACGGCAGCTCTCATTTTGGAGTAAAAGGTACAGAATCTGTTGTGTACTGCTATTCTGTTGGCAGGAGATTCTCCTTTTTTAACCAGTTGTGCACACTGTAGATGGGCTTGCCGGCTAGATGGGGGTAGTAGTAGGCCAGTTCCTCATTGATAATCGTGGTGAGGTCATCGCGCAGGAGCATGTATTGCTGGGTCCAGCGGCGGCGTTGTTCGCGGTAAGCCGCAATGTCTTCGGTGAAAAACTGTTCAGTGAGGCGCTCCTTATAGGCCAGCCATTCTTCTCGGTCGTAAGGCTGGTCGGTTTCGACTTGCCGTTTAGCTTCCTGCCAAAGGGCATTTTCGTAGGCATTGTACTGTGAGCGTTCCTGCTTGTTCAGAACAGCTCGTTCGGCGCGGCTATAGTTTAGAAAATGGGAACGTTGGAGGGTTTCCAACTCCAGAAAAGTCTCGTAATAAGTGGCAATAGCTTCCGTTTCCGATAGTTGGGGCTCAAAGGCCATGTCATCAATGGCACTTTCACAACTACAAAGGAATGTTAAGCTTAGGCCAAGTAGTAAGGGCAATGTAAAGAGCGTGCGCATGTGGTTGGGGTTCGGAGTAATCATTCTTCTTTTCAAGATAACTCCTTAGGGCCGATAAAACCCAGTGGTAAAGGGCATTTTAACAAGATTTTAAGACCCGTTAAACCGTGTTTAAACTGCGAAATACAAGTAGGGGGGTGCCGCTGAAAGGCCTATCTTAAAGGTAGTTATTCACACCCAAATTCTTAAGCCGACTGTCATGAAACAACTGCAAATTTTATTAGCCCTGGTATTCGTCACCACCGCATTTTCTTGTTCTGATTTTGCTCGCCTGGAACGAAAAGAAGATCGCCTCATTGGCGCGTGGGAGTTTGATAAAGCGTTCTACCGCAATGACTGGCAAATCTTCCGCGATGATGTACTCCACGAATTCAACGGTGATATCATTGAATTTTACGAAGATTACTCTGCCGTTTATGATGACTACAGCGAAGGCGTAGTCTATGACGGGCAGTGGGAGCTCTTCTTTGAGCGCGAGTGGGATGGCGATGATTCGGATATCGAGTTCTTCCTGGATATGTATTTCTTTGAACCCAATGGAAGCGAGTCTTTCGCCTATTTCACCTGTGTCAACCTGATCACCAGAAACAAGTTACACGTTCGGGCGCGCACCCGCAATGGTTGGTACACCTTTAAATTCCGTAAGCTGTAGTGTGGGTTTCGATGATTTTTCAAATCGCCCAATACAAGCTCAGTCGTTTTGATTACGACAGTTCCGCATTTCGGACTGCTTAAGGTTCAACCTCGGAGCCGGGTTGGTGTTTCATTCAAGAAGAACTTCTAGCATGTTTTTCTGCAAAAGGAAAGTTTGAATATCTTCAAGCTAGTGCAGGATAAAGACCAACGATCACCGGTATGAAATACGAGTTTATTGATCGCAAGCTCGGCTCCATTTTTGGTTACACCGACGATATACAAAGGGATAAGTCTTCCTTCTCTATTCATCAGGGGGTAATCCAGTTATTATGGAATCGGAATTTCGAGGCTGTCACCATTCATATTGATGACCTGGAGATAGCGCTCGAACCGAACCAACTACTGACAACCACCTACTTCCAACATGTTACTTTCTCCGGGGATAGCTTACCGCTCACCGCTTTCCTTTTTAATCGTGAGTTCTACTGTATTGCCGATCACGATGAGGAAGTATCGTGTAACGGGATTCTCTTTTTTGGCACGCAAGATCTCCCCATTATCAATATTCCAGAAGGGCAGGAGCGGAAATTTGAGTTGCTGCTGGAGGTGATTATTGAAGAATTTCGCACGGTGGACAAGATTCAGGGCGACATGCTGCAGATGTTGCTGAAGCGACTGATTATCATCTGCACCCGTCTGGCCAAAGCGCAACATATTGTCAAGAGCTTGAACGATGCTCAAATTGATACCATTCGCCAGTTCAATGTGCTGGTAGATGTGCACTTTCGTACTAAACGCAAGGTGAAAGACTATGCGGAGATGCTGCACAAATCGCCCAAGACTTTGTCCAATCTATTTGCTACTTACAACCAGCAATCGCCGCAGCAGATTATTCAAGACCGGGTGTTCTTGGAGGCGAAACGTTTGATCCTCTTTACGGATAAGCAAACGCAGGAAATTGCTTACGACCTGGGCTTTGATGATCCGGCCTATTTCAGCCGGTTCTTCAAGAAGCAAGCGGGCATGACACCGTCTACCTTTCGGGAGCAGCATGTATTTGCGTAAAACTTATAGTGACAGTGACAATTAAAGTGAAAGTACTGTAGGGACGCGATTCATCGCGTCCAACCAAAGATCATTCCCATCAATACGCCCGACAAGCATTCTCCACCAAGTCCCAGCGTTTGGTTTCCGTATTCCAGTATACGCTGTAGCATTTGCCACGAATGAGGAAATAGACGAGCTCAGTGACGGGTTTGTCTGCACTCAATTGGGTACGGATGCGGATGAAGCAACCTTCTTGGCCATTCAGACTGAAGATAGAGGAATAGCGAGGGCCCAAGGCAAAGCCGTTCCAGCTGTCCTTATCAAAGCTTAAGGCGAAGGAAACGCCGTAGCCAGAAGCCTGATTACTGATCAATAAATTACGCTGTAGCAACTCCTGCCCGGGGTCCAGGGCAGAAAATGAGCGGCCAGTATCGGGGAAATACAGCATACGCTGGGGTTGCTGGGCAACCTGCCCAAACCCAAGGACCCAAAAAGCCAATGTTCCTAATAATAGCGCGAACCTCCTTTTCATCTGCTGTGCCTGAGTTTCTTCGTTTTTGGGCAATTATACTGACGACAAAGTGATTTGGGATCCCCAAATTGACTTTGTATCAGCACTTGCCCGGCCTCCGTGGTGAGACTTCGTCTCAGACCACCTCCTTGTGGGCATAGTTAGGGGAAAAAGAAACAATGCTGGTCAGCCAAATGTTTTGGGGCCTGATCCATGACCGAGTAGTAATCGGCACAATTTGCTTGCCGATTATCTGCTTGTGTTTACCATTGTTTCCGCCCAATGGTTTCTTGAACTAGTGTGCGGCTTTCTGAGTAGTATGTGTCTTGTGTGTTTGAATACTGTCTTGCTCTCTATCACGTCTATTTGAGTGGTGCCTGGGGCGACTGCGTACGCCCGAGCAAATAACCCGCTACGGTACCTAGTAAACCTATAATTGGGGCGATCTGGCTATTGCCGTAGCCCGCCGTTACCAGGAATAGCGATCCAACAATAATCAGCGATACACTGAGGTACTTGAGGGATTGACTAAGTGGTTCCTCCCGACGGTTGATGATGAAGGCCTGGGCCAACACGACAACCATGCCAAATAATAATACGCCTAGGGAAAGCCAAACTTCCTGAGACGATTTTGTGGGTACCAGATCCGTACTAACTGGGGGCAAATTAACGCCCTCGGCCGTTGTTGCGGTTGGTGGAGTGTTTACGGTGGTAGTTTCCACGGCCTCTGGTTGTGCCAAAAGACTAGTAGCCAGTAAACAGAGCAGAATGATGATGTTGGTTTTCATGTACTGGAATTGTGTTTATCGCGAATCCAGCCAGGGCTGGTGTATGTTTGCTATTTAGCGTTTGATGGTTTAGATTGTTGAATTTGATCAGCGGCACTGCTGTAGATGCCGTTGGTATTCCTTTTCGTGGCGCAGCTTGCGGCTTTCGTACTCTACCCGCTGTTCTTGTGCCAGTAGTCTTCGGCCTTCCCGGCTGTTGCCACTGCGCCTGGCTTGTTTCATATTACCACGGTGCAGACGCCGGAGTTGTCGGAGTTGTTCTTTTTGGCTTCGCCTTAAGTCTCGTGCTGCTAATTCGCAAGCGGATGGTTCAAAAAGGCTACGGGAACGACCAGCAGGTACGGTAACCGGGCGCAAGCGGATGGAGTACTCACACAATGGACGCTGTTGCATGCCTTTACGCTCGGAACGAGCTATGGTCCGGCGAGCGATGGTTGCACAGATATCACTCCAATTGTTAAATGGTTGGCCGCCTAATACTTCTTGAAAGGTATACAAAATCTCGTTAAAGAAAATGCCGCCATCGTTAGAGATAAAGGTGTAGTACTCTTTTTCGGCGCTAAAGAGATTAACCACTTTTGAAACCCCTGGCTCATCCGCAAATAAACCCTGATAGATTCTGCCGGAGCGGCCACTCTTAGGGAGCGTTACTACTTCTGGCGCAGCATTCGTGGATTGGTAGGGTGGTGGAACACTGTAGTCCGTAACGGTTACATTACACGCCACTACTATATTAATGAGAAGGCTAGGATTCTTTTCCTGGATGCGCTCCTGGATTTCGGCAAAGTTGACTGATTGATCGTACGTTCGGAAATAAAGGTTGGGGTAGGGGCTGGGTGAGCCCGGATCACGGAAACCATGTCCAACGTACGCAAAGATGACAATATCCCTTTCCTGGTAGGCCATTTCGTAATCCAAAACCTGATCCAGTCGCCGGAGCGAAAAGTTAGGACCGGTAAGATCATACTCGATTACACTTAGGATGCCCAGGTTGGCCGCTAGGAGATTAACTTCTTGATCAATGCCAAAGCCAATGCTTCGGCATCCTTCACGGATAACGTAATCGTGGTTTTCGTTATCGAAAACCTTGATGAGATGGATGTGACGGGTCTCGGCTTGCAGTCCATTAGCTACTACACAGATGATACCGAGACCGAGCAATAATGACGTAATGTACTGCATCTGTCCCCTTAATTTTTCGCAAAAAAATATCTGTGAGTAGCTCGAGAACGCTGCCAGTTTTTGGAAGGCAGAAAAAAGGATGAGTGTTTATCTGAGTTATTGGATGTATAAAACGGAACAGAAAAATCATTTATTATGTTCCCAAACTTCCAAAAACTTACTCATTTTGTTCCGTGCCCAATTTTAACAGTTATGAGGATCGATAATCTTGAAAATGTAACAATCGCCGACCTGGCAGCTTCCTTCAATACGGCCTTCGCCGGATATTTTGTTCCCATCAACTTTAGTGTGGAGGGAATGGAGGAACGAATTCGCAGAGCACGGATTGATTTACAGCAGTCTGTGGGAGTATTCGAAGGAGAAAAATTGGTCGCTTTTATGCTGACTGGAGTAGGGGAGGAAGGCCACAAAAAACTGGCCTATAATGCTGGCACTGGTGTCATTCCAGCTTTTCGAGGCCAACGTTTGGTGCAGCGAATGTACGATTGGGCCGAACCTAAATGGCGTGCTGCTGGATTTACGGATTTAACCCTTGAGGTCATCGTTGAGAACGATAAAGCTATCAAAGCTTATCAGCGAGTAGGTTTTACGGTAGATCGGCGCTTGGTTGCTTATGAGTATAATTCAGAAACAGCAGCAGTTTCCTCTGAACTGCTTACCGAAGTGCGGGAACTGAATTGGTCTGCCTATGCGGAAATACAGCCTTTTGCTTTCAGTTGGGATTATGGCCGGGCCGGTATTTTGGCCATAGCTGAGGATTACCGATTTTATGAATGGCAGGAAGGAGGTACTATACAGGCTTACGCTGTTGTACACAAAGGAAGACGAATTGGCCAGGCCGGCTGTCGGCAAAATGATCTGGAGCATTGGACGCAGTTGTTGAGCGCTTTGCAAAAGCAACATCCGGAACTAAGTTGGATCAATATTGATTCCCGCGCTAGTACGGTGATCAAAGCCCTACAAGAAAATGAATGGGAACCTATCATTGAGCAGTTCGAGATGTTTCGTTCCCTCTGATTTATTCCTTACCTTTGAGTCAGCAATTAGATGCTCAAATCAGTTTGCCATATAATAATGTGATCAAAGCAGCGTTTAAGCCATTGTTCGCATCTATATAGCAACAGTAGGTGTGAGCGGCCCTTCTAAGTTATTCGAGATTCACGCTACTATTAGACACTACATAGACCCAGGCTTGCGATTTGTCGCCAGCACTGTGAAAAATTATTTTTAACAAATGGTACCCCAGCAGTATTGCCGCAATTGTGTATCATTGTAACTCTTTGGAAAATCTGACGCGGAATAAACCTTCGGTTCTATGAAAAGACTTAAACAATTTGCATTTTTCACCCTCCTGATGGCTTTCATGTTTTCCGCAAAGGCACAGGATATTCATTTCTCACAGTTCTACCTTTCTCCGCTGAATTTGAACCCAGCTATGACCGGTGTCATGAACTGTAACATCCGCTTGGTAGCGAACTACCGTAACCAGTGGGCGAGTGTATTGCGCTCTAATGCTTTCCGTACTTACTCTGTTTCCTATGATCAGCGCATTCCGGTTGGCCGTGACGACTTCTTCGGTATCGGAGGGACATTCTGGGGTGATCGCGCCGGTGAGGCCGATTTTGCTACCCTGACCGGAAAGCTTTCTGGTTCGTACAGTAAAAAAATGGGCGGTAGCCGCAACTATGGCCACTACTTGGTAGTAGGTGCCGAGGCTGGTGTCGCTCAACGTAGTTTGGACTTCCTAAACCTCCGCTGGGGCTTACAGCACGACGGTGAGGGTGGTTTTGATCCAAACCTAGACCCAGGTGAGACACGCTTTGATCGCGATGAATTTCTCTTCGGCGATTTGGCAGCGGGCTTGCTTTGGTTCATGACCTTCGATAAGAACAATAACTTATACTTGGGTGGTGCCTTCCACCACTTGAACCGCGCGGATCAATCCTTCAGTAGTGAAGATCAAGATCTGCTCTACAGCCGCTTCACAGCGCATGCTGGTGGTGAATTCTTGGTATCTAATCGCTTCGGCATCTTACCTGGTGTGATTGTGATGAGCCAGGGACCATCTTTCCAGGTGAACGCTGGTACCAGCTTCAAGTTCCTACTTGGTAGTGGTCGTCAGGCAGGTACGCAGTCTTGGCAGTTTGGTCTGTGGACGCGTGTTTCCAATAAGATTAATTCAGGTGTATTGAACGATGCCATCATCGCTTCTACACGCTTCGACTTTGATGCCTTTACTTTAGGCTTTAGCTACGATATCAACATCTCTCCACTGAGAGCGGCTAGTAATTACAACGGTAGCTTCGAATTGGCACTGCAGTACAAAATCTGTGGTCCTTCTCGCCGTGGTGTTTACTGTCCAAGTTTCTAACGCGGTAAGACCAATAATTAGCGCTTGACGCTATTGGTGAATAAGGCTCCCGAATCTTCTTTGTGAAGGTTCGGGAGCTTTGTTTTGGGGCGAGAAAATTTGGCGAAAATGGAAGAAAAATCGCCTGTTGTATAAATACAACAACGCAATAACACTTATTATTTACCCAAATATTCCCTTCATATTTCCCAAATCTACATGTCTATTCCCCCTCCTAATCCGTATCTTACCTTAATCATCACACGCAATACTTAAAGCCTAGATAGGGGCGTTTTGCAAAAGAGGTACTACCTTAGTGCCGATTTGAAAACTCACCCTACATTTCAAAACCGTGTATTACCTAGATAGCTTCAAAAGGTAGTCTCGACTCAAAAACTAAGTCAAATGTTTAACAGCAATGGCAAAAAAGAATCTGGTATGAAGTCATCTCCCTCTACGACCTCTGGTGGAGGTCACTCTCTTAATAGCATTGTTCAGGGTACCAGTATCGAAGGAACCATCAAGGCAGATAGTGATATCCGTGTTGACGGCTCCATTAAGGGGAAACTATTTTGCGATGCTAAAGTGATTATTGGTCCCACCGGACAAGTGGAAGGTGAGATTCGCTGTGTCAACGCAGTAGTAGAAGGTAAGTTCGAAGGCGCTATTGACGTCAAAGAGCTACTCAACGTTCGGGAAACAGCCATCATTAAAGGGGATGTCTCCGTTGAGAAGTTGATTGTACAACCAGGTGGTACTATCGATGGTACAATCACCATGCGTGGACCGGCAAAACCAGCCGCAGCCAAGGCTAAGCCTGCATCAGGCGCTTCTGAGAAAACAGGTGCGGTGCGTGAGCAAGCCAAATGATCAAAATAATAAGCAGCGCCAGAGCGTACCAAATTATATGAAGTACTCTGGGATGGCGATCCAAATGGGCGTTATTATACTGCTCGGGGTATACGCAGGTAAGTGGTTAGATGAATATTTTCAAACTGCTCCTTACCTGACCGTCGCTCTGGCGCTGTTTTCCATTTTTGCAGCTTTATACACTTCGCTAAAAGATCTGCTTTAGCCAGCAATGACGAATCAAACATTTTTTCTGCAATTGGGAGCAGTAACGCTGCTCACCGCGGCGGCTCTCTGGGGGCTCTTTCAAGTACCGTCCTTGGCACCTTATCAAATCCTGGGTTGGGTGAGTTTAGGTGGGTTTGTACTTATCTCTATGCTTATGTTCTTTAGTGGGCGCAGCTCCGCTCAGAGCGATAACAAGAATACTTTCACTAGCACAGTATTGGGGTTCACCGCTGGTAAAATGATGCTAGCCATCATGATCGTTTTTGCCTATATTAAACTGGCAGAACCCGCTGATCGCTTCTTTGTTATTCCCTTCTTTGCCGTCTATTTTATTTTTACCGCCTTTGAAACGTACTTCATGATGAAGTTAGGGCGGACTGGTGTGTAGGTGCCTTAGAGATCCAGCAAACCTTCTGGCAATTCCATTAGAATCTTTTGCTGTTTATCGTCCATAGTGGAGATCAGGTCCTCGTGTAGTGGGATCATCACCACTTTGCCTGCGTGTTCTACTTCTGCCAAGTAGTGTTGGGGGAGGTCTACAATACTATTAATAGTACCGATAAGACCGATAGTTGCATCCTCAATGGTCCAGTTGATGTAGCTGTCGAAAGGTGTTATTCCTTCCGGTGCTTCAGAAACAGCTGAGACCTGGTTTTCCGGTACCATGAGGTCTTTCTGCTGCAACAAGGCTGCGGATTCTTTACTATCCACTTCCTCTAGTTTGACCAGATTGCCGCCGCTGCGCCAGGCTTCCACAAAGTAGGGGATAGGTTGTCCACCAATATTCACCAACAGGCTATCGAGTTCAACGACTTCGTCGAAGTATTGATCTTCTAGGCTAACTTTAAGCTCTCCTTGCAGGCCGTGCGTTTTGCCCAGACGCCCCACTTTTACCAGGCCTTTTCTCATTGTACCAAACGCTGTTTGATAATGAATCCACCTTCAGCCTTTTCGGTCCAGGGTAAGTCCAGGCAGGTCCCGGTGTCACCGCTACAGCAGACTTGGCACTGGGTTTCAAACACTTCCAATTCTCGGTATACCAGGCCAACACCGCGCGCGTAGGCCTCTAGCGAAAGTCTTCGATTCAGTAGGTTTTCGTAGTCCGCACCCTCTACGAGTGCAATATCATCAAAGACCAGATTTTCAAAGGTAGCGCTGCCCTCCGTTTGGCGGTAGCGATAGTTCCAGTCGGCAAAGATTTGGATCGGTTGCCCACCCACCTCAATTTCGCGGTACTGGTTAAAGCTGGCGTGGCCATCCCAGTTTTGATCATCACGCAACGGGAAAACCATCTTGACAAACTCTAGGTTGTCCTCGCGGCGCAGGGCGCGCCCATCATCTGTTCGTAGCAGGAAGGTCTGCCGGAAACGCCATTCCGTACTGTCTGCACGTCGATCGTAGCGTTCTCCCCTGAACCACAACTGCTCTTGCAGGTCGCGAACGGTATCCACGATGGTCTCGCGAACGTCCAAGAGGACAGAATCATATAGTACGCCACCCACCTGTGGTCGCAGTACTATGCTGTCCATTTCGTAGTTCCACTCTTGCCCAATCGCAATGGGGAAATAGTCAAAGCCTTTGTCCTGACGCGGTTCTGCCGTTTCCTCATCGCACGCCAGTGCAAAGAGCATTACGAAACTCAATGTCAGTCCCAAAAAATAGGTCGAGCGCGAGCGGGTCATGATATTCGATTGTTAATTGGCTCCGAAAAGATGGCCTCCGTAAATGATACCACCTCCTACTACATCTTCTCCCTCGTAGAATACGGCGGATTGCCCTGGTGCCACTCCTTTGACATTGGCTAAGAAGTTGACCTGGGCCTTCTCACCTTCTTGCACAACTGTACTGAAGGCCCCCTTGTCCTTGTAGCGAATTTTGGTTACCAACTCCAGATCAGGAGTGATGGCGGCGTATTTCTGATTGTTTAATTGACCAACAGTCATACCATTTCGTACCAACTCATCGGATGTACCTAACACTACCGTATTGGTGGTAGGACGAATTTCGGTTACGAACATCGGCTGGCCAAAAGCCATACCCAAGCCCTTACGTTGGCCAATGGTGTAGAATGGATAACCCTGATGCTTACCAATGATTTCACCTGCGGTGTTAACAAAGTCACCACCAGCCACCTTGCCTTCCAAGTCCGGAACTCTCCGCTTGAGGAAACCACGATAGTCGTTATCAGGGACAAAGCAGATTTCAAAACTTTCTGCTTTTTTACTCAGTTCTTCGTAGCCAAAATCAGCTGCCAGCTGGCGCACCTCCGGCTTGGTCATACCACCCAGAGGGAACTGGCTTCGCGCCATACAATCTTGGCTCAACCCCCAAAGTACATAAGACTGGTCCTTCTTCAAATCCACACTCTTGCGGATGAAGTAGCGGTCATTTTCTTGCATGATCTTAGCGTAATGCCCGGTAGCGATAAACTCGCAATCCAGCGCATCCGCTCGTTTCAAAAGGGAATTCCACTTAATGTGGGTATTGCACAGCACGCATGGATTAGGCGTGCGCCCGGCCAGGTATTCATCTACGAAGTTGTCGATTACATAGTCACCAAACTCTTCGCGAATATCAACGATAAAATGGTGAAAGCCCATCATTACGGCCACCTCACGGGCATCGTTGATGCTGTCCAAACTACAGCAACCCGTTTCCTTTTTGGAACCGCCGCTATTGGCGTAGTCCCAGGTCTTCATGGTGATGCCCACCACCTCATAACCTTCTTCGTGTAGGAGCATAGCCGTCACCGTCGAATCGATCCCGCCACTCATGGCTACCAACACTTTTCCGTGTTTACTCATGCTACTCTTTGATGTACTTAGATTTTTACGCCACAAAAATACAAATTAGGCTTCGAAATAGTTCGCTACTGTCGTGCGTTACAAGCATATGCAAGCCCGGTATCGAAAAAAGACCGATATTACGGAGAACCTTATACCATACGAATCACATATGAAATACATTTCCTTTAGCCTTGTTATTTGTTTGAGCCTTGTCAGTCTCACCCTTCAAGCACAAGATGAAGAGTACGGTCTGGCCTCTTATTATTCAGACGGTTTTCAAGGGCGCTCTACCGCCTACGGAGATACCTACGATAAAGATCAATTGACTTGTGCCCATAAGCGCTACCCTTACGGTACTATGCTTCGAGTTACTCGCCTGGATACTCGTCGTTCGGTGAATGTAAAGGTCATCGATAAGGGACCATTCATCAAGGGACGTGTAGTAGATCTATCTCGCCGTGCGGCAGAAGTTTTGGATATTATTGATATGAAGCCGGTGGAAGTAAAGGTGGAACGATTGAGCGGAGGATCTAGTGCTGCGCCAGAACCAGAAGTAGTGCGTGCTGCTGCCGAGCCAGAGCGCGTTCCAGAAGCGATGGATCAACCAAGTACCAGTAGAATTGCTGCTCCCGCACGCGAAGAGACAGCCCCCGCCAGTGAGCCCGAAGAGGAGTTGACCGAACGTCGCCCTGTAGAAACCACTCCAGAACCAGAACGAGAGGAGCGTACCGAACGCCGCGAGGAACCTCGTACTACAACATCTACTGTTGCACCTGCCAAGACTCGTTTTTCTCCGGTAGGTGATGATTTCTCACCTTATGGTTTATACCGCATTACCCTGGAAAAGCCTGATCAGCAGGCTGGTTTTGGGGTGCAGGTAGCATCTTTGAGTAACTACGAAAACGTACTCAAGCAAGTGGCTGAATTACAAGAGAAGTGGTTTGAAAATGTGCTGGTGAGTATTGAGCCGGGCGAAAGTGGAACAAACCGCTACAAAGTCGTTCTTGGCCCCTTTGAAGATTTGAAATCCGCCCAGCGTTACCAACAAGATTTGGCGAGTCGGTATAAGATTCGCGGTTTTGTGGTCAATCTGGCCGATTTCTCCTACGAATAATTGAACAATGTTGCAGTGAAGGGCTTTAGCTTAGTGCCTTCACTGCGCCCTCTTGATGCTGTGTTTACCCTATTAAGCTGTTTTGTTAAATAACCCCTAACCTCATGCATTGCGCTTCCCTGTATTCCGTACGGCATAGCCTGCTCGTAGCTGTCCTTCTGACCGTATTGGTCTTCATTTCTCATCCTCCATTGTGGTCACAGTGTACTAATCCAACCATCGCCTTGCCTGATGTCAGTATTCCCGTTGATGGTAATATTGACAACGCCTACTGTGTTACCCTGACTTTTGATCCTGCAGAAACGGGTTTGCCATCTGGGATTTCTATGGATTTATACCACACCTGGCAAGGGGATCTCGGTATCTGGATTTTTGCCAATGGTAATTACCTCAATATTGTCCAGCGCCCCGGTGTCATTGGTAGCTGTGATGGAGATTGCCCTTGCGGTGATAGTGGTGATTTAGGAACGTCTAATAACCCGGCTACCTATACCTTCACCGATGGAGGTGCCGCTGACCCGGAAAATGGCATGAGCATCAATGGTGGTGACTATGGCATCACAGCTGACGATGACTGTAACCTAGGAACTCCGGGTATCAATAGCTTTGCCGATTTATGGGACACTTTTGCTCCGGGAGAAGAGATTTCCGCCGTACTGTGTATTTCGGATCACGCAGGTTCAGATAGTGGTGTGGCAGCGGATATTTCGTTCATTTTTCCCAATCCAGTCGTTTGCGGTTGTACGGATCCGCTAGCGGATAATTATGATCCAGCCGCTAATGTGGATGATGGCACCTGCACTTACTCTTGCCCTCCCTTTGGAACAGTCATTAATCAAGATTTTTTTGACTTCTGCACCGGCCAGGCGCAAACGATTAGTCTGGTAGTCAACGCACCCAATGCTAACAATGCTACTTATGAGTGGTCCGGTACTAATGGCGGCACGGCTTTCTTAAGTAATACGACGGGTAGTGGCACTATTGCCACAATTCCCGCTTCCTTTGTTGGTTCAATTGTATACCAGGTCGTCATTACCGATGATGAAGGCTGCCAGGAAATAGCTACGGCAGAAGTAATTGCTTATCCGCTACCAGAACTTGCGCTAACTGCTCCGCCTGCTATTTGTCAGGGGGATAGCATTATGGTTGAAGGTCCTCCAGGCTTTGCTAATTATGAGTGGAGCACGGGGGAAGAAACTGCTGAAATTGTGGTCGACTCCGCCGGTGCGTATATGTTGACGGTCACGGACGACAATGGCTGTCAGGCAGAAGATGAGGTAATGTTGACTTCCGTACCGCTTCCACTCCCAAGAATTGTCGGGCCTGATTCTATCTTTCTGGGGGAAGAGGTATCCTTAAGAGTACTCAACCAATTTGTACAATATCAATGGTCGAACGGAGCAGAAGGTAGTTTGATTACGGTGGATACTCCGGCGGTTTATTCCGTCACAGTGACGGATGAGAACGGCTGTACGGGTATTGCTGAATTAACGATCGCTGAAGAAATTGGTTATAATCTCTACATCCCTAATGCGTTTTCACCCAACTTGGATGGTGTCAATGATGAGTTTTTCTTCCAATCAGATGGTCGAAGTGTACGTTCCGTTATTAATTTACAGATCTTTGATCGTTGGGGTGGGCTGGTCTTTGAGAATAGGGATTTTCCATTGAATCAGGCCCAAGAAGGTTGGAACGGCCGAGTCAACGGAGAGGCAGCCCGCGCGGGTGTGTACGTATGGTTTGCCACGGTGGAACTGAGCACGCGGGAAGTCATCCAAGTACAAGGTGACGTACTTCTTTTAGGAGGACGTTAGTAGTAGCTAATATTGCCTATGCTTGATTTCCTCATTCTAAACACCAATCGTCTCCAGCTACGCGTATTGGAGGACGGTGATCTCCCCGCTTTGGTGCGATATGCTAATAATCGGAAGATTGCTGATCGGGTACTCAATATTCCTTTTCCCTACCGGCAAACAGATGCTTTCTTTCGCCTCAGTAAAGTGCAGCAAGGGTTTGCGAAGAAGAGTGGTTTCTCCTTTGCAATCATCCACCAGGCTGAACAGGAGCTAGTCGGCGAAATTGGTCTTCATCCATTACCCAATGGCACCCAAGGCCAAGTCGCCTATTGGATTGCTGAACCTTATTGGGGGCAAGGCTTGGCCACCGAAGCCCTAGCGGCTATACTGAAATTTGGTTTCCAAGAACGTCAACTCCAACTGATCTTCGGAGAATGTAAACTTGATAACATTGGCTCTATCCGTGTGTTGGAGAAGAATCATCTGCGGGCTGTCGGGACGGGGCGGTCGGTGGAGCAGTACTATATCAAGGAAGAAGATTGGAAAAGCTTGTACGATAGAATAGAGTAGTGCTAGTTAACTAACCACCAAGACACCAAGAGCACCTAGGTTTTTGAACCATTGAAGGGCAAAGAAGAATTGATTTAAAATGAACGTGACAGTTAAAGTAATACTGAACCACTCACTTTTACTTTAATTTTCATTTTTCACTTTCACTCTCTCCACTCCCTCCGAAGCCGATAGGCGCAGGAGCCCCAACTAATTCAACTAACCAGTGTCGCAGACACAACTAATTCAACTATTTCTCCCCCCCAATCCAAACTTCCCCCGGCGGCAGCCAGCTCCATCCAGTGACTTTGATAGCCGGCTGCAATAAACTATCAGCAGGTTCCATGAGGCGCAAATGAAACGTCTCAGCGGGAATGGAGTCCAGTACTTGCGCAGCAATACCATTTCGCAAAAGATAAGGGGCAAGAGGAAGACTTAGGGTTTCTTGTGCGGAGATATACACCACCTCAGGTGTTTGCTCCAGCTTTTGAATTTCAGTGGCGGTACGCTCCGGCCAGTTGCGTTGTATATGGAAGAAAGGATAGACTTGGATCCAGAAGAATAGTAAGGCTAGGAGGCCGGCTAAGGTCATGCCACCTAATACATAGTCCCGGCGGAAGCCGTATAAGCCGATAACGCCCACAAAACTGAACATCCAGTAGGCAAAGCTACAACCTAAAAGGGCGCGGAAGCCATTGGTCTGGAATTGGAAAAAACCACCCAGTAGCGCTAGTACTACGGCGATGAACACTAATATCAAATGCAACACCTGCGTTGTTTTGACCCAGTTTTGCCAAGGATAATTTTCGGCGCGGAAGTAGAGATCTAGTTGTTTAGCCGTGAGGAAAATGAGGAGGAAAGGGAAGACCAACGAAAGGGTAATCAAGCTCCCGAATAAGCCCACAGCAATCAGGACTGCCAACTCTTCCCCCCGCTTAAGTTTGTAAAATAAGTCCCTAAGTCCCGCTAGCGTGAAGCCGATGAAAGGGCTTAAGCCGAGCAAGCCGTAGAAGAAAAATTTGAGATGCCCCAGCTGCAAGAAGTCAAAGTAAAAGTAGGGGCGGTGTGAAGTGCCTCCTCCGGCAATTAAGCCAGCGACTAACGAAAGACCGAATACCAGGAAGATGATAACGAAGGGTTTGGCTAGCTCCTTTTTGAGTGTTTCGTTTTGTGGATTTACCAAACGGTAATAACTCACTTGCCAGATTAAGAGCATCACGACGGTGGCCCACTGCCCGATCAGAGCCGCCAAGCTACCAAGAGCGGCCACCCATATTAGCCAGGAACGATTCGGTGTTTTCATAAATCGCATTAAAGCGATCCAGGTAGCAATTTCTAAGCCAAAACGCCAACTGTCTAGTGCGCCGCTTTTGGCTAGTAAAGGCAAGAGAAAAGTAGCCGCAGCTGCCAAGAGAGTCACCTGCACTGCTTGCTTACCAAACAGGGCTGCTCCCCAGACATAGAAGAACGCAATACCAAGTAAAGCAAAAAAGAAACTGGGTAGACGATAGGCTACCAACCAAAACTGGGAATCAATTGGGATGCTTCCCAAAATGCCTAAGAGGGGCGAAAAGGCAGGACTGGTCGTTTGACTGTCCCAGACGAGCTGGCTCTCAGCCCCGGCCCAGAGCGTGATATAATCCAAGCCTACTACCAACTGAGATAGAGATAGGAATGCCGCGGCCCAACAGAAAAATCGGTAGCGGGACGATGGCTGAGCTACAGGGCTGGCTTTCTTGGCTTTACTCATGCTTTTTCGTATCTTTATATAGCGAAGATCGACCTTTTTTAAAGCGACTTTCGTCGATTTTTTTGAACATACTCCTAGCCCCGAGAAACGAAATAGGGGCAATTTCCGTTTTACTTTCAGTACGCTGCCGCTAGAGCAGTAAATCCTAAAATAATGGCCTTATGCGCTTCTTAACATTACTTTCCCTCCTCGTTCTATTTGTGGCCTGTGATAACAACAGCGAGACTTCGAACGAGTTGACGGATAACACCGATAACCCATTTACAGTACAACTTGAGGATCTACCCCAGTGGGAAAAAGATCAACTGCGCCTGATTCCCATCACTGCTTCCGCTGAATTTTTAGCCCAGCAGGAAAAGGTGGCGCAATATAAGGTTTTGAGCGAAGTCATAGAGGAAGAGCGTTTTCGCGTGTCAGAAAAGAAGCCCTACGGCCGATTTGATGATATGGGAGCCGTCAACGCTTTGACCGTTCAGAATAAAACCGACGCACCGGTCTTTCTCATGGAAGGAGATGTAGTACAGGGCGGTAATCAAGATCGAGTTATTGCGGAAGACGCCGTAATCGCAGCCCGTAGCATCCAAGATATCCCTGTTTTCTGTGTAGAGCATGGACGCTGGACCTACAAAGGAGATAAAGCCTTGAACGAAGGTGATAAGAAGATTTTTGCCTTTCGAGGCTATTACAATGTAGCTTCAGGTAATGTGCGCCGTAGTGTGGCTTCTGGTAGCCAACAGGCAGTATGGGATCAAGTGGCTGACATTCGTACCCAGTACAGCATTGAAGGGTCTACCCAGGCTTATGCCGACCTGGAAACGAACGAAGACTTCGTAAATAATCGTGCTGCCTACGAGCACTTCTTTGGCGATAAGCTGAGTAGTAATGAAGAGATCATAGGCTTTATTGCGGTAAGCGGTAACAAGATCCTAGGGGCTGATGTATTTGGTCACCCGGATCTGCTCAACCGCCAGTTTCCTGCCCTCTTGTCTAGCTATGCTACGGATGCCTTGACGGAAGGTAATGACAATGAGCTGAGCGCGCGTAGCTTGAATGCCTTTACTGCTCGCCTGCTGGATGCGCTAGCGGAGGCCAGTGAAGGAGAATTATTGCACGTAGCACAATTGCCATAAAATAGCTGCACCGGAAGGTGGTTAAGAATAATGATATGGGTAGAGTCGTGTAGATGCGGCTCTGCCCATTGTGTTTTGGGTGTAAACAAAACCAATTGCCCGGCTCGTCTTGTTAAGGCTGTAAGCTTAAGGGTTGCAGGCATTAATCTTACCTTCGCAGCATGAAGCAAGTAAGTGAACTCATTGAGTTACTCCAGTTGGAACGTTTGGAGGTGAACCTCTTTCGTGGACAAAGCCACAGTGTTGGCAGTGGCCGTGTTTTTGGGGGACAGGTAATGGCACAGGCCCTTAGTGCAGCCATGCAAACTATACCAGAGGACCGTTTTGTCCATTCCTTGCACAGCTACTTCTTGCTTCCGGGAGACCTCAATGTTCCAATTATTTTTGAGGTGGAGCGAACGAGAAATGGCGGAAGTTTTTCTACGCGCCGGGTTAAGGCCATACAGCATGGTCAAGCCATCTTCTTTTTGGCAGCCTCCTTTCAGCTAGAGCAGGAGGGCTATGAGCATCAGATGGAGATGCCACGGGTTTCCAAACCAGAAGACTTACCAAGTTGGAAAGGAATGGCCAAGCAGTTTAGTGATATTCTGCCACCCAATCTTAAGCGCATGTTGGATGTGGAACGCCCGATTGAGTTCCGCCCGGTAGAGTTCATTAATCCACTTGCTAAAGAAAAATACGATCCGGTACGTCACGTATGGATGCGAGCACGTGGAGAGATGCCCGAAGATCGGCGCTTACATGATCTGGTACTGGCCTATGCTACTGATTATAACCTGTTGACTACCGCATTACTACCTCACGGCCTTGCTGTCGACTTTAGCAGCTTGACATTAGCTAGCCTTGATCATGCGATGTGGTTTCACCGTCCGTTTCGGATGGATGAATGGTTGTTGTACGCGCTGGATAGTCCTTCTGCTTCTGGAGCACGTGGATTCACCAGGGGGAAAATCTTTACTACGGAAGGCGAGTTGGTTGCGAGTGTAACGCAAGAAGGCTTAATG
Source organism: Bacteroidota bacterium (assembly GCA_039816955.1). GTDB lineage: Bacteria > Bacteroidota > Bacteroidia > Chitinophagales > Saprospiraceae > Lewinella. Next base: position 24,906 of record JBCBWU010000079.1, read on the forward strand.
CGACCAAAAAATTAAGGCCAGCGCTGTGGATCCGCTTCGTGCATAATGCTGTAGACCTTTTCGTAGATATCTTCCACATTGGGCTTGCTGAAATAGTCACCGTCAGAACCGTAAGCTGGGCGGTGAGCTTTCGCCGTTAGCGTTTGTGGAGCAGCATCCAAATGGCGATAAGCCCCTTGCTCGTCTACCAAATGCTGCAGGATGAAAGCGGAGGCACCACCGGGTACATCCTCATCTACCACCAGTAAGCGGTTTGTTTTCTGGATACTGGATACTGTACGGTGCTCCAGATCAAAGGGTAGGAGCGTTTGGGCATCTACCAGCTCTACAGAGATTCCCTCTGCTGCTAAGAGATCACAAGCCTGTTCGGCCAAACGTACACAGCTGCCGTAGGTAACCAAGGTAATATCCTGGCCTTCCCGCAGCACTTCTGGTACACCCATTGGAACGGTGTAAGTACCGATGTTTTCCGGCATTTTTTCCTTAAGCCGATAGCCATTGAGGCATTCTACCACTAAGCCAGGTTCACCGCTTTGCAGGAGCGTATTGTACATGCCGGCTGCCTGTACAGTGTTACGAGGCGTACACACATACATACCGCGCAATGCGTGGATGATCATTCCCATGGGAGAGCCAGAGTGCCAGATGCCCTCTAGGCGATGCCCGCGGGTGCGGATGATGGCTGGTGCTTTCTGGATTCCATTACTACGCCAGCGAATAGTAGACAGGTCGTCTGACAAAGGTTCTAGTCCGTAGAGTAGATAATCCAGGTATTGTATCTCGGCAATGGGGCGCAAACCACGCATGGCCATACCAATAGCCTGGCCCATGATGGTCCATTCCCGGATACCAGTGTCGAAGACCCGATCGGTACCGTACTCTTCTTGTAGCTTGGCAAAGCTTTGGTTAACACCACCAATTTGCCCTACGTCTTCTCCAAAGGCATAGAGCTCTGGATATTCCTGCAGCGCATAATCAAAAAAGGCATTAAGTATTTGGTAGCCGTTCTTAGTAGTGCTTTCTGCGGTATAAGTAGGTGGAATAATGGGCACCCTTAGGGCCGAATCTGAGGTTTCACTGTACAAATGATCACCGTAGGTAGCTTCCTGCTCCTGGGCTACACTTCGCAATAACTGTAGTAGTGCCGCAGGAATTTCCATGCGCTGACGGCGCAGCAGATGGTGTAGGCGACGAGCATTACTGTAAATCTCGTGCAGTTGTGGATGCGTGTGTAGTTGCAGCTCCCGGCTAAGTTCTTGAATGCCTTCGGCGTCCTGTGGAAGTTCCTGATAAATAGCAAGCACCGATTGCAGTAACTCCTTGGATGGAGTATTGAAAGCTCTCCAGGCTGCATCGCGCCCAGCTTTTGCGGTAGCTTTAGCATCCTTACGAATTTCACTGAGCTGCTCTGGCGTGGCTAAGCCCTCGCTAATCATCCACTGCTCCATTTGCACAATACAATCATAATCCTTTTCCCACTGTAGCCGATCTTTCGACTTATAACGCTCGTGGGAACCAGAGGTGGAGTGGCCTTGTGGTTGGGTTACTTCTTCTACGTGGAAGAGCGCCGGCTGGTGGGTGCTGCGTACCTGCAGGATACCTCGTCGGAATTGTTCTACTAAGGTAGGGTAGTCCCATCCTTTTCCTTTGTGGATAGCAAAACCAGGGTTGTCTTCATCTGCTTGAAGACCGGCAATGGCTTCTGATATGCTAGCCTTCGCCGTTTGGAACTCTTTGGGGACGCTAATACCATATCCATCATCCCAAACGAAGACGGCCAATGGTACTTGCTGTACGGCGGCCGCGTTTAGGGTTTCCCAGAATACCCCTTCTGAAGTGCTGGCATCGCCAATGGTGCAAAAACTGACTTCTTGGCCCTTTTTAGAAAATTGGGCCTCCGCCAAAAGGTTATTCTCGCGGTATTTTTTTGATGCGAGTGCTATGCCTAAGGCGCGTGCCATCTGGCCGGCAGTGGGTGCAATATCTGCGCTTACGTTATAACGATCACGCGTATCGAGCCAGTTACCGTCCTCATCAATAGTTGGTGTTGCAAAGTGGGCATTCATTTGGCGGCCACCAGAAAAAGGATCATTGGCCGAGTCGGCATATAGCTGTGCAAAGAAATCTTCCACACTCATTAGGCCCAGTGCCAACATAAAGGTTTGATCCCGGTAGTATCCAGAACGGAAGTCGCCTTTTTTGAAGGCGCGTGCCATGGCCAACTGAGGGATTTCCTTACCATCTCCACTAATGCCAAATTTGGCCTTGCCGGTTAGTACTTCCCTACGCGATAGGAGGCTGATCTCTCTACTAAGACAGGCGGTTTTGAAATCTTGCAAGATTTCATCGCGCTGAAGTGCTGCTTGTTGGTCTGTTGCGTTGCTGGTAAGAGTGCCTAAATTGGGCTCAAGCATGGTACGGTTTTATTTGGTCGGCTAATTTATTAAACGCGTTTCCTGAACAGGGAGTTCGTTTACAGGAAGGTGTTCATTTGCTATTTCCAAGCGGTTGGTTAGGCCGCTACAGATTGGCGTGGAGGAATAGCTTTGGTCAAATGGCGGTGGTGCAGAATATAAAACGGCCTTTTTTCTAATTTTAGAAATATATTTCGTTTTACTTCTTTATAGGTTCTCAAATATACTTAAAATTTTGTTAAAGTGCAAGGTTTTTCTGCGTGCTGGTGCGGGTGTCGCCGTTTTTACACTGCTCTTGCCAAGGGAGTGACCGCCAGAATAAGTTCGCGTCTTCAGATTGTGAATTGCTATTAACTAATCATTAACCCGCAATCTCAGACAACCACTTTTATTATGAACTGATTTCACTTACTTTTGTCAACATAAATTGCATTGCAATCAATTAAATTTAAGCTCATGAAGCGTATATCCATTTTATTCTTTCTAGCTCTTGGTTTGAGCGTTTCTTTGACTGCTCAGGCAGTAGAAGCTCCAGTTGAAGTAGAAGAGGCTGTTGAGACACCTTCTGCTGAAGGTCCTCAAATGGACTTTGAAGAAACTACTGTTGACTACGGTACTATTGAGCAAGGTTCTGATCCTTACCGTTTCTTCAACTTTATCAACAACGGTAATGCTCCTCTCGTTATCACAAACGCGAAAGGTAGCTGTGGTTGTACTGTGCCTACTTACCCAAAGGAACCAATCGTTCCTGGTGCTAATGGCGAAATCAAGGTACGCTATGACACTAACCGCGTAGGCCCTTTCACCAAGCGCGTAACGCTTACAACTAATGTTGGTGAAGAGCCAATCATCCTAACTATCAAAGGTAAGGTAGAGAAGAAGCCAGAAGAGCCTGCTGGTGTTCCAACCAACGAAGGAGGTATGTTTAACAACGGTGGTAAGTAATTACCAGTAGTTGCAACTTGATGGACTCAACTAGTTTGAGGTTCCTGTAAAGCTTGTAGCTTCGGCCAACCTCCAGACCCCGAGCATTGCTGATCTTGCAATGTTCGGGGTTTTCTTTTGTGGGCTTCCAAACGGAAAGTACATATAAAAGAAAAACCCTTGCTTCGATGAAGCAAGGGCCTCTAACCCAAACAAATAAACACAAAAACTACTTTTTGATAGGACAATGATAAAGCCTTTTTTCTAAGGATGCAACATTTTTGGCATATTTTATTTGTATGAGTTGAAGTGATTTTCTTGTTATTCATTGATTATCAGTGATTTATCTAAAAACACTGATGGTAAAAATTATATATGAATTAAAAATAATACGGTCACGAGACTTTTATATTCTCTTGTTGTCTGTTTTGTGTTGCTTGAAGTTAATATTGTGACATAGAATAATGTGTTTTTATAATTGTTAAATATTTGTAAATCAGTATTTTAAGTATTTTATTTGTTTTTGTCTGCGAACGCCTGGTGATCACGCCAGGTTAATCGGAATAATCGACGCACTTCACTATCCTGCATAACTGGGACGTGAATGCTATCTGAAAGGAGTAGGGCGAGCTCTTGTTTGGGTTCCAGGATAGCTGCGTGAATGGCTGCTGCAAATTCAAATTGTTGATCCCATCTTTTACCTTCCATCAATACGGTGTCGGTTTTAGTTTCGCTAGTGCAGATTAGCTTCCAAGGAAGTTCCAGGGAAGAATTCGCGGGGAGGCTTTGCCAGTTCAATTCGAGGTAGGCTTGATCGTAGAGCCAATAATCGATAATAGTTGGAACCAGGAAAGGCGCGCTAGCTGTATCTGGCCAATTATTAAGCGTAAAGCTCTTGCTGTAGCGCTGGGGAAAATCCTGAATATGGTAGTTCGAACTGCGAATGTTATTGAAATATAAGCGCGATGGATCAGTGGTTTGGAAGCGGGCGTCAACAGGAGGGGCTGGTGGAAGGTTCTCCTGTGATTCACAGCCTAATAGTAATAGCATGCAGACGAAAGTAACTGCAATAAATTTCATAAGTTTGAATCTTCAATGAAAAGTCCTAACAGCATGCGGTTCTTAAAGTTTGGCGCCAGTCTGATATTGCTCCTCCTTTTCCTTTACGTTGGTGGTACCCACGGGCTGGGCGGCCCACAGGTACCAGCGGTTGCTAAACTGCTTAATCCCTTTACGGGGGTATGGCAGCAGGCGGAGGCTATAAATCAAGATCTTCAGCGGGTGGTGGTTCCCGGAGCTGCTCAAGGGAAAGTTGTGGTAGACGAACGCGGTATCCCCCACATCTTTGCGGATAAGCTGGTAGACGCCATCTTTATGCAAGGCTATATGCACGCTAAAGACCGGCTTTTTCAAATGGATATTTCGGTCCGAGCT
>JBCBWU010000007.1:0-70372 GCA_039816955.1 Bacteroidota bacterium
ATTTCAATCTGCTGGAGCGTGGCTAAATCTGCTTCACTATCGCTGATGCCTTTGATGTCCTTGATGCGTTCGTCGGATAGGGAGATGACGAATTGCCCTACGATGCGATCGGTGGCGTAGATGGAAACTTCTTTAGGGTCAGTATTGGTGGCCATTATAACTTTCCTACTACCGACGGTACTGCTACTCAAGTGCTAGCCACAGATGGTAGTGGCGCCGTAAGCTGGGCTGATGTGAGTGCGAAAAGCCTAGCTGACACCGACGGCAACACCCAAATCCAAGTCGAGGAAAGCGATAATGAAGACATTATCCGCTTTGACCTGGGCGGTACCGAATTCATGCGCTTGGACAGTGGGCGCATTGAGATCGTGAATAATGGGACTTCGGTCTCTATTGGTGAAGGCGCTGGTGTTGTAGATAGCTCCTCTGATGCTAGGAATGTATTCATTGGCTACGAGTCGGGAAATGCCAATACAGATGGTGATGCCAATACTTTTGTGGGACAACAATCGGGTTATTCAAACACCACAGGGGAAGACAATACTTTTATTGGCCGGGGTGCCGGATATTCTAATGATACGGGAGGAGATAATACGTTTCTAGGCCGCAGTGCGGGGCGGGAAAATACAACGGGAAGTGATAATGTATTTGTAGGTCGAGGTTCGGCTTATTTTAATGAATCAGGCTCTAGTAATGTTATTATGGGTCGGAATTCGGGCTTTAATAATTTGACGGGTTACAGCAATACTTTTCTAGGTCGAAGTGCGGGCTATAGTAATGAATCGGGCTATGACAACACCATTGTAGGCAGGGGCGCGGGCTACAATAATGTCAGTGGTCATTCTAATATTTTCCTCGGTTATCAAGCTGGGTACGATGAAACCGGAGACAACAAACTCTACATACAGAACAGTATTTCTTCTTCCCCACTCATCTACGGCGAATTTGACAACGACTTTCTCCAAATAAATGGCCGACTTTCGACAACCGGAGGATTAACGGACGCTGATGGCGACACTAAGATCCAAGTGGAAGAGAGCAGTAATGAAGATATCATTCGCTTTGATCTGGGCGGTACGGAGTTTATGCGCTTGGATAGTGGACGGATTGAAACTTACAATACTGGTAATTCGGTCTTTATTGGTGAAGACGCGGGGCAAAATGATGATTATGACGGTAACGTCAATGTTTTTGTGGGCTACAAAGCGGGTCAGGATAATACTACTGGCTACAGAAATACCTTTATTGGAGCAGAATCAGGTGACGCTAATATTTCTGGTGACGAGAACATCTTTGTCGGTTTTAAGGCTGGATATTCTAGCACGACCGGTAATCAGAATACAATGCTGGGTGATCGAGTTGGTTTCAAGAATATATCAGGAAGCGACAATGTATTGATCGGGGCAGCGACGGCTTATAACGCAACCACGGGCTATGGAAATACAATGGTGGGGTATGCTGCGGGCCTAACTGCAACCGGAGATCGTAACGTGTTTTTAGGCTATAAAGCGGGTTCTAATGAAACGGGGGATAACAAGCTTTACATTGCCAATTCTGATACTTCCAATCCTTTAATCTACGGCGAGTTTAACAATAAGTTGTTGACAGTCAATGGCTCTATGGGAGTGAAGGAAAGCCTCACCGGTGGCAGTAATTATGTTTTTACCATAGAAAATACCCAAAATGATAATAGTGATGACAATAGTGGCCTGCTGATAAAAGCCGGACACGATGACTATAACGCTAGCAAGCAATCTTCCCTGATCCGTTTCAATACGCCTAATGGTACTAACCTAGGTAGAATACGCCAAGAAAGTGGTAGTGAGATAAAACTGATCACCTCTTCTGACCGTCGTTTAAAAGAAAACATCCTACCCACCAAATATGGTCTAGCGGATATCCTGAAAATAGAAGTCAAAGACTACAACTTCATTACAGATGCCGATGATCACGTTAAAACAGGCTTCATCGCGCAGCAACTGCATCCCATTTTTCCCACTGCGGTAGCCGTTGGTGATGATCCCAAGACCAATCCGTGGGGCGTAGATTATGCGGGTTTAACACCACTCTTGGTCAAGGGAATACAAGACCAACAGCAATTCATTGACGCGCAAAGCGAGATCATCGAACGGCAACAGCAAGAGATCGATCTACTCCAGCAAAAGCTAGAAAAAATTGACGCTTTAGAAGCCCGCCTGGAAGCATTCCTGCAGAACCAATAATCCATTGTACACGGCTGCACCCCCCCCGTCCTTAACCTCTATCCCAGAGCAGTAAGGTGCTCACACTCATTATGAATCTGAAAAATTAAATCATGAAAAAGAAAAGTCTGATAACAAGTGCTGTTCTATTACTCCTTAGCCTATTTGTTACGCCTAGCGCACAGGCTCAAACGATTAGCTTCATTTTTGCCAATGCTGAAAACACCAATGACGGAACGGATGACTACTACGAGATAGATGTGATGATCTCAACGGATAGTGATTTTAAGTTGGGCTCGGGCCTACTGTACTTTAATTACAATACGGCCGCTTTTGGTGAAAACGTCCACGCGAATGACAATGTCGAATTTACTTATCCAGAGGGCGATTACATTTTAGGTGCGGTTAGTTTTTTGAACGTTTACGGTAGCTTTGTTACCAATGATAATACTAGCTCGCGCGTAGCCTTTAGCTGGCAACAAACCCTAAGTTCAGGCGGTATTGCGGCAGATAATGTGACGGCAGCAGCAGCGGCGCTCTTTCATATAAAAATCAAATACGAAGACGTAAGCGAAGACCCCAGTTTTTGTTTCGAAAGCGGTGAGGCTTTTGATGACCAGACGTACACCGCTTGTGGACCAGCCTCATTCGCGATTGCCGATTGTACGAACACCCCAGGTACGCAACTTCTAGATGACAACTTTGACTGTTCGTTGGCTTCCTTGCCCGTTGAAATGTTGTCGTTTACCATAAAACCAAATGACAAGGATGTACAGCTTACTTGGTTAACGGCGACGGAAATCAATAACTCCCACTTTGAGATAGAGCGCAGCACCGATGCCCGCGTTTTCGAAAAAATTGGTCTAGTTGGTGGTGCGGGTACTACCCATTATGAGCAGCAGTACCAATTTGTGGATCAGCGTCCTGCTACCGGCACGAACTATTATCGCTTACGCCAAGTGGACTACGATGGGCAGTTTGATTATTCGGAGATTAAGACCGCCTATTTTGAAACTGGAATAGCTGACTCTCCTAAGCTTTCCCTCTATCCAAACCCAACGTTGCATACGCTACATCTACAGTCGGAACAAAGGGGCATTGAAAACATCGAGGTATTCAATTCCTTCGGCCAAAAGGTCTTAGAACAACAAGCCTCCGTATCTGAGTTGACGCATACAATTGATGTCGAAGGATTAGCTGCTGGAACGTATTACGTCAGGGCATCTAATTCCACTCAGTTGATCAAGTTTATCAAAGTTTAAATGATCCTACCAATGATGGATATAAAAGCAGTCTTTCAAAAGGATAATGTCATGAATATCAAAGCCTTTATTATGCTTCTGGCAGTGGGTGCCTCCGTATTGTCCCACGCCCAAAGTTACCTGACCATCAATGGGGGACAAGTGGTTGTGACCGGTAATGTCGTGGTACTGGAAAATACCAATTTTGTCAATGATGCCACCTTCGAGGCCCAGGACGGAACGGTGATTTTTAAGGGGAGCGACAACAGCAACAGTATTAGTGGCACCAATGCTACTGCGTTCAATAATCTAACCGTAGATAAGTCAAGTGAGACGCTTTGGTTGGCGTCCGATATTGAGGTCGATAAGGAGCTGGAAATGGTGTCCGGCATTTTTGATCTAGACAGCTATTACGTCACCCTAGGAACCGATTTTGGCACGCTTATCGGAGAAGACTCGGCCACCTACATCATGGCTTCCGATAGTGGCGAAATCATTAAAGTACTGGCATTGGACGCCCCCAATAGTGCTAATCCCGGGAACATGGGGATCGAAATTACGTCAACGCAAAACTTGGGTTCCACCACCGTCAAAAGGGGGCACGTTGCGCATACCATTGGTAGTGAGACGGCCATCGAAAGATACTTTTCTGTTGAACCTACCAATAATACCGACTTAGAAGCAACGGTCAAGCTCTATTACCTGGATCACGAGCTCAACACCCTCACCGAAAGCACCCTAGACATGTACCGACTGGGGGATAATGATGAATGGATCCATTGTTTCACCAATTCGGAGGATGATACGGAGAATTACGTTGAAGTGATTGGACAAGACATTTTGACGGTGTTTACCCTGGGTAAAGGTTTACTCAAAATCAGCGCGAAAGCTTTACTAGCCGGTGCTTACGATAATTCGGGTTTAATGACGGACGATTTAAGGTCTGGAGACTATCTACCCACTGCCGAGCCCTACGCTGGACTAGGATTTTCGCACAGCGGAACGGAAGCTGTTTACGACGGCGTCTTTGACCGAACTTCTGATGATGCTGTCGTTGATTGGATATTGTTGGAACTGAGAGATAAGGATGATAAATCGATTGTCATAGCTACCCGAGCTGCCCTCCTGCAAAAGGATGGAGACATCGTAGATATGGATGGTACGTCTAGCGTCACTTTTGATGCTGCTGCAGATGACTATTACCTGGTGGTTCAGCACCGGAATCATCTAGGGGTCATGTCTACTTCGGCTATTAGCATCTCAGAAACCACTACCACTTATGATTTCACCACTACGCTGGCCAACACACTCGGCGAAAGTAATGGTATCTTGGATTTAGGAGATGGCTACTACGCCCTCTACAGCGGAGACGCCGATGGCAGTGGGCAAGTCCAGAATACGGACATTTCACCCATTCTTACCATTCTCGGTACTGCGGGCTATTTACCAGGTGACTTAGACATGAATGGCCAGGTACAGAACTCAGATATTCAGAATCTACTGCAACCCTATATCGGTAAGGGCGAGCAATACTAGGCGGTACAGACGCATTGCAATACGTCTCTGCGGCAAGCGGTTTAAACTCGACTTTTTTACAGAAGAATCAAAAACAATACAAAATGAAATTCTCACTATTGATGTCCTGCTTCCTTCTTTCCATACTAAGCATGAATGCCCAGCAATCCATAGCAGGGGTTTGGAATACGGGAAATGACAATACGAAGATTGAAATCACGGAAGTCGATGGCGTCTACGAGGGCAGAATATTTTCCTCCGACAATGATAAAGCACCCATTGGAAAACGCCTACTCAAAGACGTCCAACTAGTTGACGGAGAATGGCAGGGAAAACTATATGCTGCGAAGAGAGAGGAGTGGATGGATGCTGTACTGGAAGCAACAGGAGATGAACTGGCCATTACTGTGAAAGCGGGCTGGGTGAGTAGAACGGTAGAATGGTCGCGGGAATAGCTTCCTACTACTCGTTTCGCGGAATTCATTCCGCTTGCAATTCCCACTGGCGCCTGCGCCAAGCTTCTACGCTGTAGCCGGCTATGGCGCAAGAGTAAGGCTACGCGGACGGAGCACGGAATGAATTCCGCGAAACCATAAATGGGACGAATTAAATTTCAAGCTCAAAAATTTCGCGAAACCCGTAAAACAAATTCAAAATGAATTACACAATCCCTGTTATATTCCTACTATTCAGTTGTAACCTACTGGCGCAAGATTTTGAACTCCTCAGAATCCAAACTGCTTATTATCCCAATCAGGCTATTGAAGAATCCTTGATAGATACAGAAGTGGGTTTCTTAGAGTGGAGCGGGCGAATCGCTATTCCACAAGTCCTAAAAGGCAAGAGAACGATACTGGTTCATAGATTAGGATACAGTAATTTGAGGGTGGATACAGATAGTAACTTTGGTAGCACTACTATGGAAGACACCAAACATTATCACTCTATTTTCTACAGTTTTGGGCTGATAAAGATATTGAGTCCCCAATGGCGGTTACTCATCAGTTTAAACCCAACACTCGCGTCTGACTTTAGCGATCCCTTAAGCAATAATGACTTATTGTTTCAGGGCAGTGCAATAGCCATGAAGACCAAAAATACCAGATTCCAGTATGGATTTGGAGTTGCCTACACTACTCGTTTCGGACGGCAGTTGGTCGCTCCTGCCGGTATGCTTAAGTACAATACCCCCAAGCTTGCTCTGGAAATCCTAGTGCCTACCGTCTTATCTGTGGTTTTCAATAGGCAGCAAAAGTTTAACTATGGTCTGGCGGTTAATCTAAATGGTGGCTTGTTCAACAATACAGGTGAAAATCCAGCCACCAGCGCCCTGATTGATGAAGCAGCCTACAGTCGCCTAAATATAGGGCCGACTTTTGCTTTTAAACTGAATGAGGCCTTGAAAATTGACCTAACCGGAGGTATGGCAGTTGGTCGAAGGTTAGAGCTAATTGACTCGGCGGAAGAAATACTTGATAGGACGCCTGAGGCTGGCCCTTTTTTTAGACTGGGACTCTCGGTTATTCCGCCAGGAAAAAATGAGGACGTACCCTCCATCAACCTCTAATTCCCTACTTGGTAATGATCAACAAAACTCTTTATAGTCTACTGTTACTATTGTTAACAGTGGGTGGACTCAGGGCGCAAAAAGATCTGACCGTAGTCATCCTTTCGGATGCAGCTGAACAGGATAATCACCTTTTTGAAACCGCCATCAAGACGGAAATAGCTGCACTGCTGGCTTCGCAATATCAACTGAGTTTTACAGAAGTTTATACCAATGGAAATGTTGCTCGTATCAACGAAGCACTGGCCAATGTGTATGCCCAAAACGAGGCGGATGTACTGATTGCGGCGGGGATGGTGTCTAGTAAAATACTCGCGGACCAAAATAACTTTCCAATACCTTCTATCGCCTCTATTCAGCTAAAAAGTAATGTTCCTAGCAGTTCATTATCGGCGAATGCAGTGAGCAGTATCTCTAATTTTACGTATATCAACTCGCCATTTAATATTGAAGAAGGTATACAGATATTGCAGGAAATCTGTAGCTGCAATAATTTGGCTCTGCTCACTGAGTCCAATCTTTCTACTATTGGTTTTGAGCGAGAAGACTTCTATTCCGAAGCAGGAGTGAGCATCGAATGGGTAAGCCTCAATGCTGATTTAACCAAGGTGGTTCCCCAAATTCCGCGGGAGGTGGAGGGCGTCTATATTTTGTCTCCTTTAGCGCAGTACGCTCCCGAGCAAATTCAACGCTTTTTTGAGCAGATCAACGAACGTCGTCTGCTCTCATTTACGCTGGTTGATGAGCCTTTGCTTGACCTAGGCGCTTATGCAGCCTATGCAGTAAGTGATAATCTGAGAAAGATTCCCAGAAGAATTGCGCTCAACGTGGAGCAAATCGCAGAAGGGAAGGACCCCAAAGATTTTCCGGTTAACCTGGAAACCTTTTCCCATCAATTGGTGGTCAATATGAAAACGGTTAATCAGATTGGGAAATATCCCGCCTGGACTTTACTGGATAATGCCTTGTTGACCAATATTAACCAACCAAGTACCCAACGCGTCCTTAGTTTGAAATCGGCCATTGCGGAGGGTATTCAAAATAACTTAGGTTATCAAATTGAAGCCAAACAAACGCAGATCAGCGCTAAGGAAGTGGATTTGGCAAAAAGTAGTTATTTGCCTCAACTAGATGTTGAGACAACGGGCTCATTTCTGGATGGAAACACGGTTGACAACTCCTTTGGCAGCCAAGGTGATTTTAACTGGACGGCGGGTGCTACTTTCTCTCAATTAATCTTATCCGAACCAGCTTTAGCGAATATTGCTATCCAAAAACTACTCTTTGAGAGTCAGCAACAGCTACAAGATCAATCTGAGCTGGATGTCATAGCGGAGGTGGCCCAGCGCTATTTCAGTTACCGGCAGGTCGTGTCGGTTGCTGAATTGCAGAATGAGAACATCAAAGCCGTCAATCAGAACTTAAGGATTGCTACGGATAAGCAAAAATTGGGCTACAGCGGAGCCAGCGATGTGTACCGTTGGCAAACCGAATTGGACTTGGCAAAAACGGAACTGTATGGTACCAATGCTCAACTAAAATCAACTGCTTACCAACTGAATGAAACCTTAAACCGCCCCATCGGAGAGGTATTCGCGATTGAGGACTCCGACGATATTGATCAACTGTTAAAAGCGATGGGTCAAGTATTTAGTGTCCTCGTGCAAGACCAAGCTGCTTTACAGCAACTATCTGATTTTATGGCGCAGGAGGCGCTACAAAATCTGCCTGAAATTAAGCAGATTGAATTGGCCATCGCCGCTCAGGAGCGCATCTTGAAATCCAATCGGCGCGCCTTCTACTTGCCTACTGTTTCCTTTGGTGCTAGCTATAACTATCCTGTAGAAATAGTCAATCCGGGTGAGCCACCGCCCATTCCTGATTTTGAAGCCAATGTCAATCCTACCTGGAATGCAGCCTTTAATGTGTCGGTGCCCATTTTTGCGGGCGCTTCGAGAAAATACCAGGCACAACAAACAGCAGTGGGGCTCTATCAATTGCAGGATGAACAAAAAGACTTAAGCAACTTACTGGAAGTCCAGGTCAGAGCTAATCTAGAACTCGTCAATGCTTCCTACAACAACATTCGGCTGACCAAAAGCGCAGCCGAAGCAGCGGAAAAAAACACGGTCATTATTCAAGACTTATATCGGTCTGGACAGGTGGATATCATCACTCTAATTGATGCCCAAAACTCCCTATTGGGATCGCAGATAAATGCCACCAATGCCAAGTACCAATTTATGATCGATTATTTCACGCTACAACGTTCTGTTGGCTACTACTTTCTGCTCGATACCGAAGCTAACAGAATCAAGTTTGTTCAACGTTTCATGAGCTTTAAAAACTGATTAAGCATGAGAATACTACTGCTTTTGTTTATCACATTCATTTTTTTCTCGTGTGGTTCAGAGCAAACTGATTCGACTCCGGAGATACGTCGTGTTAAGTATGCCACTATTGAACAACTGTCGGGTCAAGAGACACATACTTTTTCCGGTTCCGTAGTGGCCAAAAATGAAGTGGCGCTCAGCTTCAAAGTATCAGGTACTTTAACTGAGGTGAATGTGGCACTCGGTGACTTGGTCAAAAAAGGACAATTGATTGCCGTCATAGATCCCACTGACTATACCATACAGGCCAATCAAGCCGTGGCTCAAAAAGAGGGTGCGGTAGCAAATGAGCAAAGTGCCGAAGCCAACGTCAAATCAGCCGAGACTCAACTTATCAATGCCCAAGCTACTTATGACAGGATTGCTCGATTGTATGAGAACAACAGTGTTTCCCTAAATGAATATCAAGGGGCAAAAGCGAGTCTGGACGCCGCTAAGGCGCAATATGATTCTTCCTTATCACAGCTAAAGTCAGCCAGTACACAAGTCACTACGGCCAATCAGCAGTTGCAGTCGTCCAATAACCAAGTAGGGTACACGAGGGTCTATGCACCAATGGACGGCGTGGTTACGGATGTTCTTATGGATGCCAACGAAATGGTAGGCGCTGGGACGGTAATAGCGATTGTGAGTTCAGTGGACCAAATGCTGGTAGAAGTAGGTGTCCCCGAGATTTTTATCAGTAGGCTCAAGAAAGGGCAAGAAGCAGTCATCCAACTACCATCTTTACCGGGACAGCAATTTGCCGCCGAGATCGTGGAAGTTGCCTTTGCCTCAGGAAATACACCGGTCTATCCGGTTAAGCTGAAAATAGTCAATCCAGTAGCGGAGATCAGGCCTGGTATGGCTACCGCGGTTGATTTTGAAATTGATAATCTCCAGGAAGTAGCAGAAAATCTGCTCACTGCTCCAATAAAAGCAGTAGGGAGTACACCCGATCGAAAGAAGGTCTTTAGTTAAATTCCTGAGGAGGAAGATGAGGTATACAAAGCAGAAATGGTGCCTGTTCAACTCGGTGACATCACAAATACTGGGTATATCATCCAGGCGGGTCTGGCTAAAGGTGATTTTGTCGCGGTTGCTGGTCTGACTTCCCTCTACGATGGGAAGATTGTCAAACTTTTAGAAAAGTAGGCAGTATGAATTTAACAGGTTTTGCACTAAGGTTCAACCGAGTTACCATCATCGCTTTAATTGTGATCATTGTCTTGGGACTTTTGGAGTATCGCAGTTTGTCTCGGGATAGCATGCCTCCCTTTGTGGTGCGTGCTGCCAGGGTGATTACTCAATTTCCAGGTGCTAGTCCGGAGCGCGTAGAATCCTTAATTACCGATAAAATAGAAAAGGTCCTACAAGAAATTCCGGAGCTCAAAACCATATCTAGTACCAGTAGAACGGGCGTTTCGGTCGTGACAATAGTGGTGCGAGACGATATCCCCAAAAGCGATCTTCAGTCGATATGGGACTTAGCGAGAAGGCAAGTCGACGGCATAAGAGGTGATCTTCCGAGTGGTATCTTGGGGCCTAATGTGAAGGACAAAGATATTGGCGTCGTTTATGGCATCATCGTAGGGCTAGAGGCCGATGGCTACGAATACAGTGAAATTAAGGCCTACGCAGATGATTTGAGAGATGACCTCATCGCGTTGGATGACGCAGCAAAAGTAATCATTGGCGGTACCGTGGAAGAGCGAGTGTACGTGGAATACAATGACGCGAAGTTGGCGCAACTGGGGATTACTTCTAATCAACTGCAAAGTATAATATCGGCGAGTAACATCATTATTCCTTCAGGAGAAGTCAACTTGGAGGAAGAAACCCTGATTCTAGAGTCTTCTGGTAACTTCGAATCGGTTGAAGTCATTCAGAACTTAATCATTCCATTGGGTAGCTCGGGAGAGACCATCCGTCTTGGAGATCTCACTACCGTTAGGAGAGGATACATTTCTCCGAAAGAATCAATTGTGAGAATCAATGGTAACCAGGCCTTAGCCTTGTATATATCCTTAAAAAAGGGGGCGAATCTGATTGATTTAGGCCAAGAGGTAGACGAACTGATTCAAAGGTACAATGAAAGCAAACTGCCACTTGGAATTAAAGCCAGCCGTCTTGCTTCCCAGGACCTAGAAGTCCAGCATAAATTGGACGTTTTTGTTGGTAATTTAACGCAGAGTATCATCATCGTTTTGCTAGTGGTTTTGGTCATCCTGGGCTGGAGGGCAGGTATAGTCATTGCTAGTCTAATTCCGGGTACTATGATCCTTACTTTCCTTTTGATGGGATTGTTTGGAGTTGGCCTGAATCAGGTAACACTTGCCTCTTTGATCATGGCTTTAGGATTGTTAGTGGACAATGGCATCGTAATGGTGGAGTCTTTACTTGAAAAACTACAAGAGGGACAAAGCAGGTTTCAAGCTGCAGTCCATTCCGCTAAAGAATTCATGGTCCCGCTTTTGATTTCCTCCCTAACCACCTGTGCGGCTTTTCTATCGTTCTACCTCGCAGCAGGTGCTATGGGGGAAATGATGGGCAATATCTTCTTGGTTATCACCATGGCCTTGTTATCCTCGTGGCTCTTCGCTTTCACCATTATCCCACTTTTTGCCACTTCCTTCTTGAAGGTTAACCGGGAAGGAGAGGAGATGACCACCATTTTTGACCAGCTACGAGGAACCTACAATCGTTTCCTGAACTGGGCATTGGGTAAGCCTGCGATGACGATAGCTGCCATTGTACTTTTATTCATCGTATCTGTACTTGGATTTAACTTCGTCCCCAATATATTTATGCCACCCAGTGATCGGAACCTGGTAATCGTGGATGTCAATTTTCCAGCGGGCACCAAAATCGAAACCTCCGATTCGCAAATAGCCTTGATTGAGCGCTACCTGCGCGATAGCCTGCAAGTGAAGGAGGAAGCGGCGGAAGGAATTGTCAACTGGTCCTCCTATATCGGAAAAGGACCGGAGGCCTATGATTTAGGGTACTTCGCCGGAGAGGCCGATCCTTCCTATGCCCATATGCTCCTGAACACCACTTCTGA
Organism: Bacteroidota bacterium; assembly: GCA_039816955.1. Lineage (GTDB taxonomy): Bacteria > Bacteroidota > Bacteroidia > Chitinophagales > Saprospiraceae > Lewinella. The sequence goes on from JBCBWU010000007.1 coordinate 11,961, forward strand.
TGCTGCGAATGACATGGTGATTGAAAGCTTGAGGGATTTTACCGATAGAAATATTCATGATGCAAACTTGAAAATCAGTCGTTTGGTGGAGGCTGGTGGTGCTGAAGTCCCGATTGAAATCAGAATTTCTGGTGAGCATCCCGATGAGCTATTCGCCATCGCGCAGCGGGTTAAAACCCGTTTGTGGCAAACGCCAGGATTGATTAATGTGAAGGATAGCTGGGGGCCACGTAGTAAGAAATTATATGTGGATATCAATGATCATAAGCTAGCTCGTTCTGGCCTGACAAACCAAGATGTAGCTTCGTCTTTATTGACCTCTCTAAGTGGTTACGAGGTGGGCGAATTCCGAGATGTAGAAAACAGTATTCCGATTATTATGAAGCAGGAGGGGAGTGAGGATTTGGCCTACGCTGAGCTTCAGAACCTGAATGTGTTTTCACAAACTCAGGGCACGAGTGTCCCTTTATCCCAGCTGGCAGAAATCGAAATACCCTGGCAATATTCCAAGATTCTAAAGCGCAACCTAAAGCTCAATCTTACTATTCAGGCCAATTTAGAAAGTGGATATCTCGCCAGCGAGGTGATGAATGAAAGTGTCCGTCCAATGATGCAAGAAGAGGTTGAAAACTGGGAACGCGGCTACGCTTATGAGTTTGGAGGAGATGCCGAAGGTAGTAATGACGCCATGGGGGCGGTCCTGCTCAATTTGCCCTTGTCTTTCTTCATTATCATTATATTACTTGTTATCCAGTTTAATTCGGTACGAAAAGCAAGTATTATATTGATGACCATTCCACTAGCGATGGTGGGTGTAACGGGAGGGTTACTAATAGCTAACTCATTTTTTAGTTTTACGGCTTTCTTGGGGATCATTTCTCTAGCGGGCATTATCGTCAATGATGCGATTGTACTAGTAGATAAGATCGGCACGGAATTAGAAGGAGGTAGAGGATTAATGGAAAGTCTCAAAAAGGCGGCCAATGATCGGTTTAGCCCTATCTTGTTGACTACTCTGACCACCTCCTGCGGAATGATTCCGCTTTGGACCGGTGGCGGTGAGCTTTGGTCACCGATGGCTATTAGCATCATTTTTGGGTTGCTATTTGCTACGGTAATTCTGTTAATTTTTGTACCCGTAATTTATAAGTTACTGTTTAACGTCACCCCATAATAAAAACCAGCTTGAAGAAACTGAGAGTCGTTGACATATTACCAGTATTACTGTCGCTAATGCTTCCAGCATTGCGTCTTTATCTCTACGAGGAAACAAGGCTTTCTGTAGGCTATCTGCTTGTTTTTGAATGGCTTCATTCATCCTTAATACTTTTTACCTTGTGGCATTTCTTTTGGCTATCGTGGGATTTCAAAGAGGGCAATAATAAATGGTACGCGCTAGGGATATTGGGTACCTTCCTGGCGTTAATCGCACTCTATTTCGAATTTTTTGAGACCCTTTCAATTAATGTTCACATTAGGTTAATCCCTCCGACGGTACTATTTCTAATCATTCAATACACCCTAAAATCACAACAGCGATTATCGCGTTTGCATTTGGAAAAAGAGCAGTTACAAACGGAGAATTATAAAGCTCAGCTCAAAACCCTACGTACCCAAGTGGACCCACATTTCTTATTCAATTCCCTGAATACCTTGCGTTCGATGGTGCGTCAACAACATTCGGGTTCGGAGCAATTCATTTTGAGTCTTTCCGACTTTTACCGGCAAACCCTCCAGCATAATGAGCAAACGACGATTTTGCTTTCGAAAGAGCTGGCCGTATTGCAATCCTATTTGTTTTTGATGAAAAGTAGGAACGAAAAAGCGGTTCAAGTAGAATTCAAGATTGACGAATCCTTGCTTAAATATCAAATTCCTACCATGGTCTTACAGACGGTAGTAGAAAACTGTTTTAAGCACAACAGCATGACTTCCAAAAAGCCTTTGCAAATTGTCATTAGCAGTACAGAGGACCGATATATTTGTGTTTGCAATAATATTCAAGCCAAATTAAAAGATGAGGAATCAAGCGGCCTGGGGTTGGAGCTTATCAGAAAAAGGTACGAGCTCATGAATGTCGAGCAGGGGTTTACATTTAGACAAACCCCGGAAGAATTCTGTGTCAAACTAAAGTTGATCGAACCATGAATGTCCTTATCGTAGAAGACGAAGCACACACGGCATCGCTGCTGCAGGAGATCATCGAACAAGACAGCGATTTCATCGTCGTAGAAACACTGGAGTCCATTGAAGACACGGTGGTTTATTTAAGTAAACAGCAGAAAAACTTAGACCTGCTGTTTTTTGATATCCAATTGGCCGATGGGTACAGCTTCGAAATATTTAAACACATTGACGTCACGATACCCATCATATTCTGCACCGCTTATGATGAGTACGCGATGGACGCAATCAAAAACAACGGAATTGATTACGTACTCAAGCCCGTAAAGGAGGAAGAGATTCATAGTGCCCTTCATAAATATAAAAGGCTGAGTGCCAAGTTTACCACACCGATTAGTTTTCACATTCCAGAACCCCAATCCTACCAACAACATTTTCTCACCCAATCCCGAGGGAAAACCCTGCTGATTAAGGTAGAAGACATCGCCCTATTTTCGGTGGAAAACGATACGGTATATCTCTACACCTTTGCGGGAAAGCGGTACCCGCTGTTTAAAAAGCTCGAATACATCGAGTCGGTTTGCGATCCAAGCCAATTCTTTCGCATTAACCGACAAATGCTAGTCAACTTAAACGCAGTGGTTTCATTTGAGCCTTATTTCAATCGAAAAATCGCCCTGGAGCTCAAAATCAAGACGGAGCAACAAGCCATAGTCAGTCGGTTGAAGGTGACTGCTTTTAAGGAATGGCTGGAGAAGTAAGACCAAAAAGAAACCTGACTATATGACTATTTTGGTCAGTCGGAACACTTGCCGTTGGAGAACATGTCTTCCACCTCATTCCTTAACTATAGGAATCAGGGTCTTGAATATGCAGCAGCTTCGTTTCTTTTGGTGGGTCAGTTTATTATTATTGGTCAGTTCCCCAAACCTAAGTGGACAGGTCGAGTCTCTTGATTTACGGGCTTATGTGTATGCAGAAAACGACCAGTCGCCACTTCCTTACGCTAACGTGTACAATGTGCAGCAAGGCACCGGAACGCCGACTAACCTGGCCGGCTATTTCGAGCTACCCCAAAATCAGATCGGGGACACCATCATCATCAGTTACGTGGGCTATCAGGATTATGTTTTAGTGCTGAATCTACCACTGCCCAAGGCTATTTACCTTTCACCCAATAGTGCTCTTCTTGATGAAGTGGTGGTCACCGCAGAAAGTGACTGGCTCTACGATATGCTCACGCGGGTGCGCAAAAATCGTCGGACCGAAACGCGGAACGCTAAGACCTATTTCTACCTGGAGACTGACCTGGGCGATGATCAGGTGGAGGTTATCGAGGCTTATTACAATGGCCGCTATGAGAATTTTGGGACAAAATCGTTGGCCTTCAAGAAAGGCCGGATTGGCTTGCGACCTACTTATGATCGCTATTACAGTTCCACCTCTTCCTCCCGGGTTTTTACCATGCATGACCTTTTTTCGGAGAGCCTTACTTTCCAACCAACCCACTCCAGCTCAGTGGTAGAAGTATGAAGCGCCAATTTGACTTGCAATTGCAAAACAGCTACCAGGAAGGAGAGGCCGCCATCTACGTCATTGACTTTAGTCCAAGAGATAGCACCGATCAGGCTTTTCAGGGGACGGTATGGGTAGATCGCAATAAGCATCAAGTCCGAAAAATCAATCTTCGTATTGTCGGTGCGGAAGTCCATCCGTTTATTCCCATTGGCTACAACACCATCATCCGGGTGGACATGAACATTACCAAGACCTACAAGCGGAATGATCCCTACATCGATGCCATTGATTTTGCCTACGAAGTAACTTACGAAGACTTAAGCGGACAAATACTGACCGCTAAGACCACCTCCTTCACTAAAGCCTACGATTACAAGGAGTTGTTTCAGCTGCCCTATTTTGCGTTCACCAAACAGTTGTACGAGGATTACCGGAACATTACTGCTACAGACTACGACATCAGCTATTGGACCGGTAGTCGCGAGTATCGATTCTATGATCGTGCCGCCGTGGTTGATACGTTTATCCGACAGAATGTAGTGCGGGAAAGCGTTTTATATCCAGAACGGGAAGAGGAAAGTGAACAACAGTTACCCTATCCTTATTTGCGCTGGGATACTAATCGGTTCAAGATGGAAGTTGCTAGTGACTCGCTCATAAAGGCGGCAGAATCTCGTGGGAGATTCGCCATCAACCGTTACAATCTCAACGCCAAATTATTCCTAGATGTTAACTGGGTAAACGACTCACTCATTTTTCAGACGGAGACTATTCTGGATCCTATAGGTAGCTTTTATTACTTCTATATTACCAACAAGGATTTGGCCTACATGAATATGTACTTAGATCTCCTGGAAATCCAGCGGCGAAAACTGGAGGCACAACTGGCTGAGCTACAAACCCTCGATTGGCAACAGATAAGCGAGCTGTACCAGCAACGGATGAATGCCTTCCACCAGGAGGTGGAAGTTTTCAACCGACAGGTAAACCGTGGTACTATTGTCTTTCGACTAAAGGAGTGGAACAACAAGATCAAAGAAGCCCTCGGCGTGGATAACCTGGCTATCTTTCCACTAAAACCACTAGAAGAGGATGAGTAACCCAGCATGTTGACTTCTATATATGGGATTCACTACTGCCCTTCCAACAGCAACTCCATCAGCTTTATGGCGGAGACTTCCCCTTTGCGTTTGAGTAGGTCGCGGGGTGTATTATCACCAATCTCGTAGGTGAGAGACTCGGCTCCGAATTCACTGAAGAAATAGCGGGTAGAATTGAGCGTAATACTATCCACATCACCCGGGCGAATGTTGGGCGTCAGGCTTAACTCACCAGCCATGGCGTTGATCATATCAGGCACCAGGCCGGGCCAATTGCCTTTCTGCTCAGGATTGATGGTATAATAGATGTCTTCCCAGGTAGAATGAAAGTCAACCCCAAAATAGAGGGTGCCGCCGGAGGTTTCCACTTTGTCTTTTAGCCATTGCTGAATAGCCGCTACCTCGGGTTGATTCACGCGCTCCCAGTCGCGATTGAGGTCGATACCGCCGGCATTGTGCCGCCAGTGGCCATTGTCTACGCCATCAGGATTAGCCATGGGCACCACGTAGGTGTTGAATGATTGGCGAAATCGTTCCGCTAGTGGATCATCCGAAGCAATGGTTTCCACAAACGCCTGCATGGCCAGGTAACCCGTCACCTCGGGTGGGTGCTGGCGCGAGAGAACAAAGATCATTTGCTGGTCATCACTCTCACCAATTTTCATGAGCTCAAGCGGGCGACCTTCCCGGCTTTCTCCGATAATGCTACTGGATATATACGAGCGCATCGCCAACTTGTTGATCCAGGCGGTAGCGTCGAGTGAAGTGCTTAGCTCTTGGGCGGAGACCCACAAGGTATCTGGGCCAATGGTCAGTTGCAGTGTAGCGTCCTTGGGCAGTTCCCGTGGACTCTCGTTATCGATCAGTTCGCCGCGTTGGTAATTGGCTTCCGCCAAACGTTCCCAGTTTTTGCCATCCTGGCTTAGTTGTGGATGGTAGCGGTGGAACGAACCGTCCAAATAGCTCAACTTTAAACTTACATCCTGTTCTTCCTCCGCCCAGAGTTTGAATGCGTACCAGGGGCTGGGGTTGATGGGCGTATTCTCAGGTGTGATAAGTGCCAAGAGCTGGCCATCATCGCCCCGGGTAATACCATTGAGGCGGGCACCGACAAAGTCATTACTGGCGTAAACACCCTCACCTAAATCAAAGACCGCAATTTGCTGTTTTTGAATGGGTAGCGTCTTGGTAGGCACAACCCGTATAGGTGCTTGCCCGGCCCATTGCTGGGAGGTTTTACAAGACCATATTCCAATGATGAGTGTTAACAGGCTGAAGCCAATTACTAGTCCTTTTCTGGCACGCATAATACGAGGTATTTTGACAGTTGGTTTGTTGTTTCTCGCTCAACGTCTGCCCCGTTGGGCGAGGCAGACGACTGTAGAAAGGTAAGTTGTTTTCTGATGGTAGGCAGTGAATAAAACAAAAAGCGGTTTAGGGTTACCCCCAAACCGCTTCCGTTTTTATACTGTTACCGGGCGTTTATTACTCTAACTGCTTCAGTAATAAATCGGCAACCAGCTCAGCAGACGCAGGGTTTTGCCCCGTTATCAGTAATCCGTCTTCTACGGCATAGGTGCTCCAATCATCACCTTTGGAATACAGACCACCATTTTCGATCAACATATCTTCTAGCGAAAACGGGATAATGTCGGTAAACTGCACGGCTGCTTCCTCGAAATTGGAATAGGCGGTTACCTTTTTGCCCTCAATTAAGGGCTTACCTTCCGCGTCCTTGGTGTTTTTGAAGATGGCTGGAGCATGGCAAACGGAGGCCACAGGCTTGTTGCTATTATAGAATGACTCGATTAAAGCAATAGAGGTTTCATTATCCGCCAGGTCCTACAAAGGGCCATAGCCTCCGCTGTAAAATACCGCATCGTAATCATTATGATCAACGGTTTCTAGTTTGACGGTTTGAGCCAAAATAGCTTGTGTTTCCTGGTCTGCTGTGAATCGGCGGGTGGCATCGGTTTGGAAATCAGGTAATTCACTTTTGGGATCCAATGGTTTTGAGTTCCTCCGGTGAGAGGTTGGCACCCTTGAATACTTCCACCAGGATAGAATGATCCATGTTGAATTTGCTTGTTGAAATTTCCCATCACGCTCTTTTAAGCGCTATTAAACTACAAAACGAGCTATGCTTTTCTGCTGACCATCGTCTACCTCAATCAGATAACTTCCCTGCACCAAAGTATGCGTTGGTACCGAAAAAATTTGTTGACCAATAACGGTAATTTCTTCCTGTTGCCTGAGCCGATGACCGCTGTTGTCATACACACTTAGGGTACTGTCTTGTCCGGTAATCTCAATAGTTAAGACCGGGTCTCCGCTTAAATCACCGCTTACACCTAAGCCGCCGTAGCCCAAATCCACCGGATAAAATAATCATCGGTTTGAATGAAGAGCTCTTCGTGATTCCAACAGCAAGGGGTTCTTAATCTTATTCATCAAAATCTAATCTCGAAATAATGAAACAAGTGCCTATTTCATCCATCAGGACAAAATAGGCAACTCGTTTTTAGAGACAAACATTCCTTACCATCGGAACGGTAACTTTACTGATCGACTTGGTAATCATCTTCATCTCCTTCTTATCCAAGGCTTCCCATTCCCTGGCGTAGTCCTTACGGAAATCCTCAACGATGTCTTTGCTGAACATTCCCAAGACTTTACCAAAGTCCTGCCGGGTGACCTCACCGATCTTGCTCAGAACGTTGTTCAAACGATTCTCGGTGATATAGTCCAGGATCAACTGCCGCAGCTGAGCAACCTGCTCTGGGACTTCCACTTCCTTGTGAACTTTAGGCCGCTTAATCGTCTCTGACCACTTATCATTCTTGTTCTTCAGGATAACCCGCGTTCCATTGTTAAACCGTAGAACCTGCTTAGGGCGGATAACCGTACCCTCACAGATGTTAGGTGAAATGGCCGGGAGTCCCAGAAGTGCTGGAATGGTGGAGTCAAAAGTATTTGAAAAGGCCAGGCAGCTCTCCAAGTCGCCCTTAAAGAGGGTTTTGGCGTACAACAGGCTGTGCTTTTCAAATAGCTGGTTAGCTGTTTCAACATCCAGAAACTCCTGCGCATCAATCAAGATGTCGAAAGCGTAGAACAGGTTGTCCGGGGTGTAGAAAACACCTTTCTGAACTTTGAAAGCATCCTTGGTGCGCGCTACTTCGGGGTGCGGATAGCTTCCGCCAATCAGCTCCCCAAAAACAGTAAGCTGCTCCAGTGATTCGTTAGTGCGCTTGAGGTCGGTCCAAAGTCCTTGTAGCTTGGGCGTAATACGCTCCAAGATTTGAGCGAAGTTGTAAAACTTCTCCCCCTCCTCCAGCGGTCCACTTCTCTTTCCGGCGCGGAAATTGACTCCATCGTTCGTCCAATAGCTCAAATTGGATCCGTGCGCTTTTTCCTGGACGATATACTCCTCCCGCCAAAAGCCGTGACCCTTAATCCTACTCAGGAATTCTTCCCGGTAGGTATTCTCTATTGAACTGTACTTCTTGAACATGATTTTGTGGTTGACATAAAATTGAATTACAATCAACCTTACCCGAAACCAGCCATTTTAGTTCCCTAAGAATCCGATCAAAATCACTTTTACAAAGACTCCAATTTCCCCAATCGACATAGTTTCATTCGAAGCCCAATAAGTCTAATTCGCCCCCAAATCGCCATCATCTCACTCATGGCCACTCGCCCGTGATACATGAGGCGGAAATTGGCTTGAATGAATTGGTGTTCACTCAAATATGCTAATTTCTTGCCTCATCTTGTCTTTAAATTGCTGCCTACTAGTGATTTGCATTCAAACCTCACGTTATATTAGTGAAATTAAACGCACATCAGCAATATGGCAATGGATTTAGTAGCGGTTATTGAACACAAAATGACGGCCAGAGAAGTTTTGACCATTCCTAGTTTAATCACGGCTTCTATAGCACTGCGCAAGCAGTACGAGGAAAGACACCCTGGTAGCAAGCTAAAGCTAACCAACTGGACCGGACCACACGAAATGACCGCCGATAATCTAGAACAGATTTGGGAAGCCGAAGCCGACGGAGAAAACTTTCAAGGAGAGGGGATGAACTACTACAGTGAAATAGATTCCTTCTTCGGAGAAATAACGGTAAATAGGCACACAATAAATGTGACTCCGTTTCCAGAGCATAAGTATAAAAACCTACGGGATACTGGTAATTTGGAATATATCCTCACCCTCAACCGGCAGCTCGCGAAGCTATTTGACGTCAAAAGAATTCTCTACACCGTGGACGGTTATTACAAGCCCGCCATTTTAGCGGAGCAATCCAGATTAGGCTGGAGCTTGGACGCCATCATCGAGTATGGAAATGAAACATTTGGGGTCCCGCCCAAAGAAATGAACGAAGCTGTTGCTAATCTTTATTTCATTGATGATTTTGATTTGGAAACCAGTGAGTTAGACCCGAACAAAAAGGTTCAAAGCCGGTGGGGCAATGAGTAGAACGAGAATCAATAGCCCGCAAGAAAAGAGGGATAAAGCTATCTAATCGGTGTATAGAAAGCGAGAACTATGCATTGACTCGCTCATCAGTCACTTTCATGAGCACGATATCACGATAATAGTCCTTGCCAACACCAACAAGGTGTACGTATCCGATTTCCAACACATGGTCGGCGACTTAATTATGAACTAATCCGGCAGAAATAAAAGCCTTGATGCTTGTATCTTTATAGCGTTACCTATGGAATACTACAGGCACTTCACGCCTCAATTAGTGACCAATCCGAGGACTAGCTCGGCGGCAACAGCAAAGAACGCTCTATGAGTTATTACACCGAAAAAATAAAGCGGCTAAAAGAAACCTATTTCTCCAATACGATCCAGATTGATGTGGCGGTGAATACCAAGCGGTACCTCGACACCCATTTCGATCAGGACCTTAAGTTGGACTTGCTAGCCCGCTTACAGCTCACTTCTAAATATCACCTCATTCGGGTTTTCAAAAAGTACTACGGCATTACGCCCCGGCAGTACTTAATCAGCAAGCGCATTGAAATGGCGAAAAAGAGATTACAGGCTGGCAGCTCTGTAGCTGATACTTGCTACTCGGTGGGCTTTGATAGTATCAATTCTTTCTCCAATTTATTCAAGGCCAAAACCGGTGTACCGCCCTCCGTTTACCAAAGAGCAACTTTCGATAAGTCGAAAAAATAAAATCGGTACATCTTGCACCATCACTTATCAAAATTATAAGCAATGAAAATTAAAATTGTAAGTATCCCCGTGCGCGACCAGCAAAAAGCATTGGACTTTTACACCAATATCCTGGGCTTTATCAAGAAGGTGGATGCGCCTTTGGGTGGAGGTAACCGCTGGTTGACCCTCGTTTCTAAATACGACCAAGATGGTCCGGAACTACTACTAGAGCCCGCCCCCAATCATTTCGAACCCTCTAAAGTTTACCAGGACGCATTGATGGCAGCCGGAATTCCCTGGACTCAGTTCTATGTGGATGATGCACAAGCAGAGTACGAACGCTTAAGTGCATTGGGAGTAGAGTTCAGCATGAAGCCTACGGAAATGGGCACCGTGGTGGCAACTGTTTTTAATGATACCTGTGGAAATAATATCCAGCTGGTAGAAGAGCGATAAACCAGCGTCGCGAAAAGTAAAAAACGCAGAAGGGCTTTCACCCCTCCACGTCAAAATGTACAATTCTATGTGCATCTTTTGCCACTGCAAGGCAATGGTCTTATCAATAACTTACTGATCAATTCTTTACCCAACGCAGCACTCCTGCGGAAGTCCGTAGGAAATACAGGCCCGCGGGCAACTGGGCAACTGGTATTGGGCTACCAGCTTGGTAGGTATGCCGCAAAACGGTCCTTCCCTGCCCGTTGGTAATTTCCACTCGCTCACCATCCAGGCCTTCGAGGTAGAGGAAGTTGTGAGCGGGGTTAGGGAATACTTTCACATTCGTTGGTCCATCCATGCTGACCTGCCGGATTTCGCTGAAGCTACTGCTTCCATCAAAATCCACTTGCTTGATCCGGTAATAATTGAGGCCTGCAAGGGGGCTATCATCCAGGAAAGAATACTCATCGCCAAAACGACTGCCGGTACTTGCTACCTTAGCGAGGAATTGAAATTGACGGCCATCCACACTTCTTTCTACTTCAAAATGGCTGTTATTCTCTTCGGCGGTAGTGGCCCAGTTGAGCAGTACGTCTTGTCCTTTTGCGGTAGCCGTGAAGTAGCTCCAATCTACCGGAAGGATGGTAGCATCAGCAAACAAGTAGAAGGTAGAAAAACTGAGTACGGTCGTTTGGTAATAGTCACTCACATTAGCGCAACCCAGTACACCTTTAGTGGTGTTAAGCACCCCAACATTGAGCCCGCTAAAGCCGTCTGCCCCACAAACAGCATCGTCCTTGACCAGTTGAAAGCTAGAACGATCCAGACCACTTTCCCCTTCCAGGGCCAGCAATTCAGCCTCCCGATAGTAGATTCTCACCTGCACGGGCGAAAGTGGATTTACGGGGTTCCCACCTGCGTTCAAAGGTGTAATTGTAAGTCGCTTGCTGGTTCGTAGTTCATCACCGGCACCGGCAGTCTCCGATGATTCGCGATAGAGCTCTATTTGCACACTCGCAATTTGTGGGTTTGAACCTTTTCTAATGGCAGCAATGAGACGGCCTTCTGGTCCGGTAATATTGATGAAATTATTGACCGACAATGGGCCCAAAGGGGCGTTTACGCTAACACATTCGCCAACCGGCCCCAGGGCTATATTTTCGTCTGCTTCTACCGTCACCGTGGCCTGGCAATCGCTGCTGTTTCCTTCTTCGTCCGTGATCGTTAGGGTTACCGTATTAGGACCAACATCAGCACAGGTAAATTCGGTAATATCCAATGCTCCAGATACACTGCCACATTGATCAAAGCTGCCGTCATTAATTTGCCCCGCAGTGATCGTACTGGTCATGCCATCCATTACCGTCAGGCTAATATCCTGACAGTTGGCAATCGGTGGAGCATTATCACCTAGCGAACAGTCTACTATTACAGTCACCGGCAAACTGATACTTACCTCATTGCCAAAATCATCTTCCGCCGTGTAAACTGCGGTAAAGTTGTAGGTGCCAGGTAAGGTAGGTGCCGCAAGCAGATTGCGCAAGATTAAAATCGGGACGGGTCCTATTCGGGCACTCGTACTCGTAATGTCGCCCCACCCCATTATTGTTGCATTGTGGTTGGTCAGCGTATCAATACCCGTATTGGTGACTTCAAACTCGACATAGGCATTACTGCCGGGGGCCAGCGTCAAGGTAGTTGTACCAGAGGAACCCAAACTACAAGTCGCCAAACTATTGGGGTCTGTACATAAATCCTCTGCCAAGTACAACTCTACCACTAAGGAGGCTTCTGGTGCCGGTACCTCTAGCGTAAGGGGCAGGCTAATGCTGACCTCATTACCAAATAGATCTTCTGCCGTGTATACGCCTGTGTAGTCATAGGTGCCGGGTAGCGTTGGTGCCGCTATTACATTGCGCATGATAATCGTTCCCCCAGGGCGCAGCTTAAAACTCGTACCCGACAAATCCCCCCAGCCGGGAATAGTGGCATCATGGTTGGTTAAACTATCAATGCCAGTATTCGTAACATCAAACTCCACATAGACATAGCGACCGGGAGGAATGGTCAGCGTATTGGTCCCAGAATCACCAACACTACAGGTCAGAATCTCGTCCGGTTCGTCACAAAGATCTTGAGCTACGTACAATTGTACTTCTACATCAGCTTCGGGTTCTGGAATGTTTAGGGTAATAGGAATATTACTGCTCACCGGATTTCCAGCTAAGTCTTCTCCGGTGTAGTTAGCGGTGTAGTTGTAAGTACCGGGGGTAGTAGGAACGCTAGGGACGTCTCGAAAAGTGAAGTTGCTACCCGGGCTTATCGAGCCACTGCTTGAAAGGGATACTCCGAGTTCCGTTATAGTTACATTGTGATTGGTGAGTGTGTTCAAGCCACTGTTAGTAACATTCAATTCAAAGTACATATTGTCGCCAGGTGCGATGGAAAGCGTCGCGTTTCCGCCGGTGGATACACTGCAAGTAATTACGTCATCTGGGTCCGTACACTCTTCCTCTGCCTGGTATAATTCAATACTTGTTGCGGTAGACGGGGCCACTACCTCAAGGTTGTAGGTATCCATAATGGTGATGCTTGCACCTGTACTACTCTCCAGTGCTGCGGTAACGGTTGGGATGACATTTCTTGGAATGGCTTCTGCTGGAAAAATCCTACTGGTAGTCCGCACAGCGCCCGGTGGAATGCTAACTACCGTAACGGGAATGATTGTTCCCCGATCTGAATCGGTAAGCAAGACACTGGTGATTGTGCCAGGAGAATTATTCGTAATTCGGTAAGTAATGAGTATCTGCCCATCTTCGCCAGGAATGTAGGTCAAACTATTATTCGCCACAGGAACATTGATACAATCCGTATCAGGATCATTGACCGGAAAGGTGCAGAAATCATCGGCCAGGCCAATAGCAGCCGAAACGGTAATATTCTGTGCGCTCAGCGCAAATGAGAAAAATAACACGGTAACAAGGGAGGTAAAAAATTGAGCCATAGGGTAAGTATTTTTCTATGGCACAAATTTGCTGGGCAACGGGAAGATTTTTTTCACCCGTTCGGGTGAAATGTATGCGCCAAAATGTGGCCACCTCCGCTTTCCTCAATCATTTTAAAGACGAGGCGGCTATTGCATTCAGACCATCTACTAGAAATTGGCTCACTCTCATTTTTGACAAAAACGAACAGGCCAAGCAAAAAGATTTTGAAGAGCTTAGCCTTACCGTTAAGTATTAGCTATGCTTGATTTTGCCCTAGCACCGCAGAGTCTAATCCCGAATATGCCGATGGATAAACGCTAATATTTGCTTCCAGGAATCAATAGCTGCCAGGGCATTCCCTTGATCTGTACCTCCCCGATCCGTGCTATTTGAATAATCCTCTGCCGGCAAATAAGGAATACCACAGCCCTGCCCACCGCCGGCAAAATTATGTCCGGCATCTTCGTAGGCCAGGTGCAAAAACTCATATTGAAAATCATGCTCCACCAGCCTTTGCACCAAACGATCAGCCATCATGGTAGACGGCCAGGTTTTATCATCCTTACCGGAAACAAACAGAATTGGACAATTCAGTTCTTCAATGGCTATCGCAGATTTTTCAATGAGCTCTGCATTCTTAAAAGCGCTCAAAAACTTCGGGCCGTCGTGATATTGTATGCCCTGTGCTTGCATTTCCAGTTCTATTCGTTCGGAGTCTTCATCCGTATACTCAGCGTAGGGGAAGGGCACCTCCCGATAGGTCCAGGATGATTTACCATCTTCCCAACCGAACCATACTACATTGGAGGGGACCTGCGAAATAACGTAGCTTACCTCATACTTGGTGGCGTAGAGCATGGCCAACTCTGAGCCTCTGGAGCGTCCGGTGATCCCAATTTTTGTGGCGTCCACTTCGGGCTGGGCCAGCAACCACTCGTGTGCCTTACGCACGTACTCCAGTGGGATCTCGATAATGCCATCTGGCAATCCTTCCCCTCTGAAGTATTTGAGATCTAATACCGCAAAGCCTTCGCTAGCGAAGAGGGAAGCCCGCTCTTGGCGAAAGTTACCACCTGATCCTCCCAGGAAAATGATGGCCGGCAGTTTTTCATCAGACTGGGGCAGATAGTAGTTGGCCATAATGCTATCTCGTTTCTGAAACCCCTTCACCCCCAGTGCATCGAGCGCCCTGGTACTTTGCCGGTAAATAGAGTCTTGTACCAGCACCTGCTCATCCTGACTTAAGGTAATCTTGGCCATAAAACCGGCATGGGTAGCAATCTGATGGTAATCATCGCTTTGCAAAGACCAAAAGAGCCCCATGGGATAGACGCCCAGATAATTTCCACCTACCGATGGCTGAGTTGACAAATCAATTTGGCCTTCCTGATCAGCAATATAGAATGCCTCCGAATGCCACTTATGATCTCTAGCATCCACGACATCCAAGCTCCATTTTAGTTTTGCTCCGGGAGCTAGATTAGACGCTGTTAGGCGTAGAGGTTTGTGATAAAGTTCGCTCTCCGCTTTAATGTGAAGCTGTACTTCGTTTTCCTGAGCATGGACAGTAAAAGCTAAGAACGACAAAGCGATGATAAAAAACTGTTTTTTCATTTTGTGGGTGATTCTGATTAACACTGGTCATAACACAGTCTACCTGAGTCGACCAACGCGACCATTCGAAAGAGTAGACAAGCATAGCCTATTCTTTCGCCGGTTAGCAAATTATGGAAATAAAAATCTTGATTACAAGTTGGTACTTCTTAGGCGAATTGCCTATCGAAAATCTTGGAAAAGGTGATATATTATCACCCTTGGATCACTGTACCGTTTGGAGAGTTTAATTCGAATCGCTCTAAGTCGTTTTAGATGATCTTAAAAGCGTTTCGTTGTACAAGTGTCACTACTGAGAGTGACTACCACATACAATGGCAAAGATGGCAAAAGTGTTTAATAGTTGCATTCCCTATTATCAAAACTCAATCGAGTAAGCACAGTTTACATCTAATGGTAGGGAATCATTAAAGTAATCTCTTAGCATATGATCATAGCAATCAGCGGCGCATCAGGCGTAGGAAAAACGTCCGCGTTGAAAGCCCTAGCGGAGACGCTGTCAGATACTGCGAAGGTAAAGATCTTCCATTTCGACGATATGGGCATGCCCAACTGGGACGAAGTAGAAGATCCCAAAAAATGGCAAGAAGACGCAACCGTCGCCTGGGTGAACAAACTAGTTAAAACAGCCCGTGAAGAAAACGTACACGTCTTGTTCGAAGGCTCCACCGACTTTAGCTTCTACATTCAAGGCTTTGCGCAAAATGACTTTTCTGATTACCAACTATTGCTCTTCGACTGTAGTGAGGAAACAATGAAAGCACGCTTAATCCAGCGCGGGCAACCCGAACTGTACCATCCCGACATGGTGGGTTGGCTGAATTACTTGAGACGAGAGGCCATTGCACAGAAGATTGAAATAATCAAAACCGACCAGTTGAGTATCGCAGAAATTGGGCAGCGTATTATTAGCGTTTTACCGTAGCGCATTTTTTAACAAAACTTTATAGAGACCCTCACATTGCCTTAACAGTCAGCCCTATATGCCTTTCTATCTTTGAATTAGCAATTAATCTCTCAAATCTTAAAATCCGCTCTTTCCATGAGAAACGCTCTACTACTTTCAATGCTAGTCCTGTTTTTTGCTTGTGATAAGGATGACGAACAAACACCGCTGGCCTCCATCAGTGATTGCCAATTTGTAGCCGTTAATGGCGGCAGTGATGGCCGCTTAGATGATGAAGAACGCAGCATTATCGATGAATGCAGAGACAATAAGTTTACATCGAATAATGAAATCGCAGAAAACCTTATGGGTGAATGGGAACTGGTTGGTTTTCGCGATGGCTGGCGTGGTACCGTTCCACAACCTTGCGGCTACATCAAATTTGAAAACCATCACCTGGCCTTCCAATTCCACGGAGAAGAAGGCGAAATTCTTTCTATCCACAGTTGGGAGATCGAAGATCAATTGCTTAAGGTAGATCCTCCCAGTGAGTATCTGTACATGAGTCTGTTCTGCGAGCAATTCATGCACGGCCAGCAAGCAAACTTTGGTGTCTTGGCTGTTGACGTTGACGAGTACATATACGAAAAGGTGAGGTAAGCTAAATAAACGCAAAACATAAAATGGTCGCAAACTCCTTGCGGCCATTTTTTATTTTAGCCTCACACACTAAACCAACCAGTATGAAACAACTGGATTTCTTCCAAGCAGACAAGAAGGGTTACGAAAAGAATTTCCTTGATGGGATACACTAAGAAGGATATCTGTGACTTTGCGAGCTTATAGTTAATAGCACAAGCCAAAGGTTCAGAGAATTTACTGTCCGGATTTTTTGTAACTCATAATGAAAATCACAACTTATTTTCAGCCTATGAGAACAATTCCAATTGATACTCGCCCCCTCTTCAAACCCTTACAATCGAAGCTGCTTCACCTGCTTAAATCATTGACCGAAGAAGAATGGCACCTACAAACGGTAGCCAAGCACTGGAAGGTCAAAGACGTAGCTAGCCATATGCTGGACACCCAGCTACGGGTCCTCTCTATGCAGCGCGATGGCTACTTTGGGGAACAAGCCCCGGCTTTCAAGAGCTATGAAGAACTGGTGAGTTGGCTTAATCAACTCAACAAAGATTGGGTAGATGCCACTAAGCGGCTGAGCCCACCAACGCTGATATTGCTGCTGGAATCTACTGGTGATCTAGTCACCGATTATTATACCACTCTTGATCCCTGGGCGGAAGCCAAATTCGCGGTAGCCTGGGCCGGTGAGTCTACCAGCTACAATTGGATGCACCTCGCCCGTGAGTATACTGAATACTGGCACCATCAGCAGCAGATTAGAGAGGCCGTTGGCCAAGCGGGCATCATGTCCAGAGCGTTCTTCTATCCCGTTATGGATACCTTTTTTCAGGCCCTACCCCACACGTTTAAAAAAATCTTTGCGGAGCAGGGAACCGTCATCAAGACGAAAATCACCTCCGAGGCGGGCGGAACATGGTATTTAATCAAAGACGCCGATCAATGGAGACTGGCATCAGCAACAAAAACGACTCCAACTGCCTCCGTCACTATTCCCCAAGCGCTTGCCTGGGTGCTTTTCTCAAAAAGCATTCGACCAGCCGAGATCATGGATCAGGTCATCATGGAAGGCGATCAACATTTGGCTAGTCAGGTGTTGGAAATGGTTGCTGTTATGGCTTAGGGGGGGAATTAGAGTTAGAATTGTAAGTTTAACTAAATTTCGAGATACAAAAATTCAAAACTATAGTACGGGTATATATAGTGACAACTCTAATATTGATGGAGCAGTTTTGTGCGAAAAAACACTGAGTGGTTTTAGCTACGCTGAAGAAGTAGACATTACGAACCTACCCAATGGTATGTATAATATTGAGGTATATCCAAGTGATAATAGGGTATAGTATTGGAAAACGATTATCAAACTGATAGTCCAAAGGACTTTAGTGTTGCGCTTCATTTAGAGGTAATACCTGATATACCTGCCAAGCTCTCACTACTCCTCCTTCAAAGAAATAGCTGGATTAACCGTTGCGAGCTTGTAAGATTGCCTACTCACGGCTATACAAGCTGTGAAAAAGACTAATAAATTTGCCAACAGATAGGGCATAATGCCAAATTGGATATCCCCTAGATGTTCCCTCGAATTTAATAATAATGTTTCCATTCCCAACCAACAAAGACCAGTAGCAATACCACTGGCAATAGCTAGTAAAAGGATGAAGTTTTTGTTGGCTTGTAATAGTACTTGTCCAACGGAGGCGCCGAATACCTTTCGAATACTGGCCTCTTTTACAAAGCGACTGTAATTCTGAATAGAAAGACCCAAGAGTCCCATACAAGCTATGAGCAATGCTAAACCCGCTATGTAGCTGAGGTTGGTGTACCCGCTGGCAACACTTTGATAAAAGCCATCAAACACCAGTGCTTGGGGGAAACAATTGAGCGGAACATCCGGATACAAAGCTGCCCATCTATCTCGGACAAGCTTTTCCACTTGTTCTCCTGCTCCTGCAGTATGTCGAACCGTAAGGTAGTTGTAGGCTTCTTCCGTAGTGGGAAATATAGCCACTGCGAGTTGATCGGATTGGCCCGTGGTTTTAAAGTTCTTCGCCACGCCAATGACTTTATAGCGTTGATCTCCGCGTACTAGGCTCTTGCCAATTGGATTGTCCCACTTCTGTTGCTCCGCAAAGATTTGATTGACGACGACTGTTTGGGAGTCTGCAACCGTGCGCTTAGGGTCGAAAAAGCGCCCTTGATGGAGTTGTAAACCCAAAGTTGGGAGGTAGTCAGCACCCACTCGAAATTGGATGGCCTCGGTTATGCGTTCTTCTATTTTGATTTGTTCCCGCTTGGCAACATGACCAATGTGATTGGCGCTACCTGCCACCTGCTGAACATAAGGAATACCCTCCAACTCATTCTTTAAAATGGCATACTGTTCGGAATTGTCTAAGCGAACAACGAAAGTGGAATCTGGCTGATATCCCCAATCCAGATTCATCCATTTTTTGCCCATTGACAACAGCAAAACAGCTGTTATGACGATGCCAAAAGCCAACACAAATTGTATGCCCAAAAAGACTTGGGTCAACTTGTTCTTCTTGATAATCGTCTGGCTGCCTTTAAAGATGGCGGTTGGTTGAAAAGCGCTGATGTAGAATGCGGGATAAGCTCCAGAGGCTACCGCAACGAAGGCTAACAATGCAACTAGGAAAAGCCACAAGTTGGGGGTGCTGAGGAGTGATAGCGAGATTTGCTGCGACTGACTGGCATTGAACAGTGGGATTAAGGTCTGGTGGGCAAAAATTAGCCCGAAGCCTAACGCCAAAAAGCAAAGCAATAAGTTCTCCGTCATAAACTGCCCAACCAGCTGCATCTTTTTGCCGCCAATGACTTTACGAATGCCAATTTCCTTGAGGCGTTTTCCAGCTACGCCCAGGGAAATATTGATGTAATTGAAACAGGATAGCGCCATCATTAAGGGGGCCAGTAAGGCTGCCAAGAATACCACCAGTGGGTGGGTTACGCTAGATGGTCGATTGACTACCTCGTGCGCTTTGGGGTTGGGGTGCACGAGATTGTCTAATACGAAAGACTTTGCTTTTACCTCCTCATTGGCTTCGTTTTGCAGCGCTACGTAGTTATCCATTTTTGCAGCAATGATCTCCGCGTCAGCAGCTTCTTGTAATTGGATAAAAGTGCCACTCGCGTGATCGCTCCAATCATTTATGTTCACGCCGCTCATACTGGTGTAAGCATTCATCCCAGCAGCGATGCTGAACCGCAGCCCAGCGTTGTCGGGGAACGGAGCAGCTACTCCCTTGATGGTAAATATTCTCTTCTCCTTATTACTGAAAACGATCGTTAGGGCTTGGTCAATCGGGTCTTGATCTTGAAAATATTTCTCTGCTAGTTTGGCACTAATAATGACCGCATCAGGAGTATTCAGTACTTGAGGAGTGCCTTTATCCAGCGGGAAGGAGAATAGATCAAAAAAGCTGGGATCGACAAAGGAAACAGATTCGTAGAATACCTGGTCTTCTACATAAACGCTGCTGCTCCAGTTGTCGATGCGGGCAAATTGCTCCACCTGTGGAAAATCATTGGCCAGGGCTTGACCTAAAGGCATAGGAACATTGCCTACGATCTGCGTTTCTTCGTTGTAGTCAACGGCGTATTCTAGCATGAAAATGCGTTCCCCATTTTCGTGGAAATGATCCCTGCTCCATTCATTTTGTAGGTATAGGAAAGTGGTGATGGCTGCTGCTACGGCTACGGATAGCCCCAAGATATTAATGGAAGCAACCAGCTTGTTCTTCAGTAAACTTCGGTATGCTAATTTGAAATAGTTCTTTAACATAAAGTGGGCGTTTTCTAGTCGCAGATACGGTAAGGTGGTTATATGTTGCTTCTATTGCTCCAATATCTGTACCAAAAAATCAACGCTTTCATTATCAGCTTGTTGTGTTTTGTTTTTGGAGGAGAACACCTTTATAATTGTCTCAGTTTGAACAGCTTTTGTTCATAAATGAACAGTGGTTTGCCCTGAGGATTATCTGCTACGGGGACTATGTATTTAGCTTAAAGACGGTATTAAACTTCTCCGACCAAAGAAGGTCAAAAGAATACGAAACGAATCAAACCCAGCTATGAGATTGTATCTACTACTTCTACTTTGCGTGATCGGGGGATCGTCTATTGTATTTGGCCAAACCATCGTTCGGGATACCATCCGGCATAGCGCTCTAGATCGGAGCTATATTTTGTACATACCAAGCAATTATCAAGCCACTGAGAATTGGCCACTCGTCATGCTACTGCACGGTGGCGGACAAGGAAATGGCGAAAGCCTACTAGAGCAGTTACAATTCCACGAAGTGGCCGATACCGCCAACTTTCTTTGCCTTTACCCCAATGGGTTTGACAATCAATGGGCGGATGGGCGTGGCGTCACCACTCCGGACGTAGCAGGAGTTGATGACGTACAGTTTCTTAACGACCTTTTGGACAGTATTGCGCTGGACTATCCATTTGATGCCGCCAACGTATTCGTGACCGGAGGATCCAACGGTGGAATGATGACTCAGCGCCTGGCTTGTGAAACGCCCAGTACTTTTCGGGCTTACGCCACGATGATTGCTAGTATGCCCGATCCTGTTCACGCTAGCTGCGCTCCGGGTACCACGGTTAATATGTTGCTCATGAACGGTACGGAAGATATCCTCGTGCCCTATGATGGGGGTTCACTGCATCCACTAACGGACGGCGGAAGTGTGCTAGGCACGGACGCTACGATAGCTTTCTGGAGAGACAACAACAGCTGTACTACTAATAGCCAAGTGCTTGATTTCGAGAATACGGATCTTACCGATGGGAGTACAGTGCATCTTACCCAGTATCGGAATTGTACGGATTCTAGTAAAGTCGTCTTGTATCGCGTTGAAGGCGCTGGACACACTATTCCCGGTATGGTAGCTAATATGAACCCGAGGCCTATTGTGGGGTATACCAATTACGATATCGTGGCGGCTTTGGAGATTTGGAGGTTTTTCAAAAGCCATCTAATCCCGCCCATCATTAATAACATCCCTGTTGAGGACGTAGAACATTCCGTTCAGTTATATCCCAACCCTACCAATGGCACGGTCTTCATTCGAGGACTGGAAGGAGAGCTTCAATTTCAGATTGATGTTCTAGATGTCAATGGCAAGGTTCTGTTAGAATCAAATGATGGGCAAGCACTTGAACTTGCCACCTTGCCAGATGGACTGTATTACGTGCGAGTAGTATTACCAGAAAGGGCTTATACTTTACCTTTAATTATGAGTGCACAAGACTAGGAGCGTGTTGGGATTTCAAATTTCGGGCTGCAATCGCCGAATTTTGCCCTACACTTCGTTGCTCTTCAGTCGCGTAGCTTGCGGCTATGCTCCCTCATCGCGCCTTGTTCAGAATAAAATCTGGCTTCTTTCGCGCCAAAAATGAATCCCCAACACGCTCTGAGCTGGAGCTCCCTAACTATTGACCAATGGAATTACTTTTTTGCCAATTAACTCAATAGATTCCATTAGTTGCTCATGCGTTAAAAGTGGATTGTCCATTTGAAAGGTAAAGCGGTCAATTCCTCCAAGTGCTTTTGCGTGTTGGAGAATCTTCTCGGCTACATTCTCAGGATCACCTACAACCAATGCACCGCTTCGGGCAGATTGAAAATCAAATCCTTCGCGGGTGACGGGCCCCCATCCTCTTTCTTCTCCTACTTTGTTAAACATCTTTGCGTAGCCAGGGAAATAAGCATCTAGTGTTTGTTGATGATCATTGCCGACAAAGCCAAGGGAGTGCAACGATATTGTCATTTCACTTGCTGGGTGCCCCGCAGCTAAGTACGCCTCTTTATAGAGATCTACAAGTGGGCGGAATCGGTGTGTTTGACCACCAATGACGGCTACTACCAGCGGTAAACCTTGTTGACCTGCTTTGACGAAAGAAGCAGGAGTACCACCAACGCCTCTGTAAATGGGTAGCTTTTTTTGTAGCGGTCGGGGATAAATGGGCTGGTTATTTAAGGAAGGACGAAATTTTCCACTCCAAGTGATGAATTCATTGTCCCTGATTGCTAGTAATAGCTCCAGCTTCTCTTCAAATAAGTCGCTATATTCACTGAGATCCAAACCGAATAATGGAAAGGAGTCCGTAAATGAGCCTCGCCCCGCAACGATTTCAGCCCTACCATTTGAAATTAAGTCCAGGGTGGCGAAGTTTTGAAAAACCCGAACCGGGTCAGCAGCACTTAGTACGGTGACGGCGCTTCCCAATCGAATGTGTTTAGTTCTTGCGGCTGCCGCTGCTAAGATTACCGCATTAGCTGAGTCTAAGAATTCTTTTCTGTAGTGCTCACCAATAGCAAAAGAATGCAGCCCCATCTGATCTGCGAATTCGATCCGCTCTAAAAGCCGCTCCATATCTTTTGATGGATCAGTAAAGGTACCCGTATCGGGATCAAGCGTAGCCGCTGCGAAACTGTCTATACCAATTTTAATCATTGTAATAAGCTATAGTTCTAACGGATATAACCGAAGGGATTTTTAGAATTTAAAGGACATTGTTGGAGCAACGGAAAATATATTCTCTTAATTGAGATGTGTTTGAAACTTGTTCTTCTGAGCCTCAAATGCCGCCCGCTGTGCTGGATTCAGGATGGTATTGTCCCTGAAAAAATGATTGAATGACGGTAAGTGAAAATCTGCTATGATCTTGGCTCCAAAGTGGGGGAATAGCTCTTTTGAGACCCTGAGTACATTGCTCATCGGTCTTTTGCTGGGACTTGTTGATAGGAGAAACATGGGTTTCCCTCCCCATATCCGCATGGGCTTATCCATAGGGATTCTAGACATCCAGTCCCATAGGTTTTTGAATGCAGTAGTATGTAGCCCATTGTACTCTGCTAGTGAAATGATGAAGGCGTCACTTTGCTTGATCAGCTCATAAAATCGAAGTGCGTTTTCGTGCACGCCGATCTCCCTTTGTAGATCAACGGAATAGATCGGGAGTTCATAATCATTGAGATCGGCAATGTGAATCTCCACGTTTTCGAAACTGTTTGCCGCAAAAACAGCAAATCGTTTGTTGATGGAATGCTTACTGTTAGAGGCACCGAAGGCCAGCACTTTTTTCATTTCTTACTAATCATTTTGTAGTAATTCATCAATTTGGTCAGCTCTGATCTCGACTTGTATCAGTCTTACCTTATTCCCGAAAATGTAGAGACCTGTCTGCTGAAAATCTTTGTCAAAGTCAGCTTTGTATAGATTGTTGCCTCCGTGCTTAGGACTTTTGAACAGGACGTTTCTTTGATGACCATACCAATAGCCAAAAAGAGATAAATGAAACGAACAACGTAGACGAAGAGAGGTGCTAGCGTGTAAGAAATTGGTTTCATCTTATTTGCTCTGATCTTTGATAAGACTATCCCCGTACCCTCACTATGGCAGATAGGGTACAGTTTCTTTCTACGAGCAAATTTCTAGGATTAAAAGCAGTTAACCATTAACCTTTCATAAGAAATCCGGTTAATTCGTTTTTTTTGACGTTTTGATTTGGCCGCACTTAGGGTTTCAGGACTGGTTCCCAGGTAAGAGGCAATCATTTTCTGCGGCACTCTTTGCACAACGTTAGGGTAAGTTTTTTCGAAATACTCGTAACGTTCGATAGCATTATAATATCGAAGACATCATTGACGCAGGATCTTCTCCATCTTTCGGCCCTTGGCTAGTTCATCTACCAACTTATCCAGATAACGTGCTTGGCGGGTGAGGGTGTTGTCGATTTCTTCAATACGATAACCGCAAATGACACCTTTGATCAGATGCGCATTGGGGTGGATTGTAGCTTCCGCAAAGAAGTCTTTGAAGGTAGCTTTGTTATCAATAAACGCCTGGACGCGCGCGTCTTCATAGCCGGTGAGCCATTCTATCACCTGCTGCAGTTCTTCTTTAGTACGGCCCTTCTTCTCTACTTTTGTTACGTAGTGGGGATAGACGGAGGCAAAGGTGAGTTTGGCAATGCGTTCGTTGTGTTCTGGTGTTACTTTCATGTTTAGTAGGTCAGTGGTTAGTACAAATAGGGTCAGAGCAAAAGGAGCCCCCTTATTCTGGGCTTTAGCATAAAAATTCAACGACTAGGTAGATCAATATACCGATCACCATTAGCCAGAGCTTAAATTTCAGATACCCAATATCAGTATATCTTTTGTGTAAGCCGGTTTCTTTTCTGTGTTTGTGGTCCATTTTTGCTCTAAGTCAGATGGCGTCTACTCGTCATTTTCTTCCTCATCACTTAAGTCAAGTATCTCTGCGGCCTTTCTGTAAAAGTAGATTACGTCTCTTTCTCGGGCCACCAACTCATGCAGGTGGTTTGACATGAGTTCCAGATTTATTGCCGCATCCTCTGGTGTGTTTACATCTTTTGATTCAAACAGTTCGAACATCTTGAATCCTGGTTCAAAGGCATTTTCTTGGTGACTATACACTCTGGAAAGAATTAATAATTTGTCATAATCAATGTTCACAATGAGCGGATGAGATTTGGCAATGTCCCAGGCATCATTTGTAGGGAAAGATTTCATAAAGGACCCTCTCGTCATGAGCTGCTCTAACATGATATATTTATTCTCCGTAAATGCTTCGATGAATGCCGGTTCTTGGGAGAGGCTATCTAGATTATTATTGATCCCGATATGATAGGGGACCCAATCTTCCATCAGACTGATGTTGTCCTTTAATTCAGATTTGATAGTAGCCAACAATTCTTCTGACTCTCGCTTTTTCTTTCCTTCTTCAATTCTTTCGCTTAGGTATAAACCAAGTACGACGCTGAATACGATTAGGACGAATTGTGTGATAGTCTCCTTCATAGTCTTTCTTTTTGAGTGCCTTTAAAATTAGACAATCTTACTTTATTGATCTAGTGGAAGGTATCTTTCTTTGATCACATTAAAGTGATGTATCTGGTGGGCGGTAATGGTGAATCCGATAGCGGACAGTGGCATTTGGTATTCAAAAAACCGACAAGTCATGTCCAGTATTTGGGGATTGAAAGAGCGGAACATCATTATGGTGGATTGCCGCACCATGCGCATCTCCTCTATCAACTGCTCAATTGGTATTTCATCGGCATTGGAGTTGCTGCCCATTATCTCTTGGTCATGAGCGACGGGGATTGTGCCTTCCTGGCGCGCAAAGATTACCGCTCGGAAGCACCAAATTCGTTCCCAGTCAATGAGGTGCTGCAATATCGTATTGATCGTCCACTTCCCTTTGGCGTAGGTCTTCAATCCAATGCTGTTGAATTGTGCGATATCAAGATCATCAATGGCTTGTAAACTAAGGTTGAGCGCTTCTGTGAGGTCTTTACCCTCATTTAGCTCGTAGACGTATTCTAAGAAGGCTGGATTTTCTTTTGTTTCGGAGTGTCCCATTCGTTATTTCTTTCTGGTTACGCTTAATCGGCTTTTGCTAGTTCATAAACTCTAAAATAGCAAGAAACGAGTTGCTAAGCATGGTGTCTCTTAATGAGACCGCCGTATAAATACAGGTCATGGTCTTTGGGTTCAGTTCCCAATACATTTCGCTGCTAAAGCAAAAAATGCGCTACGATGGAGTCATAATTCAGCGCAAAGTACAGTAGTGTGAAGAGATTGGCATTGATCAATACTGGTACGATCCAAAGCAAAAACACGAAGGCCCCACCGTGCAGGTAGATGATTAAAAGTGGTAGCAGCAAGCCGATGTACAGGTCCAGTCCAATCTGCCAGCCCCAGTACATTTCACCGATCCGCTTAAGGCTTTTGAAGAAGCTTTCCCGGCTGTTGCAATATAGTGTGTAGCCGAAGAAGCCGAAAAATAGCAGCCAGATGATATACTTACCGCTGCTGTACGGGCCATGGCTTAGGAAGATCGAGCTGTCTTCTTTAGTGACTATACCCATTATGGCAAAGACGATAAAGATACCCCAGAGTACATTTTTCTTCAAGAATAGGATGGTGGATTGCATGGTAGGATGTTTTATCTAAGGTGGTTATTCGTATTGATCATTTTTCGGCTTAGGTCCTATCAAATCAGCTAGCTACTTATCAGCTCCTTCCGAAATTGGGGTACCTTTTTAAATCAGTCAAGCTGTAACCCAGGTCATTCACGGAACGTTCAAACAGCTTGATGCACTTTGATTTGACCAGCTTTTTCTTCAATTCCCAGGGTTTTTTAACTTCCCATTTTTCAAAATACTTGTTGTTGGTATTTCTAATGTTATGATCATGGGGTACGGTAGTGCCTAAAAAATCCTCCAAGGCCGTAATTAGCGCCTGTGGGTGTTGCACCATATACTCGTAGCTAAAGAAAAGCTCGTTTTTTAAATGCGTTCGATCTTCCTTGTAGATGTTGTGAGCAGCAATCCAATGACGAATTAGTTCTGGCAATGCAGTTTTACTCCATTTCTGAGTAGCTAAGGATACCGCCACGGGGTGGCGAACGATGGTGATAAAAAAGGCCTCTGGAAAGAGTGTCTGCAGGAACCGTGTTCTGATGATGTTGGGTGGTGATTTTTCAATCCAAATAGGTTTACTTGCATCCCAGTGTACTTTCCATTCGTTGAGTAGTTTGGCCCGGTTTTCCAGGCTAATTAAAGTACTATTTTCATCTAGTTTTGCCTCTTTAGCAAAAGCAAATCTGCCCGCGCCACCGTAGGCTCTGGCTGGTGGGTACACACTCTGGAGGTGTTGGCCTTCATCTTCTGGGACTCCGGTGCCACTAAAGCCTGAAATCTGATTGGATGCACTTAAGGTCCGATGCAAGATGGAGGTGCCACTTCTGTGCAAACCGGAAATGAAAACTAATTTCTGCATGGTGTCATTTCTAATAATTAAGCTCAAAATAGGTACTTAAGCTTTTCGCTCGGTGAGGTAGTTGCTCATCCGCTCCAGAGCCACCTGAAGATGTATAAACGGGACGGCCGTGAAGACCATTCTGAATAATCCTTTTTTCTGGTGCATGAAGCCTATGCCTGGCGTCAGGAGTACCCCGGTATTTTGGTAGATGTCTAACCAAAGTTGTTCCTCACCCTGGTCCGTATCGGCTATCAGGTATTTTGAAAAATCCGCCCAAATGAAGAAGCTACCCTTGCTGGGAATGAAAGGAATACCAAGCTGCTGCAAGGTCCTTACCACCAACTGGTAACTCTGATTGATGCGCGCTTTATTGTTGATCACATACGGCTTGATAAACTTCGACTTTTTTAACAGCTCGGCAATGGCCCACTGGGTAAGATTGGAAACCAAGTGCGGTACATTGGCATTGGCCATGCCCGACATGAAGGCCTGGTTGAGGGAATGGACCACGCCCACCCGCAGACCCGACATGGCGAAGTCCTTAGAAAAGGCGTACCAGAGATGCAGGTAATCACTCTGCATACCGTGCATGATTTTGGCAAAAGAACAATAGCTGAGCTCGTCATCTTCGTCCTCAATTAGCGATAAGCCGTAGATTTCATTCACCACCATGTGTACTTCTTGTTGAGTGCACCAGTTGGCCAGCTCTCTTAGCTGTGCCGCTGTATACATGCAACCCGTAGGATTGTCGGGAGAGGTAAGTAGCAGCAGTTTAAACGTTTGTCCTTGCGCTTTTATATCTATTAGCGCTTGATCCAATAGTTCCACTGTGACGGGGGCTCGCGCGCCAATCTCCTGCAAGTCATAGTGGGTTTGCAGATTATAACGTTTCATGCCACTTTTGAGTCCCAAATCGTTGGTGTACATCGGGTAGGAGGGCGCCGGAATGACAACCACATCCCCAGGATCGGCGAGGACAAAGGAGCTTACTTCAATAGTAGCCGAAGCCCCCGCAGAAAGGCCGATGGTATCTGGATCAATAGGGCAGCCGCAGAGGTGTTGTTTCAAAAAGCGGGTAATCTCTAGTCTCACTTCCGGATGCCCCAGTAAGCTTGTATAGCCGAGTACCCAATCAGGGATATCATTTTCTCGAATGACTGCTGTCAGTTGTTCTTTTATGGCCGGTGCGGAAAGATGATTTTCGGCTACATTTAGCGGAAACGCTCCCGTAGGATTGTTGTCAGGACAGTAGAGGTTTTGGCTGGCCTCCATGAAGATCTCAAAATCTATTCTGGCTGGATTAGTGGCCAAGGAAGTGCCCCGGGTGGACAGGTTGCTTGCTGGTTGAGTCATTATGAAATGCTTATTGAGTACTCCGTGACAACTAAGCCGTGCGCTGTGACCTACGGCTTATTGCGTATAAACTGCAAAATAAGTGCAAACAACGTCAATTCATAACCGACTACATACTCGTACCAGCGTACTAGTTAGCGATCAGTTTTTGATCACTTTCTTATAAAAGACCTGTCCAGCAGTTGCTATTTCAATGAGGTACACCCCACTGGCTAATCCGCCTAACGACAAGCTTGCCGTACCTTCGTTATTATCTCGTTTCAGCAATTCCCTCCCTGTAGTGGACAATACCCTCCAGGAGAAAACACCACTCAAGTGTAGGTTTACTTCGTTGCTAGTGGGGTTGGGGAAGAGCAATAAGTCTATTTCTGTTTCCGATAGGGTGCTCGTGAGTTGATCACAATCCTCTACTTGCCCAAAGCGTAATAATGTGCCATCCGAAGATTCGTAGCACCTTAATCCTCTGACCCAATCGTGTAAGGTAGTCATGAACCACTCCTCTTCGTAGAAGAAATGATCAACAGAGCCTAGGTTTTCGTAAATCTTGGTACTGGAAAACCACCATCCTGAAGAGTCAATAAGTCTTACATACTGCGTAGGAAGCTCGATGCCATCTACTGTTTCAAAGCCAGTCGAATCGACTTGCACAGTGAAGTAGCTGCCATCCAATCCGCTATCGGGGCAGAAAAGATCTACCTGGTAATCCTCACCTGCTCCTTTGTTGAAATCGTAGAGTAAATGAAATTCCAGGCTTTCCGGATATTGATAATAGACCTGGCCCGCCTCTTCGTAAACGATACTTTCGGTTCCGTCACAATACCAGTTCCAGGCATTGTCGCCGTTTTCCTCTACTAGTACCTGGCAGACCTTACCGTCTATCATGGTATCTCTATCGACGGTCATCGTCAGTATGCTGAATACGATTTCGTTGCCATTCGCTCTTTCCCGGTCGTAGCGGTACTTGGTGCCAACGGATCCCCATTCTATTTGACCACATAATGGCAGTGATAAAGCACAACAGAGAGTAAACACGACGTTCTTGTTCATAATCGTCATTCTTTCTCAAACAGCACCACCGTTTCGATGTGCGAAGTATGTGGGAACTGGTCCACCAGACTCATTCTTTTGATGGCATAACCCGCCAACGCTAGTTGCTCAGTATCTCTAGCTTGGGTGGCGGGGTTGCAGGATACGTAGACCAGGCGTTCCGCTTGGAGGTTAATGATTTTTTGTAGCGTTTTCGGAGCTACTCCAGCACGGGCCGGATCGAGGATGATGGTCCGGATTTTACCCTGGTACTCGGGGTGTTCCCGGAGGAACTTACCGACATCGGCAGCGAAAAAGGTGATACCGTCAACCCCATTACGCTTGGCGTTTTCTCTGGCGTCTATAATGGCCGACTCTACAATGTCGACACCAATGATTTCTGCTTGCTCGCTTCTGGCAGCCAGTAATTGCCCAATCGTGCCGGTACCGCAGAAGAGGTCCATTACCACACTGTTGTCAATGGTGTCTTTCCGCTCCAGCGCGTATTCGATTACCTTGGCGTAAAGCCGCTCAGCGGCACGGGGATTAGTTTGAAAAAAGGATTGCATGCTGATTTCAAAATGCAGGCCATGCAGTTCCTCGATGATCTTATCCTCGCCGGAGATAAGCTGGATACGTCCGGCTGTCGCAATGGTACGATCGCCGACTTCGTCATTAATGGTATGCAGGAAACCAGCTACACGATCACCAAATAATTCGTCTAGTAGGTCGGAAAACTTCTGTAAATCAAACTTAGGAAGGTCGTAAGAAGTGGTAACCAGATTGAATAGCAAACGGTTGGTCTGGTAGGACTTACGCACCACCAGGTAACGGAAAAAGCCTTCCTTGCGGGGAGCGTGCCAGGGGGCTAAGCCCGTTTCTTCGCAATACGCTCGAATGACTTTGAGTTGGTTTTCCACCGCTTCGTCAAATAGGCCAGAGTCAGCATTCAGGTTATCACCGCACCACCAAGTACCTCTTTTTTTAAAGCCCAGCGTGAATTCGTCCACGTCGGTCTTTTTATCATGGTCGTAGCCAATAGCCGAAAAGCCATATTCCATTTTATTCCGGTAATGGAAGGCGTTCGGCGAAGTGATGAATTCGTCAAATTTTTCGACTATATCTTCTACTTTACCAATACGCTTAAACAGCTCCAGGGTGCTTTGCTTTTTGTAAGCGTGTTGTTTTTCTAGCGGGAGCCTAATGTAGGGTGCGCCGGGAATCTCCTGGTACGGTAACTCGACCTCATCTGCTGATCGCTCTAAGACCTCGTAGAGTT
The DNA here is from genome assembly GCA_039816955.1 of Bacteroidota bacterium. Lineage (GTDB taxonomy): Bacteria > Bacteroidota > Bacteroidia > Chitinophagales > Saprospiraceae > Lewinella. The sequence goes on from JBCBWU010000007.1 coordinate 42,935, forward strand.
TGCACTCCGCGTGATTTTTGCCACTCTTCTTTACCTGCGCCTTGACCAATTGGCCTGGTAGGGTATTGTTGACAAAGACCACAAAATCCCCGTGCTCGTTGCGGATTCTGGCTATACCTTTCCCCCCGAATGCGTAATCTTCGATGCGGAGCTCCAGGATCTCTCCTCGTCGTACAAATTTGTTGCGTGCTCTTCTAGCCATATCTGTAAAAATCGATAGTGGCGCAAAGGTATAAAAGGTAAGCGATGATTGGTGTGAGCCTCAGCGCATCATTTCGATTGGCGTGAAACCAGCACAAGATGGCCAAAAAACGTTTATGTTTTCTGTTTTTGTGATGGTTTCACACCTATCGATAGTATGCCCGCTACATTTTCTTAAAATCGTTTCAACGTACCTTGATAGGCACCACTAAGTGGTGAGGCAGGTTGCCCTAAGTTGGGGATGGCCAAATCAAAGTCAAATTCAGCGATGATTTGATCGCCTTGAACCGTAAGGGTTACTTCTCCATTACGAATATTGGTCACCGAGCCCGTCAGTTCTGAAAGGTTGAAGTCGCTGTACAGGGAGGAGGTGGAGTTGTACGTAAGTTGTTGGGCTATACCGTTCAGTACGTAAGTGCTACTAACGAGTCCATCAGGATTACCGGTATTGAGTTCGAGCAATAGGAAATCTCCCGTACCCGAAAAAGTGCCATCATCTTCGATCAATCCATCCGTGGTTAAGTACAATTGCCAGGAAATACGACCATCAGTATTTCGCTCACCATCACCAATCAAAATGGCGTCAGTAAGTGCTTGAGTGGTACCCTGATAAGTGAATTCGTTAGCGAGTGCGGGGTCAAACTCAAGTGGTTCCTCTTCTTCCATCTGCGGTGTTGGAACATCATCTTCATCAGCTTGGCAACCCGTGAAAACAATCAGTGCTAGTAGCAACACACAGCTTAGTTCAATTACTTTCATTTCTTGAGTGTTTTTAAGTTATATGAAAACAGTTCTTAAAGTTGAATCTTCAACTGAGGGTTTTCAAAAGCACTCGTTAAGCATGAGCTTGTCAGTCGCATTGCAAATTGTAAAGCTTCCGATCAAGAGCCAAATTGGTAATACTTGATTTCGATGACTACTCTTCGGTCGGTGCTCTCATTGCCTGCGGTGCTTTGACTTTCGCCCTGATTTGTGCTGGTTATGGGGAAGTCATAAGGTGCTAGTATGTCAGTGACTGCATGGACCCGCTCACCTGCTAAGACGAAATTATCTGCTTCATCACCAATCACGGAAGCGTAGCCACTTAGTTCGATAGAGTGAATCTCTCGCTCGTGAATTGCCGCTAAAATCTTGCGTTTTTGCTGCTCGTTCAATTGAAAACTATTAGGCGCAAAACGGAGCGTGATGGTTTCCGTCAGGATCTCGCCTTTATGCAACTGAATATTGTCGAATAAATAATAGAGGCTGATTGGTCCAAATTCCATTTCCTCCCAGTAATCTCCAAAAAAGCCGAATGAGAGTTCATCCTTAGATTGGAATCCGGAAAAGGTGGTCTCTACGCTGGTCCATTGATCTCGGCTAGCGTTGATCACGCTATCTGCAGTAATCGGAATGATGATTGTTTGTTTACCAGGTGTTGCAAACTGACAAGTAAAGATATTGGTGACTTTTTCGGTATTGTAGATCGGAGGTTTACCAATGCTAAAGGAAAGCTTGTAATAGCTATTGGCTTCCAAGGGTTGCCGAAGTTGGACTTTTATGATCTCGTCGTAGTGAAGCCCAAAATAAGTGTCACCCTCACTTCCTGCGATCGGAAACCTGGCGCGAAAACTAGTATCAGTGGGGCTTACCCCCGTAGGTATGACTCGATAATTGGATTGAAAAATATCAACGGTGTTTGCAATGATTTCCCAGTTTATGGGCATACCGTTTTCCCAAACCTCCAAGCTAGGGTTGAGTACTAGATTACTTTGCGCCTTTAAGGCCACCGATAAGCAGATTAAGCTCAGCAGGAGCAAGTGGCGATGCAGAGGGGAGCGGCTTTCTTCTGACATTTGGCTTATTGTTTACTGCTTAGTACGATTAAAATAGTAGCGATTGATTTTATCAGAATTCGCTTCGATGATATCTGGCAGACCGTCGCCGTTGAGATCCGCCGTGATGATATCGTAGGTGCTAAAGTCTTCCTCGGCCAGGATCGTTCTCTTCCAGCTTTTGCCAGCTCCTGCATTGAGGTAAACTTCATTGGGGCTACCTGAATTACCTACAACTATATCAAGATCATTATCCCCATCCAAGTCTGCCAGGGAAATAGCAAAGCTCCTCACCTTAATAGAATCGAGTAGAACCGACTGGGAGTAGGGTGCCTCTTTGCTGCCAAAGTAGATCACATTCTCTTGGTTGACGTTGGCGCAGATAATGTCCAGTAATCCATCCTGATCCAGATCACCCACGCCTACCGAGCGGGTGTGATCAGCCCCTGTACCAAAGATGATCTTCTCGGTGAATTCTAAATTGCCATTGTTTAAATAGATATGGTTGGGCTGAGCGTCACGATTTGCGAGGACAAGATCCAAGTCGCCATCGCCATCCATATCAGCAACTTCTACGTTGATGGTGGAATCATCCTCAGTGCCGAAGGTGAGGGTTCGGGTAAAGTTGCCAGCGCCATCATTGAGGCATATTTCATTGGCCCGCCCTCGGTTGGTTATAAGAATGTCCACGTCACCATCCTGGTCCAAATCTGCGAGGGTCAGGTTTCTGGTCGGCGTGTACGTCGCTCCAAAGCTTGAGCCTTGTTGAAAATTACCCTGGCCATCGTTGCGGTAGATGAGGTTAGGCGCCATGTCATTACCCACTGCTGCGTCGAGGTCACCATCACCATCCAGGTCTGCTAATTCGGCTGCGTAGCTGGTGGCGCGCTGCTCACCCAAATCTTTCTCAATGGTGAAAAGCCCCTGGCCGTTATTGATGAATACTTTGTTCTGTCCGGGCCAGTGCCTTCCGTTTGCTACCATGATATCGGTATCCCCATCTCCGTCGATATCACCGCTAGCGACGGAGGCCGTTCGCTCTTCGTGTATCCCCAGAATTAGGCGGCCGCTGATGCGCACGTCAAATTCTTGGGCGAGGCCAAGCTGGCAAGTGAAGCAGGATATAATGGTAAACAGATAGGAGGCTTTCATGGCGGGGTGATTAAGAGATTAAGAAGGTATTTTGAGCTGGCTGCAATCATACATCTTGATGATCTAATAAGTAGGTTACCCCTCCAAATTCAAATTAGCGAAAAAGATGCCTTGGTGATTCATGAAGGTACTGTCTTTGCGATTCAAATCCAGTGGGCCTCCATTGAAATTGGTGGCGGGTAATCCTAGTTCCTGGTAAAGGCAGGCGATAGCCGCGAAGTCCCAAATACTGCCACCACCACGTTCTTTTTTGGGGAGTTTGAGCATACAGGCCGGGCCATTTTCTAACACCAGGATGCCATTGAGTACCGAGCCTGCTCCGTCTATTTCTTGTATTCCACTTAGGCCTAGTTTTACCAGCTGTTCCTGCAATAAGTTGGTAATCTCCTCCGCGCGCGGGGTATCCGCTAGCTTGCGATCGGTTACGTAAGTCAAATGCTTATTCGTGTCTAATATTTCCCAGGGCTGATCATTTTTGTAAGCGCCATTTCCCTTGCTGGCGTGGTACAAAGTATTCGTGCTGGGATCGTATACCACGCCAATGTGCGGCGTGCCGTCCCTGGCAACTAAGGCAATGGATACCGAAAAGCCAGGTTGCTTATTGATGAAGGGCAGTGTCCCATCCATAGGATCGATGCACCAGAAGAAATCTTTGTGAAAGCGGCTGCCGTTATCTTCGGTTTCTTCGGAGAGTAATGCTAAGTCAAAGGTTTCACAGGTGGGCAGCAGCAGTGCTAGGATAGCGGCTTCGCACGCGCGATCCACCTCCGTTACCACTTGTGAGGCGTGGCTGGTGCCGCTTGCTTTTTTCTCGACCGTAACTGTTTTATGCAGATGTTGCGTAATGACTTTGCCAGCGGAAAGGGCAGCTTGTATGGCGATGTTTTTGAGGTGTATTAAATCCATGCTTACAGGTTTTGGATAACTTCAGTAGTTACCCGTCCACTGTAGCTGCTGAGTTTCCAGTGGCCAGGGCTCCAGCCTTTCAGGAAGCGGTGGAAGTCGGCCCAGGCTACGCGGTACAGGGAGCGCCACTCTTTTTCCAGGGCTTCATTCTTTTCTGGGAGCGCTGCTTGTAGATGCTTAAAGTAGGTGTCGAGAATTTGTCCTTCTAATCGTTCGCAATCTCGTTCGTTCAGACAGCTGCCGACGAAATAGGCCACATCTTTCATGCCACAGCCACCACCGACGTACTGAAAATCTACACCAGCTACTTGCCCACCCGGAGCGAAGCAGAAATTGGCCAGTTTAGCGTCGCCGTGCACAAAGGTTTGGTAGATGCAGTCATTCAGCTTCTGATCAATGAGTGGGGCCGCCTCCTTCAAGCGTTGATCAGCTAAGATTTTTAACTCATGGGGCCTGGTTTCTAGGTGCCAATACGTGCCCACTTCCCATAAACCAGCTGGCGATTTACCGAGATAGCTGGCGTGAAAATGAGCTAGCCAGGCCAGGCAAGATTCAATTTCCCGCCATTCCACCATCTGTTTCCGCAATAGATAACCAGCCGCATCCAGATCTTCTAGTACCATCAGTACCTCATCATCTTGGGTCTCTACGGCCAGGCATTTTGGTAGGCGAGCTGCGCTGTCCTTGCTATAGTTTTTATACCAGTTTGTCTCTACCTGATAGGACTTCACCTTGCGCTGATGTCCAATATCCGTGTTCCAGCCCCGCGGGTGGTTTCTGTTGATGGGCAGCTGCACGTGCTTCACCACCACGCTTTCTGTGGCGGCACCCTCCAGGCCTACACGCATGATTGTGCCGTACCCACTCCACAGTTCTTGGATCACCTCTTTTTCTACCAAAGCAGAAGCTCCCGTGCATTGCAGAATGATCGATTCGAAGTATTCATTCATAGGGAGCAAAAATAGGGAGTTGTTGTGGGGTAGGGAAGGGCAGTGTATTTATTGCCACAAATACTGCTTGTTCGCAGCTATATTTTTGTTAGTGCCTGACGTACTCATTAATCTGGCCGCATCTATCGTGCTGGAGGCACGCCGCAATCAGAAAGGTTTAGGTGTATTGGAGGAAGATCGACTTTTAGCCGGCGGGTATAGGTTCCAAGAACTACACGATTTAGAGGAGGAAGAAAAGGAAATTCTCTTGGATGCTGCAGCTGTTCTTTTCTTGGAAAAGAATGTCTGCTTCCGCGAAATCTTCAATCAGCAAACCTTTCTGGTCTTTCCGTCCTGTACAGTATCAATAGTAAAGGTGATCAGCAAGAACCAGTTGAACTTGATATTGGAGTAGGTCAACCAATAATTGAACACGGCGATGAAGGGAATCAACAGGAGGAATAGCGGAATATCCGGATTATTGGATCGTGACCATTTTGAAAATCTTGACATGCCGCATTTTTTTGATACTCATCTTTGCTCTCTTACTTGAGATACGGAAAAAAGAAGTTTTTCCTGCTAGGCTCTACCGTTCCCTGCCATTATCATCCCGTTCCGAAATCCTAGTTGAAAAAAATAAGAAGTAACATACTTCGGCATATAACGCAGCGTTTTTCAAGTCCAAGAATAGATGGGATCGGATTCCCGGCTCATCTTCATCTTGGTGTATACTCACGTCACAAAAAAAGTATCGGCAACACCCCTTTGTTGCAGGTGCTATCTTCTCTGTCTTCAATTTTTTTGCGGACAGAACCCTAGCTTAACAAGATTCGCATACTCACAGGATTCGCGTTTGAGCATACCTGACTCAGACATTTATTAGCAACTATTATCGGTTGGGATGTAACGCCTTTGGCTGTTACCAATAGCCGGTAGCCCAAAAACAGAATACTGTGAAATTTTTTCTATCCCTACTTCTAGTGGGCCTCCTTTCCTATGGCCTGCAAGCACAAAACTGCGATTGCGATCACGTTCTCGACAACCTCAGTACTACCGACGTCAACATTATTCACGCCAGCTCTTTTGACTACGCTCCGGGCGATGTTTTTTGCGTCCGTGGTGGGCAAATGGCGGGCCTCCGCTTTCTTGGCTTCAAAGGCGCCCCCGGCGAACCGCTTACGTTTACGAATTGTGAAGGTGCGGTGGTCATCAACGAAACGCCCCACGCTGGCATCACCTTTATCGAAAGCGAATACATCCACTTAACCGGAACCGGCGACTCCAATGTGCAGTACGGTTTCCACGTAGCGCAATCGGGCGCAGGCCAGGTGGGCTTAAATGTAACAGCCTTCAGTACCGACATTGAAATTGACCACGTAGAAATCGAAAACACCGGTTTTGCCGGTATTATGGCCAAGACCGATCCCCGTTGTGAAAACCCCACTACCTGGCGGTCTAGTGGCTTCGTACTACGCAATCTTGATATTCACCACAACTACATTCACCACACTACTGGTGAAGGTATTTACATTGGTTATTCCGGTGGCTACAAAGTGGAATCAAACGTCTCCTGCGGTGGGCAAAAACGGTTTGGCCATTGGCTGGAAAACGTAGAAGTGCATCACAATCTAATCGAAAATGTAGGTTGGGATGGTATCCAACTCAACCTGGTACGCTCTAATGGGAAAGTGCATAACAACACCATCCTCAATTGGGCCACCGCCAGCGAATTCTACCAGGACTTTGTACTAAACGTTACGGGCGGCACCTACGAAGTGTACAACAACTATATGCGCAGCAGTGGCGGTAACGTTGGTAAAGGCATTCAGGTGATTTCCGCTCAGAGTGGGAGCAAATTTTACAACAATATGCTCGTCAATCCAGAGTCGCACGGAATGTTTATCCACGCTCGGCACGAATTTGATGATCCCGCTGAAGGCTACTACATCGTCAATAACACCATCATTCGCCCCGGGCGTTCGGGCTTCTTCTATGATGCACAGATCATGCACAGCGCGGATCAAAATTTGGTGGGCTTTCGCCAAAACGAGGCCAGTATGTACTTCGTGAATAATCTCGTGGTTTCCCCGGGTTCCAATTACGGCGTTGATCCCACTTGGAAATTGGAGCCAGAGAGTTACTTCGATTTCAATACGCCTGATACACGGGATGCGCACCTTTTCACGATCTACGGTAATTTTACCACGCGGCGTATTGATACCCTGGGCTTAGAAAACCCGGCTCAGGATCGTTATGCGCCAGCTAATTCCAACTCGGTTTTGGTAGACCGTGGTTCCTCGGCTTTACCGTTCAATCTAAATTTTGATTTGGAGAACGACTCCCGTGCCGTTAACGGAGCCTATGATATCGGTGCTTACGAGTTTCAAGGTATTTCTACTTCTTCGGGCTACGCTCCGGAAGAGTCACCCTTTTCGGTCTTCCCCAACCCCGCTCCAGCTGATAATCCAGTCTATATGGATCTTCCAGCAGATGATACGGAGGTTCGTATAGTAGCTGCCAACGGTCAAGTTCAGTATCAAGCTATACATGACGGAGGGCAACAACATTTACCGATAAATCGTCTTGTGGCGGGTGTCTACTGGGTGCAGGTTCGGCGAGGAGATGTGAGCGGCGCACAGTTATTAATTGTGCAATAAGGATTCAATCACAATGGTAATCAAAATAGCAATGGGAGATTTCCATTAGTATTTTGATTGCCATTAATATTGATCTTTGATAACTTCCGTTTAGCGTTTTACAAGCTGCTGAACGGAGACACAATCAAGGAAATACCCAATTTCCGACCTCCGATCTCTAACTTCCCACTTCGTTTACCTTCCGTAAAACTGCGTAATCGGTATATCTACACTCAGGAATACGCCCCAGCGCCGGGCTTTACTTTGCTCGATGGCAAAGTTGCCATCTACGCGCCGCAATTGGGGGCCACTTTGTACACCGCCACCAAGGCTGATCGGTAAATCCCATGGAAGGCCATATACTAGGTACAGGCCAGGTGATACGATGTTTTGCCATTCAAAAGCGGGTAGATCGGCTGAGTTGGGGTCGTTAAAACGGAAGGCTGTGAGTGCCCCAATATCTACTGCCGAGCCGAAGAGCGATAGGCTACCGTACTTGCGCATACCTATGTTAAAGGCCAGGCCTATGGGCGCAGAAACCGCTAGGATAGGGCTCCGTAGGGAGTCAATATCGCCCGAATCTTCTTCGTCCAGATCGCTCAAGTATTCCGAACCATAGGTAAGTCCGCTGTAGGCTTGTAAGGTGACCGAGAAGTTGTTGTATTTCTTCTGGTTGCCGCTCCCCTGGGGCAGGGCAAAGACCTCAATAGCATTCGCCACATCCTGCGAGTTTTCGGACTCTGCCACCGCCGCTACAAAGTAACCGTAGCGGAAGACTTCCTTCACCAGCTTATTGTTGTTGATGTCCTCAAAGTTGCCGACCTCCTGCAGAATACCTAGCATGTTGGTGATGCTAGCCGCGTAGCGTTTCTGCGAAATGTGCAGGTTGAATTCATTCAACTGGCGCAGCAAGCGGAAGAACACTTCCGGTGCGATACGTTCGTTATTAAATTTCTTGGTATTGGCCACGGCGCTTACGGCGCTGAGCTGAAAACCACACTCAAACATATTGAACATCGACTCCAGCATGGGGTAGAGTAGGGGGTAGATATTTTCTACTGTATCCGACCTATTCTCCAGGGCTTTAAGCGAGGTGTTAAACTGCTGGCTATTTTCTACAAAGCGCTGCATCTCCGATTTAAGGAGCATAAGTCGTTTCAGGTCAGTACTGCTGCTCTTGAGCACCTGGCCAAAGGTTTGCCAAGTGCCATCCTTGTTTTTACCAACTTCCAAATCCTTAGCGTCGTAGTACAGTAGCCCCAGGTAGACCTTCAGGGTTACAGGGTCGCTAAGCGCCCGGAATACTTCGGCGGGATCCTCCCAGGTACTGTCCACTTGATTCCAGAACGACTTTGCGATCAGGCGACTAAGATTAATGTTGCCGTCGATAATTCTCAGGGCATTTTCCGGTTTTGCATTGATCACTTCATTGTGAATGAAGGAGCTATCCGCCAGATAATTGAGGTAGTCCCAGAAGTTACGTTCCTGAGGTTGTTCCCCCGTCTTTTCGTTGATCAGGTATTGCGATAGCTGCAGTACATCCAGCACCGTGTACTGCGCTACTTGATTGTTAATCAATGGAGTAGTTTGCAGATAGTATTGCAACTGTGTGGGTAATAACTCCAGGTCGCTAATGAAGCTGTAACGGAGGCTCTCCAGGTAGCGTTGGTAGACGTAAATCTCAGTCTCAGCAGTCTCAAGAGTTTGGTAGGTGGATGGAAATAACACCTGCAGTTCCCGTTGCTGATCCAGTTGTCGGTAGAAGCGACGGAAAAACGCGATGGATAATTCCTCTTTGGTTCGGGTGACCAAAAAGCGAGCGAAACCATCGGCAATTTTAGTGATACTAAAGGGTGTAGAATTATCCCCTGGTGCATCAGCTGCTACCGCTAAAGCGGGATTTACAATAGATACGTTCTGAAACTGTGAGCTAAACCCTACAGCCACACCCTTACCGAACTCCTCATTGTTTGTAGTAAAGAAAGGATTGCCCTCTGAGAGCTCAGAAAATACATCATTGGCGAATACTTGTCCGGTACTTACTTCGGCTGAATCATAGTTCGAGTAGTAGGCCAATTTAGCCATGATCCCGTCGCTGTCAGCTCGGCCACGGATCTTAATGGTACCAGATTCCCGATCGTATTTAGAACCAATCAGCTTTGCATCCTGAAAAAGATTCTGTGTACATACCTGGTCGCTAACTACCAGGAGTAGAAGTATAAATAGGTAACGCATAGTTCTTGGGCTTAAATAGGTGTGCAGAGTTGAACTGGGTTGGTAAAAACGTCTGCGCCGTTCATGGGCGTTGCGTTATGAGCCAAGAGGGCTTTAAACCCATCGTGGTCGAAGCGCATCGTCGCGTCACCGGATTGCTCGCGCTGTTGTTGTAGTGCCAGACTGGCAATTCCGCACAGCACCGCAGTGGATTGACTGGCGGTAAGCAGGTTTGTAGTGTATGCTTCTCCATTTGGACCTTCGTCACAAACGGAGGCACTAAATTGCGGGACAGTATAATCGATATTACTATCCAGGTCGTCACCTTGCCCGGCAAGGACTTCCTGGTGGAAGCGGTTGGTCATAGCCCCAATCTTCAGCGCGGCCGCCCGGCTTGCGGGGAAGCTTAAAGAAGTCAAGTGTCGCGGGCGGTTTACATTAGGCAGTGCCTGGAAAAACAAGATATTCTTGCTAGTAATCTCATCTAGAATAGTAGTGATTTCGGGTGAAGTAAACTTCAGTACCCCAGATGTTAGATTTCGTTCGGGGTAGACCGCAGAGCAGATGATGTCTACATCCAGCTTATTGACGGCGTAGTCCAAGGCTCTGATGTAGTCATCTAGCCAAATATCACCGTCTGGCTCAGAAACTTTAAAAATATAAAGGTCCATCGCTGGTGCGATACCCGTGTACTCCTCGCCGGCTTGTTGTGAATCGCCGGCCATGATACCCGCCAAATTAGAACCGTGATAACTCTGGAAGTGGCCCGGATCGAAGACATTGTCTTTGCCAGTTAGGGAGTTATTATCGACCTGTAAAGTGATCTTGGTGGCATCGAAGCGATGGCCGTCGCGTTCGAGGTGTGAAAGTGCGGGATGGTTAAAATCAACGCCGCTATCCAGCAACGCTACTTTGATGTCTTTTCCCTTTTCTGTTGAGCTAGGGTTCGGCAGAGATTGCACGAAACCGCCCCAGTCAAAGGCAGCCATAGGCTTTAGGTTTTGATACTTGAATATGGATTACTTAAGGGCCTTGAGCCAAAAGTAGGTTTTTTATTGGAAATTTTAATATGTTTCACGCTAGTGAGCGGCACCAAAAGCCTTTAGCTATTAGAGGCATAGCTAAGGGGAAGAGCTTGTACATGACTATAGTAATAGTGAATAGAGGCAGGATAGGAAAGCCGTTTTTCTACAGTGCGTTTTGTGGTTTCGCGGCATTCATCCTGCCTTCATTATCTGAAGCGATATGAATCCTGCGAAACTAATCATGTGCGGCGTTTTATCTTCTTGTGATAACTCAGCGACTACTACGATCCGCCGAAGGGCGTTCCAAATACACCTACCGCAAGTTCGGCCCACAACAACACAAAGAGGACAAATACCACAACAAAAAGTAAAATTCGGTGTCGTCGCTGGGTCACTACACGAAGTATGGCTTCTATCACTAGCGCAAGGCCCAGCAATAGGCCACCTGCTACAATGAAGTCGCCTAGTGTCCAATTGACCTCGCCGCTGAAGCGCATAGCTACGAAGGGAATGGCTAATAAGAGTGGTATACCAAGTACCATATTTAAGAATCGTTTGTTCTGAGCTGTCATCGCTAAGTTGTTTATAAATAAAAGTACTTTGTTTTTCAAAGTAATGAATATTTATTCAGAAAAACAAATTCCTCATTTGATTAGATGAGGCTTTGAGGGCTTGTGAAACGACTCTTGAAGTGGTTCTCCCTACCGTGTATCGGCTTCCCCTTCTTTGACCTTTTCCGTAAAAAGTGGTAATGAACTGATTTAAACTTTTGTGGTGTTGATGAGCCTGAGCCATTGTGGGTTCTGGCGAAGAGGCTTTCCGAGTGCATACCTGGAAGGTATCCCGCAGCAAGTGCGGGAAGGAAAACGCTGAAGTCAGGTTCCATAAGGGCTTGAGGCGCAATCCATTAGAAAAGTTTAAATCAGTTCAATATTATATCCGTACCGTTGTTGTAATCTGGTCCAAATATTCCATTGAGAGTGATCCAGATCATTATCTATTTCATTTTGGATATATAAGTCTTTCCTTACGTCCACGTAGTACCTAATAAATACCTAATTTTTGCCGCGCTCGTAAAGCTTCGAAGTACTACCTTCGCTTCGAATTGAGATCAACTAGCGCAAAATGAAAAAGTTACTCTTGGCTGCTTTCTTGGTTAGCCTGGTGGGTACTGGTTTGGAGCTGCTATTGCTGGAGCATTTTGAGGGCTTTTGGCAAATCATTCCTCTGGTACTGATGGGCCTGGGCTTGCTCTGTTTAGCGTGGTTCGCCATCGGGAAATCATCTCCGAGCCGTCAGGTTTTTCGTGGGTTAATGCTCTTGTTTATGATCAGTGGTGTGCTTGGCTTTGCCCTGCACTACAACGGTAATATGGCCTTTGAATTAGAGATGTATCCCTCAATGCAAGGTGCAGAACTGGCATGGGAGACTCTCAAAGGTGCTACGCCTGTACTGGCACCGGGTACGATGATTGCCACTGCTCTGCTGGGGTGGGCTTTTACCATGACTTGGCCAGTACAAGAACAATGATCATTACCTTGAAAATATAGCGTGTTTGACTTCATTTGCTTGGCGCAAAAGAGTTCACTTTAATCATCAAATAAAAAATAAATGCAACGTTTAATTTGGCTCCTGTTTATAGCCGCTTTTGCCGTTAACTGTGGTGGCGATACCGCAACTGAGGCCACCGAAGAAACGGCGGAAACACCAACTGAAGAAACGGCAGCTGCTACAGAAGAAGCTAGCCCTGAGACCCCGTATGTTTTGAATCCAAATATTGCCTCCGTAAGAGAACTGACTGGTTTTCTCGGCATCAGCGAGGAATTTGCACAGCAGATTATCGATGGCCGCCCGTACCTCAATATGAACGACTTCAGTGAACAGTTGGGTACTGTAGGTCTGGAAGAAGCTGCGGTTGCAGCTTTTGTTGGCAATTGTTTCGTACCCCTGAATTTAAATACTGCATCCGAGGAAGAGTTTAAAATGGTACCAGGGGTAGGAGACAAGATGGCCCACGAATTTGAGGAGTATCGTCCGTATAAAAAGATAGCTCAGTTCCGTCGAGAAATGGGCAAGTATGTAAATGACGAGGAAATTGCCCGCTACGAAAAATACGTTTTTGTACCCGTTGCTCTTAACTCCGCTACGGATGAAGAAATTTTGGCTATCCCGGGTGTAGGAAAGAAAATGCTACGCGAGTTTAAAGAATACCGTCCTTATGTGAGCATTGAACAGTTTCGCCGCGAAATCGGCAAATACGTAGACGATAATGAACTGGCTCGTTTAGAGCGCTACGTCTACGTGGATACAGCGGGATAAAAAATTCTCTTATCAATACGTCATCTCAAATCTTTCAACTTTGGAAGATTTGGGATGATGCCTTCCTTAAGTTTAAATCAGTTCAATCACTTGTTTGCTACCCAACTGCTTTTTTAGGAATCTTTTTGTAGCCAGAATTGCTAAACAACGCCCAGCATTCTCCATCATCTGAATCAGCTCAATCTTATATTCCTCCATCATCAAACGATCCACTTCAATCATCTGCTCGGTGCTGATGCGGGGAATCTCTTTCCTGTAGGTTTTGATTTTTGCTATACGCGAAACTCCTTATTACACTACCCCCATCCCACCTGATCAATCAACTCCGCCACCACACCTGTCCAACCCGTCTGGTGTGATGCCCCTACTCCACGCCCATTATCGCCGTGGAAGTATTCGTAAAACAGGATCAAGTCTTTGAAGTGGGGATCTTTCTGGTAAATCGTGTCCTCTCCATTTACCGGGCGGCGCCCATATTCATCCATTTGGAATAATCCAATCAAGCGGGCGGAGAGCTTATCGGCTACCGTGGCCAGGTGGTAACGGCTCGCTTCGTCTCCCGTAGGACAGGCCAGCTTCAAATCATCACCGTAGTATTTGTGCAGTTCTCTCAGCGATTGAATCAGCAAGAAATTCATCGGCAACCAGACGGGTCCACGCCAATTGGAATTACCACCAAACATCCGGTTAGAGGACTCTCCGGGTTCGTACTGCAAGCTGAAGTGTTGGCCCGCAATCCTGGTAGTGAAAGGCTGCTCGTGTATTTTGGATAAGGAGCGGATGCCATTCGGCGAAAAGAACTCCTCTTCGTCTAACAAGGCACTGAGCAGTTTTTCCAGCCGCCTCCGCGGAACGAGGGAAAGCAAAATGTCTTCCCCTTCCTCCAACTCTTCCAGCACGATGTATGATTCATTCTTGATCCGGTAATTCCGGAACCAACGGAGCCGATTGACAAAATCCGGCACTTTCTCCAGGCGTTGCTTGTCAAGTACTAGTGTGGCAAATAGGGTAGATAAACCTACGAGGGAACGCACTTTGATGGGAATGTACTGTTCGCCCGGTAGCGCTAGTATGTCGTAGAAAAAACCTTTCTCTTCATTCCAGGCGCTAGTCCAATCCTCATGCATCATATTGAGCGACTCAGCGATATAAATAAAGTGCTCCAGAAATTTAGTGGTGACATCTTCAAAGGAAGCATCTTCCTGGCAAATTTCCAGCGCCATATCCAGCATGTTGAGGCAATACATAGCCATCCAACTGGTACCATCGGCTTGTTCCAGATAGCCACCACCCGGTACCTCGGCGCTGCGGTCAAAGATTCCAATATTATCCAGTCCCAGAAAGCCGCCCTCAAAGATGTTATTCTCGTTGTGGTCTTTTTGGTTTACCCACCAGGTAAAGTTGATGAGTAGTTTTTGAAAGACCCGCTTTAGGAAGGCAATATCCCCCACTCCGGTTTGCGCTTTCTCAATGCGGTACACCCGCATGCAAGCCCAGGCGTGTACGGGTGGGTTCACGTCGCTAAACGACCACTCGTAGGCGGGTAATTGGCCGTTGGGGCGCATGTACCACTCGCGCAGGAAGAGAATCAACTGTTCTTTGGCAAATTGAGCGTCCACCATGGCTAGTGGTACACAGTGAAAGGCCGAATCCCAAGCAGCGTACCAGGGATACTCCCATTTGTCTGGCATCGAAATGATATCCTCATTGTTGAGGGTCATCCATTCGCTATTGCGTCCTTTTTTGCGGCTTGGGGCTACCGGCGGCATGCCAGGGTCACCTTTCAGCCAGCGCGGAATGTCGATGTGGTAGTACTGCTTGGTCCATAGCATACCGGAAAAGGCCTGGCGTTGGATGTTTTGCAAGTCTCCATCTCCCCCACTAGGCACAAAAGACGCATAGAATTCATCCGCTTCTTGGGTGCGTTCGCTGAAAATAGCATCAAATTCTTGCTCTAAAGGATGATTACTGATAGTGGTCTTTCTTAAGCGCAAACGCACACTAGCCTGCTCGCCTGCGTCTAATTGTAACCGATAAACCGGCGAACACTTAGTACCAGATTCCACGCTCGCAAAACGGCTGAAATCGCCGCTGATAATAGCATCATTGATGCTGTCTTTTACTAATGCACTTTTGTTGGGGCGCTTGAAAATACGCTGGTTATTGGTCTCGTTTTCGGTAAACAAGAGCCGTTCTGGTGTCTCGTAGTAGAGGTGATAATCACCAATAGTAGGGTGCTGGGCTTGGATGTGTCCGTAGGTAGCATGAGTGGCAGCCAGCTGCAAACTAGGTTTCTCTTGTTGTAATCCAAAACTCCATCGGTTGCGAAACCACAGGGTAGGTAAGATCTGCAGTTCGGTAGCTTGATCTCCACGGTTGTGTATAGTGATTTTGATGAGGATGTCTTCTTCCGAAGCCTTAGCGTATTCTGTAAACACATCAAAGTAGCGCTTGTCATCAAAAATGCCGGTGTCCAGTATTTCGTATTCCCTTTCTCGCTTCGTACGCCGGGCATTGATGCGCACTATATCACCGTAGGGATAAGCCGCCTGCGGGTACTTGTATAGGTGCTTCATATAGGAGTGGGTAGGCGTGCTATCCAAGTAATAGTACAGCTCTTTTACATCCTCCCCGTGGTTGCCTTCTGGTCCGGTTAGCCCAAAGAGGCGTTCCTTGATAATGGCGTCTTTTCCATTCCAAAGCGCTACCGCAAAACAGAGGTTACACATATCATCACTGATGCCAGCTATGCCATCCTCGCCCCAGCGATAAGCCCGGCTACGCGCGTGATCGTGTGGAAAGTACTCCCAGGCGTCACCATTAGCGCTATAGTCTTCGCGTACCGTGCCCCATTGGCGTTCACTGAGGTAGGGCCCCCAACGGAGCCATTTCTGCTGTTGGGCGTAATTGTCTTGTAATCGTTGGTGTTCTCGGGTAGCCATAGAGAGTGTTATACTGTGCGCCGCTAATTTATAACTTGTAGAACGCATGCCATGGTTCAAATATAGTCCTCCAAGGCAGGATTTGTGAAAAATTGACAGCGCTATTTTTCGACTCGCAAGGCGACAAACGTAGGCATAACCTAAGTCACGGCGAGGCTTTTCAACGAAGCGAGACGGGGAAAGAGCAAGTCAAGATTCACAAATTTCGCCTTGGAGGACTATAGAAAGCCTTTGTCCAATTTCGGGGGTAAAAAGCCCAGAAGGGCTAAGTTGTGCGAACTGCTTGACCGGTTGGGCTCAATATTAGGCTAAGTGGAGTTAATGGTAGGTTATAAGTTGTGCTTATACTGTAATGAAAATTATAAATACGGATTATCGTAAATTTGCTCATCATAACCATTGTAAAATCATTCATTTATGGGAGAAAATAAGCCTACGAGCCATGGCCCACACGGAAAAGTGTGGAATATGAACGAGTCAAGCGGTTGTCCATTCATGGGCGGTCAGCTGAAGTTTTCAGCGGGTAGCGGTCAAGTCAACCGCGACTGGTGGCCCAATGCGCTAAAGCTGAATATCCTGCGTCAGCATTCTGAGTTGTCTAATCCGATGGACCCAGATTTTGACTACGCAGAAGAATTTAAGAGTCTGGATCTGGCTACTGTTAAGCAAGAGCTGCACGATCTGATGACCGACTCACAAGACTGGTGG
This sequence comes from Bacteroidota bacterium, assembly GCA_039816955.1. Classification (GTDB taxonomy): domain Bacteria; phylum Bacteroidota; class Bacteroidia; order Chitinophagales; family Saprospiraceae; genus Lewinella. The sequence goes on from JBCBWU010000007.1 coordinate 59,781, forward strand.
CCGGCTGACTATGGTCACTACGGTCCGTTCTTCATTCGTATGGCTTGGCACAGTGCGGGTACGTACCGTATTGCTGATGGCCGCGGTGGTGCTGGTGCCGGTACGCAGCGTTTTGCTCCCCTAAACAGCTGGCCAGATAATGCCAACTTAGACAAGGCGCGTCTGCTATTATGGCCCATCAAGAAGAAGTACGGCAAGAAAATCTCTTGGGCCGACTTGATGATCCTAGCGGGTAATGTAGCCCTGGAATCTATGGACTTCAAGACCTTCGGTTTTGGCGGTGGCCGTGAGGATGTTTGGGAGCCCGAAGAAGATATCTACTGGGGACCAGAAGGTGAATGGTTAGGTGACCAGCGTTACACGGGCGACCGGGAACTGGAAAACCCATTGGGTGCTGTACAGATGGGTTTAATCTACGTAAACCCAGAAGGCCCTAACGGCAACCCTGATCCTATTGCTTCGGCTCGCGATATCCGTGAGACTTTCGGCCGGATGGCGATGAACGATGAAGAAACAGTTGCCCTGATTGCCGGTGGTCACACCTTCGGTAAGACGCACGGTGCAGCTGATCCCTCTAAGTACGTAGGTGCAGAACCTGCTGGTGCTAGCATTGAGGAGCAGAGCATGGGCTGGAAGAATACCTTCGGTACGGGTAACGGTGGTGACACGATTACCAGTGGTTTGGAAGGTGCTTGGACAACTACGCCAACCAAGTGGAGCAACAACTACTTCGAGAACCTCTTCGGTTTCGAGTGGGAACTGACCAAGAGCCCGGCAGGTGCTTACCAGTGGAAGCCAAAGAATGATGGTGGTGCCGGTACTGTACCCGATGCCCATGATCCAGCAAAGCGCCACCAGCCAATGATGCTGACTACGGACCTTGCACTACGCATGGATCCTGCTTACGAGAAAATCTCTCGTCGTTTCTACGAAAATCCTGATCAGTTTGCCGACGCTTTCGCTCGCGCTTGGTTCAAGCTGACTCACCGTGATATGGGCCCACGTGTTCGCTACTTGGGTGCAGAGGTGCCTGCGGAAGTACTGATCTGGCAAGATCCTGTACCCGCTGTTGATCACGATTTGGTAAGCGATGCTGATGTTGCTGATTTGAAAGCAAGAGTTTTGGCTGCTGGTCTGACTGCTTCTCAGTTGGTATCTACAGCTTGGGCTTCTGCTTCTACTTTCCGTGGCAGTGATAAGCGTGGTGGTGCTAATGGCGCGCGTGTACGCTTGGCTCCACAGAATGGCTGGGCGGTAAATAACCCAGATCAGTTGTCAAGCGTGTTGGATACCCTGACTGCCATCCAGACAGAATTCAATGCTAGTGGTAACAAAATCTCTATGGCCGACTTGATCGTGCTGGCAGGTGCTGCTGGTGTGGAGGAAGCTGCGCGTAAAGCAGGCCACGATGTGACGGTACCATTCACACCTGGTCGTACCGATGCAACGGAAGAGCACACCGATGTAGATTCATTTGGTGCACTGGAGCCAAACGCTGACGGTTTCCGTAATTACGAGAAGAAGCAAACCCACATTTCTGCTTCCGCAGAAGAGATGCTGGTTGATAAGGCTCAGTTGTTGACGCTTACTGCTCCTGAAATGACGGCTCTGGTAGGTGGTATGCGTGTATTGGGTACCAACTTTGATGGTTCTACCCACGGCGTATTCACGGATCGCCCAGGTGAGTTGACTACCGACTTCTTCGTTAACCTCTTGGACTTCGGTACAACATGGAAAGCAACAACGGAGAACGATGATCTCTTCGAAGGCACAGATCGCAAGACTGGTCTTGTGAAGTGGACCGGTACTCGCGTAGACCTGATCTTTGGTTCTAACACTGAGCTACGTGCTATCGCCGAAGTTTACGCTTGCGACGACGCTAAGGAGCGTTTCGTGAACGACTTTGTAGCGGCTTGGAACAAGGTGATGAACCTGGACCGTTTTGAATTAAAATAAGCTTCTATTCAGCTTACCCAGCGAATAAAAGCATTACCGATAGAAAAGAGGTAGTCTGGTGACGGGCTGCCTCTTTCTTATTATGGTTACGCTATTCCTGCAACAACTGAACCTGCTCCAACAGCCATTGCTTGCTGTTGAGTTGCGGATGCTCCTCGATTTTGCCTTGTAAGCTTCTCGCACTACTAATTGCGTTACGGTCTAGTTGATAGGTCAATTGCTCCTTAATTTTTGCAAGCTTGAGTAGAAAACGAATGAATTGCTGATTGGTCTTTCGCTGGAGTCCCGTTAAGCCTTTGGTGCGTAGGAGGAATAGCTTGAAGGAGTGTGCCAATGCGTCTAGGAGCTCAAACTCAGTCTCTTCGTAGTAGATCTTGAGTAGCATGTGGCGAGAGTTAAGTTTGTAAAAGATGCTGGTGTACTCTACCTCTAATAATAGCTGCTGAGCGGCACGGTAATCCTTAAGGTGGTAGTGATAGTTCGCTCGATTATAGTTATAAGCATTGGTGCGGTCGGTTTCCGGTAAGGCGGTCTGTAGGTGGTCCATGAAATGAGCGGTCCAGCCGTATTCGCCAAGCCTTAAACCGAGGGAGACAATATTGGTAAAGCTCCATTGACTCATCTCGTCCTTTTTGATCAGGAGTTCGCGTTCCAAAAGGTACTTGTATAGTTCGAACAGCTGCTGCAAATAGTGAGCGTTTCCACTATTGATTTGGCGGGTGCAAAAATTACGGGCGTAGGTGTAGAGGTCAAATAGGTTGGCCTTGGGCAGTTCTGCTTCGTGTGTTTGGAGGTAGTTGATCAACTGCTGATATACCGCTTCTTCCGGTTGGTCTTCTAATAGTTGCCATACCATGTTGTAGGCCATAAACACCGGGTGTTGTTGAATGCCCAATTCCGCGGCCAGTTGGCTAATAGCTGCGTGTTCAGAAAATACGAAACCCGTATCATAGATGGTATTCCGGTTTTTCATCGCGGTTACCCATTCCATTCGGCTCAGCAGGTAGTAGTGGTCAAGCGCATCTAAGGCGTTGGTCAGGTGCGCTACACTCAGCTTTCCCATGCGTTGGTCATGATTCACCTGTAGGCGTTCCAATTGATGTGTGATATTATAGCTGGCGACATCATTTCTCGTGTCTAATATCTTGGTCAGTGCCTTGGTTTTACGCTCAAAGAGTTCGGTCATATTATAGGCCTGGGCGGTTTTCAAGCTCAGTAGGCGTTGGTGTTCGGGATGGTCGCGTAAATACTCCTGCGCCAGAAAGCTTTGCAATAGTTCCAGTAGATAGCGCATCACATCTTTTAGCGACTGTTCGTGGTAGGGGCGGTCGCCGAAAACCTGTTGAAATAGAATTTTCTTATCAGGAAAAGTGACCTTTTGAAAGGGGTAATAGTGGGTTAAAACCTCGCAGAGATTACGTGTGTTTTGGTGCTTATTGTAATAAGGAGAAGCGACAAACGCCTGAAAGCTGAGCCACTTGGCCGGCGGTAGCAATTGCAAGTTTTTTATCAAACTGGAATCAATCATTCCACAATTTTATGTGTAAATTGAATTTTATTAACTGTTTTTCAGTTGGTTATATTTTTGAGATGGAGTAAAATTAACCACAATATCTACGAAATGTAGTTATAGTCCTCTATTTCTAAGACTCATCTTTGCGCTATGAAAAGTACACGCAGATTCTTCACCCCAATTCTGCTGGCTTGGCTACTGCCTATCACCCAAATGACTGTTGTACAAGCCCAGAGCTGTTCTGGAACAAATTGTGTCTGGCCCGGCGATGCCAATGCCAACGGCATCGTCAATGCGATTGACTTCATTTATGTGGGACAAGCGTATCTCCAAGGCGGCCCCGAACGACCAGGAGCTACCACTGACTGGGAAGCACAGGCCGCCCCTGACTGGCCATTGTCGCACCCTGTAAGTGGCGTTAATTTCAAGCACGCCGATGGCAATGGCGATGGCTTTACCGATGGGAACGACCTCTTCAATGTTATCGTCGATAATTTTGGAGAAACGAACGAGAACTTTATCACAACGGACGGCTATGATTTTCTGCCCGGTGACGATCTTTTCCTCACCTTTTCCAATGACACGCCGATGCCAGGGGAGATGGTGGAAGTGACAGTACACCTGGGCGAAACCACCGACCCAGTAGAAGGCCTATACGGTATTGCCTTTGAATTAAAGCTGGATACCAGTGTGATTCAAATTGAGCAGGTCGATATCAACAACTTTGGTGGCTGGCTGGGTACACCGGATGATGATATGGGAACGGTAACTAAATACGTTCCCGAACTCGACGATGCCATTTCCTTCGCTTTTACCCGCATCGACGGGCAAGAGGTGACCGGTGGTGGAGCCATTGCTAGCTTCACTATTGTGATGGAAGACGTCATCATCGGCCTGGAAGAAGGTGATGTGCCTTTGGTATTCACATTCGAAAATGTGCTGGCATTGGGATTAGAGGAAGAAGACTTGATGGTCACCTTTGATGAACAACAGGCGCTTATAAGCAGCCAATATGATATCCCCCTTGAAAATCCAGCCATAAATATTTATCCCAACCCGACCCATGATATTATCCAAGTTCAAACACCACCAAATGAATTCTTTACCGCTTATCAAATCTATAGCCTCGATGGTCGGCTACTCACGCACCAACGTGTGGATGCCCAAGCTAGTCCCATTAGTATCCCTCTCTATCACCTGCCAAAGGGGCAATACTGTCTCGTGTTGCAAACCGCAGCTCATAACTACCGTGAACTAGTCATCTTGCAGTAGGCAAGCTGGTTCACGTCCTACCGGAAACAACCCCAGTCCGAAATATGCTGATCGCCGCCAATTCATAATTCCAAAAAAGTATTTCGACATGATTGCACGAAGTTGGTACGTCTGTACCCTGCTATTGCTATGCCATTTTACACTGAACGCACAGGAGTGCAGTATGCAAGTAGGGACTAATTTTCATTTTTTCGATGCTGGGGTTTTCAAGGACTTGAAGTTGTCGTCCTCTACCTTTTACACTCGTAATCGCGATTATCTAGACGATGGTAATGACTGGGATTCTGGCCTGGCCAATAGCATGCCGCAAGATGCGCAGGGCTATCCGCTGGAGGTTCCTTTTACACACCCTGAAACCGGGAACCCGCAGATAGTCGCTTTCACTATCGGCGGGCACGCCAGGAATTACGAGGCCGGAGATTATGTCTTGCTCTACGATGGGGAGGGAAGCTTTGAGTTTGCCCAATGGACACCGGTTGAGGTAACCAGTGAAGCTCCAGGCCGCATTACTTTTCGGGTAGATCAAGTCACCGAAGATGGTATCCATATTATCATCCGATCTTCTGATGTTACTGACCACGTTCACAATATTCGGATCATTCAACAGCGCTATGAGGATGATTTTGAATCGGAACCCTATCTCCCACAATTTATGGAAAAAGCCAGCACCTTTGTTGCTCTCCGCTTCATGGACTGGTCCTTTACCAATGACCATCCTGTAAGCGAATGGGATGACCGATCACAAGCTGATTTTCATACGCAAAACCTCTGGTCACGCGGTCTGGCTTGGGAACACATGATTGATCTGGCGAACGAGCTACAAAGAGATGTTTGGGTGAATGTCCCCCACCTGGCCAATGATGCTTATATGGAGCAAATGGCTACCCTCTTTCGCGACCGGCTGGATGCTGATTTGACGATTTACCTGGAGTACTCCAACGAATGCTGGAATTGGATTTTTCAACAGACCAGCTGGTTGAACGGAGCATCGCCCTTTCCGGGGCAGTACGCCAAAAATTACGGCTACTACTCTTTGCAGATGATGGAGATTTGGGATACCGTCTTTGGGGGGCAGGAGGATCGCTTGCAAACCGTACTGGCGGGGCACGACTACTTTGTCATCGACGCTATGGATTACATCTTGGATCAAGGGCAGGGGGCACTAGTTGACCTGGTTTCCTACCCCGGCTACGTAGGCTTGAGTGACCCGGACTATGATGCCTTGGACGCTCTTGGCGCAGCCGCTACCGCTGAAGAGGTGCTGGATCGTTTAGAGGCCAATACAGCGGAGTATTTCTACTGGATGCAGCAGTTTAAAATACTGGTAGCCGATGCCTACGATAAGCCCTTTGTGATGTACGAGGGCGGGCAACACATCATTCCCCGTGTTTTCGGTTTGGAGGCGCCTTATAACCAGGCACTGTACGAAGCGCAGACGCATCCGCGCATGTATGATTTCTACGAAAACATGCTCAGCTTCTTCCAAGACAACTTGGAGGTCACGCTCTTCATGAACTATGTATTGGCGTCGCCTCAGGAGAGTAGCTTTGGCAGCTGGGGATTAATTGACAATTACTTCGTAAGCGATGATTATCCTCCCAAGTGGCGAGCGATTCAGGAGTGGATTGAATGTACGGATGTAATCAATTCTAATACGGAGGCTTCCAATGCAAGGCCGACTTTACAAAGCTATCCGAATCCGGTGAGGGATGTGCTACAACTGGATTTTCAACTCCAGAATGATGCGCTGCTAGAATTGTATACCGCTACCGGGCAACTACTGCGACAACAAGCTATTTCGGCGACGGAACGAACGGTAACAATTGATTTTTCCTCCTTCCCCCCGGGAATGTATCAATTGGTTATCCTGCAGGGTACGATTCGAACGGCTCGTCGAATTTTAAAAAATCGATAGACATACTCTAAGACTCGAAGCCAGGGTATTGTAACCATCTAATGTGGTAATCACCCTGACATCTATACTGACCGAATTGGGATGGGCTTCGCACAGACTACTTCGCGTCATGCATATTTTCATTATTCATTTTTAAAACAAACAACATGCCTTTACAACTAGGAGATTTGGCTCCTGATTTTCAAGCCCCAACAACCGAAGGAGACATTCAATTTCACGAATGGGCAGGCGACAACTGGATCGTTCTGTATTCTCATCCGGCTGATTTTACACCAGTTTGTACTACCGAATTAGGCCGTACGGCTGCGCTGAAGGAAGAGTTTGCTAAGCGTGGTGTTCGCCCCATCGCTTTGAGTGTAGATCCACTACCTGATCATCACAAATGGATCAAGGATATTGAGGAGACACAAGCGGTGGAGATGAACTTCCCCATTATTGCTGATTCTGACCGCAAAGTGGCGGAACTCTACGATATGATCCACCCCAACGCGACGACTAAAGCAACCGTCCGCTCCGTCTTTGTTATTGACCCCAATAAGAAAGTACGTCTGACGCTAACTTACCCGCCGAGTACGGGCCGGAATTTCAACGAAATTTTGCGGGTCATTGATTCTCTACAATTGACGGATAACTACAGCGTGGCTACTCCCGTTGATTGGCAGCAAGGCCAGGATGTAGTGGTTTCTCCGGCGATTGCCGAAGCGGATATTCCGGCGCGCTTCCCAAAAGGCTACACTAAAATTAAGTCTTACCTGCGCACCACACCGCAGCCTAATTTGGTCTAGCTATTGAATTGAAGGCAGTTGAAACATAGTATTATCACCCGACACAACATCACCTCGACTGCTGACAAGGAATATTGCTGAAGCAACTGTTTTAGCGGTATGATTAAGGGTTGGTATTGATTCAGTTCAGTACCAACCCATTTTATTTGGGGTATTACGATGAGGGTACTAGGAGTGAATAGATAGCCCACGCAACCAAAGCTGATACTATTCCAAGTCCTACTATTAATGCTATCTGCTGTTTAAGGGGGCGTTTTTGCTCTTGTCTAGGTATAGGTTCTTCTTGTGTTTCTGACGGTCCTTCCAGCGCTGTTATTCGTTCTTCTAATTGTGATAAACTCTGGAATAATTCGTCTATCCTTTCTCCCAAATCAAGCCGGTTATTAAGGCGTTGTTGCACAAACCCTCCTTCATCAATTACATTAAGTCCCCTACTTGTTAGACGTAAATTATCTCGGTTTTTCCGGTCCCGGGTGACATATCTAAGGTCGCTGAAGTACCAAATAGCTGATTCACTTCTTTCACGACTTAGTTGATATTCATTTTCCAACTCGCGTACGGTTAGGTCACAACTAACAACCTGGTCTCGTTGCGATAAAATATGAATTTTCGTGAGTACGATGTCGCGCTCTTCGTGAATCGACATGGGTTTTTAGGGTTTGTAAATTCAAGTTACAAAATCGTTTTCAATATTGAATATAAAATATTGAGATCATCTAGTGTTAGTGTGCTGTTAACTTGTGAAATCAATATGTTGTTTAGAATACTATCGATTATTGGTCTTTATAAATAGGGACTTGGCCTTGTTCTGCTGGGTACAGTGGAACTTTAGATTTGCCGGACCGCCACGAAAAATTGTACTTTAGAGCAGAATCACAACTGCAACCCATGAACAGGACCCCGTATCAACTGGCCTTTGGCCTACTGCTCTTTCTATCCTTTGTTTTCTACGCCTGCCCTCCCAGTTCTGGAGGAGGTGCCGTTGACGAACCCACCGTTGATTTTAAAAACAGGGACAATACGCTGCGCGTACGCCTGGCGGCTGAACCGGATCGTTTGAATCCTTTCCTCACTACCAGTGCCTATGCACGCTCCATCTACGAACAGCTTTTTCTGCCGCTGCTGGAAACGAATAAGAAGGACTTTTCTTTCCGCCCGGCTTTGGCGGTTGGCCGCCCGGAGATTCAGGATGTAACGGAAGGTCCGTTTGCCGGTGGTGTTAGTTATACTTATGAATTAGTTGAAAGTGCTACTTTCAGTGATGGCCATCCGGTTGAAGTAGAGGATGTCATCTACACCTTCAAAGCACCTTTCAACCAAAACATTGCGGAAGCAATTCACATCCGTGCCAGTCTTGATATGGTCGCTGACGTATACGCCGATCCTGCTAATGATCGCCGCTTTACGGTAGTAACTGATCGCAAGTATATCCTTACCGAGGATGCGATTAGCACCACCTTCATCTTTCCAGAACATGTCTTTGATCCGGAAGGTCAGCTGCGTTCCTATTCCCTGGCAAATTTGAAAGATGAAGAGGTGGACCAAACCGAAGATGCTACGCTGGTAGCTCTGGCGGAACAATTTCTTTCGGCGCCGTTCTCGCGTAGCCCTGAAAAGCTCATCGGTGCTGGGCCCTACGTACTCCGAGATTGGGAGGATGGGCAGTACATCACAATGGCTCGCAATCCCGATTGGTGGGTGGACAAGCAGCCGGAGAATCGCCCGGAATTACACGCCTATCCTGATAGTTTGGTCTTCCGTATCATCACGGATCAGGTAACGACGATAGGTGCCATGAAATCTGAACTAGTAGATTTGATACCCACGATCGATGCCACAACCTTTGTAGAGGAGCGGCAAAATGAATACTTGCAAGAGCGATTTACTTTTGAAACGCCTAGTACTTTCAACCTCTTTTACCTTGCACTCAACAACCGTGACCCCCTGCTGGAAGATAAGCGGGTCCGCAGAGCACTCGCGCACGTACTTGATGTAGAGAGTATAATTGAACTGGCTTACGCTGGCCTTGGCACCCGACTGAACGGGCCCACCTCTCCACGTAAGCCTACTTACAACTCAGACTTAGCACCCATTGAAAAAGATCTGGAACTCGCGCAAGAACTATTGGCGGCTGCGGGTTGGGAAGATACGAATGGTGATGGTGTACGGGACCAACTTATCGATGGTGAACGCCGAGAAATGGAACTGGAATTGTTGTACCCGCCCGGAACACAGTTTGGAGAAGCCTTAGCTAATGTCATGAAGGATGGCGCCGAGCAGGCTGGTGTAGCGGTAAGCTTGGTGCCACGTGGCATGCGGGCCATGTTGGGAGAAGATGTGGCTAGCCGTGATTACCAAATGTACGCCGGTGCTTCAGGAGGCTACCACCAGATTGACGATTACTTTTCACTCTGGCACACCAGCTCAAATACCGCACGTGGACAAAACCGCTGGCAGTTTGGTAACGCCCAAACTGATGCACTGATCGAAGAGATCAACCGGACATTAGATGGGGAGCGTCGAATGGCGCTGTATCACCAGTTTCAGGAAATCGTCTACGATGAGCAGCCCATTATCTTTTTATTATCTCCTCAGGAGCGCATTGCCATTAGTAAGCGATTTACAGGTGGTGCAGGCCTGGAGGTGACGCCGAATTATGACGTGCGTGATTTTCAGGTGCGCAACTTGGAGTAAGGCGGAATTACCTGGTCTCCCGGAAATGCGAAGGTGAAATACCCGCTTTCTTTTTGAAGAAACCACTGAAGTGTAAAGGCTCTTCAAACCCGATCCGGTAGGCAATTTCCTTGACGGATAATTCGGTGTGCAGGAGCAGACGCTTGGCCTCTAAGACAAGACGATCCTGGATGAATTCCTTGGCGGATTTGCCGGTGTATTGCTTCACCGTTTGACTCAAGTACTTGGGGCTAAGATGAATTTCTGCGGCGTACTCATTGACCTTATGCCACTTGGCGTAGTGATCATCTACCAAGTGTTTGAAGTCGCGGAGGATGCAGACGCCGGAGTTGTCTTCGTCTAGTTGGCTGGGGTCGACTGCTGCGCTATTATTGCAATGGATGAGGAAGAGTTGGAGTAGCGCACCGAGCGCTCGATTGCGGTAGGTGAGATCCAACGGAAGGCACTCGTGCATCTG
>JBCBWU010000080.1:0-29529 GCA_039816955.1 Bacteroidota bacterium
GCCCCGTTCTCACCCTTACAGGGAAGAGGATATCTTTTTCTATTTCCGCCATCAATTCCACCTGTTTACCTGGCTGGTAGCTGAAGCCAAAGCTTAGACTCGTGGGCAGTGGTTCATCTTCCAGGATTTCTACTCGTACCGGGTTGGTAATGCGGCCACCTACGCGCACACTGGGGCTAATCGTCGCCTGTAGACCTAGCTCAAAACTCACGAGCTGCCGAGAGCCATAATCAGGAATGCGGGTTCCGATCGTAAATACCTGCGCTCCTAACGCCAGGTTGCGAGCCAGCTTACGTCCGTATACCACCCCAATACGGGATTCATTGTAGGCGTCAAATCCAAAATACCCAACGGACAGCCCCAGGGCGCTATTACCCATGGCAAATGCACCAGCAGCACTGATTTGGCGAAGATCACTGAGCGCAAAGCGCTGCTCCCCAAAAAGTGCTACCGAAGTCCCATCTAAATAAGCGAGTCCAGCAGGGTTTCCCCAAGCGGCGTGAATATCTTGAAAGACAGTACCTCCGAGCGCCATCGCTTGTCCCCTTGCCCCAGCGGGCAGAGGGCCACTCACTTGCGCCAGCAATGAAAGGCTGGAACCGTAGACAAGCAGAGAAAGAAAAAACTGTTTCATGCGTATCAAGATGAGGTTTGCTGCGTAAGTTACTGCCCTAAACGGTAATAGCATTTTCTGCACAGACTTTCGCGTAGAAATCCGCTGCGGGGGTGTTCATCCGGTCCATCGTTTGCCAATCAATAGTGATTAAGCCGAAACGGTAGGTATTTCCCAGGTTCCACTCAAAATTATCGAAGGTACTCCAGAAGATATAAGCCTTCAAGGGTACCCCTTCTTCGATTAATTCGTGGCAGAGTGACAAATAGTCCTTCAATGCTCCAATGCGCACTTGGGGATCACTGGTACAGATACCATTCTCCGTGACAACTATGGGTTTCTGGTATTTTTTCCAGAAGCGACGAATGATCCTGGCCAGGCCTTCTGGGCGATACCCCCACATCTGATCATGGGGCAGACCTAATTCCTTCAACCTACCAGGGCGATCAATTTCCGTTACCGGAAGGGGATCAAACGGCACATAAGCATAATAGCTCAGGCCCCAAAAGTCTACTTTCTCAAAATGACGAGCTGCCTTTACGTGGAACCACCAATCCATAAAACGTGCTGGTAAGCGACCGAAAAAATTCAGACCTTCAAACCAGCCCGTATTGAATGATATTCCCACGGGTGCTTTTGGATACTGGACCTTCAGGAGTTCCACTACTACATTATGGGCGTGCCCCATGTGCTTAAGCACCCGACCAGCTTTCCAGTAATTCTTTTTAAATGGAGGAAAATTACCAAGCAAGTAGGCGTTTAAAGCATAAACATTAGGTTCATTAAACGTATTCCAGTAGGATACCAAATCACCGAAGGCATCTAAACACCCTTGAGCAAATTTCACATAGATGGGAATACTTTCCTCCTCCGTCCATCCACCTTGTTCCTCCAACCAACGAGGGTGGGTAAAGTGGTGAATCACAAACATGATTTTCATACCGCGTGCTCGTAAAGCCTCAAAGAAAGTACGGTACTCATCCACTACTTCGACAACGAAATCTGCACCTTCCTCCGGCTGTAAGCGAGCCCAGTCCACTCCGCAGCGGTAAATGGTGCCAAAGCGAGAAATGTGCTCTAAATCCTCATCTCTACGCAGTTCATGATCGGTAGTGCGTTCAAAAATGGCATCATCCTTTGCCACTACTCCTTTCCAATTGTGATCAGAGGCAGTCTCGATTTGTGCAGCAGCAGTGGAGGTACCCCACTCAAAGTCAGGTGGAAAGACGAGTTTGTTGGCCATTTGTCCTTTATTCTAATCCCCCAATCAGCTTGAAAGCCCCTGGGGAAAGCATTGCTGGTGTTGTCAATAGTAAATGGTGGAGAATCTCTCCCTTTAGATCGATGCTAAAGATATCGAATTGTCGATCGCTTTAAGTAGCAACACCGGCACAAAAGAAAACAAAAATCCACACGCCTGAGCGATTTTCTCAAAGTTTAAACCAGCACAGGGCAATTATCTAACCACCGAAAACTTTTTTACGGCTCAACCTTTTACATAAATGTATTAAATGCCGTGCCTAAAGGGTACCTTTGCGGCCACGTTTTCGCCAACCGAACATTGTAGATTGAAGGAAGAAAAAAGACCGAGCGTAGAATTCAGAGACTTGGGTAGAATGGATTACCAAGAAGCCTGGGATTACCAAACGGTATTGCACCGAGAGTTGGTAGATCGCAAGCTGCGCAACAGAGATCATCGTAAAGCAGGTACCGCTGAGGAAGAACAGCAGCACTACCTTCTTTTCTGTGAACATCCACCAGTCTACACCCTAGGTAAGACTGGCTCCGTAGACAACCTGCTGCTGGACGAACAACAGCTAGAGGACGGTGGATTCACCTTTTACAAAATTAATCGCGGCGGAGACATCACCTATCATGGGCCTGGGCAAATTGTAGGCTATCCCATCTTTGACCTGGATTGTTTCTTCACCGATGTCCACAAGTACGTACGTTACTTGGAAGAGGCCGTCATGCGCACTCTGAGTGAATACGGCATTGAAAGCTATCGCGAAAAGGGATACACTGGTGTTTGGCTAGCCGCTGGTAATGATAAGCCCAAGCGAAAAATCTGTGCCATTGGTGTACATCTGAGTCGTTGGGTAAGCATGCACGGCTTTGCGTTTAATGTCAACCCCAGTTTGGACCATTTCAACAACATTATTCCCTGCGGCATCCAAGATCAGGACAAAGATGTAACGAGTATGGCTCAGGAGTTGAGCCGGCCCGTTGACCTAGAAGAGGTGAAGCACAAATTGAAAGCGCACTACGCCACCCTATTTGACTTTCAATACCTTTGACCCCCAATTTGATTATTTGTTATGTTGAAAGATATTCCCCAGCTTAAGGTTGAAGAATTAGCAGTGGCGATTTTGCCTCCGGAAAATGGCGACCTGGAAGACCTATGGGACGTGGTCATCCTGAATTTGCACAAGTATCCCATTCTGAGTGTCATGGTCACCGCCAAAGGCTACGGAGAGTTGGATGGCGAGAAACGAACGACGTCTACCTTCCGCTATTTCATTGAGGAGATTGCGGCCAATGGCGAACATAAAATTGAACCCATCCAGCCGGACTTATTCACGCTGACCAACGAATACTGGATTAGCTTCAGTTTAGGCAATCAGTTATTCGACAAAAAATACATCTTCGTCAGAGGGAGTATAAGCCCTGATAATTTCACCAATATTCCTATTCTCAACCGGCCAGGTGTAATGATCCGGTAAGACTCATTGAACTAATTTAAGATGCAAAACACCCCACTACCTACCGGAAAACGAGTAACTGCTTCCAGCACGACCATGACCGAGATGATCATGCCTAATGATGCCAATCCCATGGGTAATCTTATGGGTGGTAATCTGCTACGGTGGATGGATATCGTTTCTGGCATATGTGCTGGCAAGCACTGTGAACGCCACGTTGTAACTGCCTCTGTAGACCAGGTAAGTTTTACCAAACCCATACGCATTGGTGATGTCATCACCTTAGAGGCCACAGTTACCCGGGCTTTCCGTACTTCAGTAGAGGTATTTGTGGAAGTCTACGCCACTGATATCAAAGGTCATAACCCGCGTCGTAGCAACTCTGCGTACTACACCTTCGTGGCCTTGGATCAAGAAAATGGAACACCAGTGCCCGTTCCACCCGTTATTCCGGTCACTGAGATTGAGCAACAACGCTACGATGGCGCCCCTCGCCGCCGAGAAATGCGTTTAATCCTTGCTGGGCGTCTCAAGCCTGAGAATGCTGTAGAGGTTCGGGCTTTGTTTGAGGCAATTTTGAAGTAAGAAAATTCGGAAATGGGAAGTCAGAGGTCGGAGTTATTCTCACTTCCCACTTCCGAATTCCTACCCCTTATTTCCCTCCTCCTTCTTTCTTCTTCTTACGCCGGAAAGGATTAAAGTCTTTGATGTCGTCTTTAATCTTGTCGATGGCGTCTTGCGTCTGGTTCTGGAGATTAGCTCCAGTGGCAGTAGAATCCTTTGGGGTAGTACCGCCGGTGGCCTGGTTTAAAAGGTCCTGTCCAGCTTGCTGAAGCTGATCCCGAGCAACGTCCTTAGCAGAGTCCACCAATGCTGTAGTTTGGTCAGTAACGGATTCTTTGAACTCGTCCACTTCGCTGGTTACTTGATCCTTCACCTCATCTACCTGATCAGCGACCAGATCTTTCACTTCTTCCGTTGCTGCTTCCACTAAGTTAGACTCACCGTCAGCGCCGAGGAGTTTGAAGCCTACATTCGGATCAGCCATATTGCCAGTCAAGGCGATCTGTACGTTGAGGTTTTCGGCATTATTCACATTGAGGCCCAATTGATTGGCTTGATTGACCAAGGCGCTTACCCCCTGGTTAATGGTGGTCCCTAGTGAACCATCCCCTAACTTGGAACGAGGAATGACGGTATTGATGGTGTAGCTCATATTCTGGGCCAAGCCATGACGACCACTGATGGTCATTGGTAGATCCGCTAATTTCACATCAAATGGTTCCACCTCGAAGGTTCCATCCTGGATCGTAAACCAGGTCTTGAGGCGATCTAGCTTCACGCTTTCCTTTAGTTCGGAAATATTCAAAGCGTTACCTACCGCCGTTAATGGCTGCAATCCTTGCAGGGAACCATTTAGCGTTTCAAATAAGCCTTCGGCATTGACGGACTCGAGCACTGGCATCATATCAGAGCCTAGCTCACCAGACATCAATAGACTCGTTGAAAACTGTCCATCGACCAATTTACCCACTGGAGCGAAAGCGGCAAAGGTGTTGAAAGTATTAAAGGTCTCTTTGAAGTTAAGCTGATTGAGATCAAAACGAAAATCGTAGCCAGGCTTAGTTACGTCTTTGGTATCATAAGCACCGGTAAAGTCCATGCTTCCACCCAATACTTTTGCACTACCATCTTCTATGACCACGGTCTCATCTTGAATGGTCATTTTCCCACGGATGTCCTTTAACTCCATATCCGTATAACGCAAACGATCTACCTTGGCATCCATCGTCATATCGATATTAGCAGGAATAGGAATTACACCGTAAGCTTCTTCACCTCCTTCCGCACTAGCGGCACCACCTTCTGGCTCTTCCATAAAAGGATTCAAGTCGAAGAACCCAGAATTCACTTCTAAGTTACCGCCTAGCACACCGTCATTGAACGCATAATCAAAACCGTGCAGAATGGTCCCATTGCCAGAAAAATCACTTTCGCCAAGATTGGACCGTACATTTTGGATGTCAATCCGATTTGGCTTGACTTGTCCCTTGAGTGCGGCGTCGGTAAGCTCGTAGGTATCATAGACAATACGGTTAGCGGTGGCATCTAGTGCCAGATCAAAACGGTCGAAAATGGCCTCCTCTTCGCCAAGCGTCGTCGGTTGGTAAGTGTCATCTGTCTCTTCTTCCTCCGGCATCCACTCATCTACCAAAAAGTAATTGGTGTGTGCCTGGAAGCTACCGCGCATGGTTTTTTCCGGAGAGATATACGCTAGGATATTATCAATCTGACCACTGGCCTGAATATCGCTTTCACCCAATTGTGCAATAAAGTCCGCTACTTCCACCCGTTGTGGCGTAAAGCTAGCACTGGCACTTTCAATCACCATTTTAGGAAGCCCATCACCCTGGTATAATAGTTGTTCGATTTGCACATCACCAGCCATTTGTACTTGGTCATAAGCCTCGCGCTCTAGAGTGGACAGACGTGTTTTCATGCTGACATCAGCAATAATGCGGCCGGCCATTTCCTGGATACCCTCCACTGGAAAAGCCTGTGCCCACTGGGCTAGATCAATCACCCCATCGATGGATGCATCAACATCGGGATCGGAGATTGGGGTTTTCACCAAAAAACGAGCATTGAAAGGATCGCTTCCTACCTGCAAAGCCAACCTTTCAGCCTTGACCAACATTTGATCTAAGTCTGAACTTGGACTGTTGACGTCTAGATCAGCCTGAATATTTGCAATACCTAGGGGTAAGTCTGGATACTTTACCTGACCATCCTTTACAGATGTCTTGATCCGGAAAGCGGGGTAGGTAGATTCGTTATAGATGCCTTTCACTAAACCATCCAGGCTAAAAGTACCGGAGATATCTACATCTTGGAAGTCAGCAGTGTACGCGTTCGGGATTAGTGACCATAATGAGCGAAAATCGCTTCCTGGGGAATTGAAAGACAAATCCATGCGGATATCCTCGTCCTGTAGTTGCACCTCTCCATCCGCATTAAGAACCAGCTCGTTTACCCGCAACTCATTATCGCGCAGCTGGTACAGACTCTCTTCCGTATTAATGTGAAATATCGCGTCAAGTGCTAAACGTGCATCCTTCAAAAAAGCGACACCTCCCTGTTCAACGGTCATTGCACCAATGGCGGTCTCCGTATCTAAGTCATATTCCGACAACGTTAGATTTCCACTTCCCTGGTGATTTAAATCCTGAATTTCCAGATAGATATCTCCCGAACGATCATCGTAAATGATATTACCCTGCTCAACGGAATAATCCTGAAGTGCAATTTGCAGCCCACTGGCTGCGGTATTCTCCTCCTCTGAAGCGGTTTCCTCAGCAGGAATCGCAATATCGTAATTAGCTGATCCATCTTCGCGTACCACCACGTGAACTTTAGGTTTAGACAGTGCCACCTCGCGTATTTCCAATGGTTGGTTCCCTCCCATGAGTGAGCGTATATTGACCGTAACCGATGCTTCTTCGGCCTCAACAAGTCGTAAATCAGCAAACTCATCCTTACCCGTAATGGAAAACTCCTGTAAGGCTAAGGTCAAATGTGGAAAAGATCGTAGGACGGTCACATCAACGTCGGCAAACTCGGTGGTTGCGTTGATATTGGCATTGATTTGTTCTTTAACGACTTCCACCAGTTCGTCCTTAAATACGAATGGAACAGCAAGCAATGCTCCGATAATCAGAACGCATAAAATCACTACAACCAGAAAAATTCGCTTCAAGAGCTTCATAGATGGCAAGGTTTATTCTGCAAAAATAACGACAATTTGAACCGGCAAATTTGATCTGGACAGAAAATATGATCGACTTACCGCAATAGCTTGTTATAGTGCTCGTCAAAAATTAATTTCTCTCCTTCATTTTAGTCTTTTGGCTCATACAGACTCATTATATATCGCCTGTATCTTCGCCAAAAGACTAAAATCGGGAATTAATTATTCGACGGTCACTTACTAGATGTGATCAATAACCATAATTACCTACCTTGTGAGGGCTTTATAGAAATATTAACATTTAGTGGGTGTGGATCCCCCTCTACCCAAGAACCAAAGGAAACTGTTGTTTTGGCTAAATACACTCTAGTAGAGAACGCTCAACAGCTTGATCGTTTTCACCATGCACTTCGGGATGCAGAATGGCTCTGTTTTGACACCGAATTTGTAGGAGAAAAACGATTTCGCACGCTCATCTGCCTCATCCAAGTCACTTCCGCTGCTGGTAACTTCTTATTGGACCCACTCCGTCTACCCAACTTGGATCCACTTTTGGACCTCATTGAGGATCCTGAGGTACTAAAGGTCACGCACGCGGGTGAAAACGACTATCGGCTTCTTTACCAACAGCACGATGTACTCCCAAAAAATGTGTTCGACACCCAAGTAGCAGCTGGTATGCTCGGCTACCACTACCCTAGCGGGCTGAGTAAAATTGTCAGTGGCGAGTTGGGTAAGCATTTACGCAAAGGCTTTGCCGTAACCGACTGGGAGGCGCGACCATTTAGCCAAAAACAGCTTGACTACGCGCTCGAAGATGTGGTCATCCTGGAACCGCTCTGGCGGAAATTACAGAGCAGGCTCGAAAAATCAGGCCGCTTTGACTGGGCACTCGAAGAATGTGGTCAACTAGAAAGTGCCGATTACTATTATCAAGACCCCAATCACGAGGCGCTGACCAGCAACCTGATTACCTCGCTAAAGACAAAAGAACAAATCTTCCTAATCCGTCTATTCCAATGGCGCCGCGCGGAAGCTGAACGACGAGATGAATCAAAAAATAGAATTCTGCAAACCAAATTGATCAGTCAGATTGTTAAAGCAATGCGTGGCGGAGAACAGGGTTTGAAGGAAAATCGGCGCATACCCGATTTTATCTACCGCAAATACGGCGCTACCTGGCTGAAACTTTATGGTCAGCCTGCGACGGAAGAAGAAAAGGCCGTGCTAAAGCGCCTCCCAAGTTCGCCCAACGAAAATGCCAGAGACGAAATTTTGCTGGAGCTGCTCTACTTATTAATGAAGTACCGCTGCCTGGACGAAAACATCTCTCACTCCCTCGTGATGCCGCGTAATGCCATCCGCAGAATGAAGAACGACCCCAAGATTTTGGAAAATATTTTGGGCAGTGGTTGGCGCCGAAAGTTGCTCGGCAATGATTTTGTGGAATGGCTCACCAATTATGACACCCTGGATTTACAGATCAGCGGTGGACAAATTGGCCTTAAAATGCCTTCTAAGTAGGGCTCACAAAAAGCTGGACTTAAAATGATGTGGACGCTGGATAAGATTGGAACCTATCTGTTCTTCCTAGCCCTCTTCATGGTTTGGAGCTGTGAGGAAGAGTTTATTCCACCAGTGATTGAGGTAGAAGAACAAATTGTGGTGGAGGGTTATATCGAAGCGGGTGACCGCCCTACCCCAGCCTACGTTTTCCTCACCCGTAGTTTTGCCTTTTTCAGCGAACTGAGTCAAGAGGACTTAAACAACGCCTTCGTTCGCGATGCAGAGGTGACGGTTTCGGATGGTACGACAACAGTAGAATTGACCGAATTGTGCCTAGAAGATGTCCCTATGGAGTTTCGGGCGCAAGCTGCGGACCTACTGGGTGTAGATATTGATAGCTTAGGAATCAACTTTTGCGTTTATGTCGATCTCAGCCTTCAGATGATTGGTCAGGAAGGTACGACCTACGAGCTCAATGTAAAGGCAGAGGGCAAAGAACTAAGTGCGGTAACCCGGATTCCCGAAGCAGTCCCCCTAGACTCTTTATACTTCACCCCTCCCCCGGGAGAGCCGAACGACACCTTAGCACAACTACGGGTGTTCCTCAGCGATCCGCCAGGAGTCCCCAACTTCTACCGCTATTTTACGCAAGAAGAGCAGGGGCCTTTTGAACGTCCTTTCGGTTCAGTGACCGATGATTTGCTGTTTGCAGGTCAGGAATTTGAGCTACCACTGGCTAAAGCAGAACCCTTCGACGGTGAATTCGACCAGGAGACCTTTGGCCTTTTTCGAGTTGGAACAGACGTGACTATAAAATGGATGAGTATTGGGGAGGAGCAGTATAACTTCTGGAATACGCTGGAGTTTAGTCGGGCCAATCAAGGACCATTTTCATCCTACACACGTATCGAACACAATGTGGAGGGAGGACTGGGAGTTTGGGGTGGAATTGCCGCTCGCTATTACAACCTCACCGTAGAATACTAAGTTAACTTACTGTCAATCCTGCGTGCAGGAGACAGATACACAGCGGAAATTGTAGTTTTGCCGCCCAAAAAATAAAAGATGAGTAAAGAAGTCATACAAACCAGTGATATCAATATCAAAGTCGGACTGAACGAGGAGAAGATGCCCGTTCGCATTGATTGGGAAGCTTCGGATAACCCAGCTGGCGGGCAAGTGGCCAAAGCCATGTTGTTATCACTATTTGACGAAGATTCAAAGGATACCCTGAAAATTGACCTGTGGACTACGGAAATGCAGGTAATAGAAATGGACCGTTTCTTCTTTCAAACCTTGCGTGGTTTAGCGGATACTTACTTCAAAGCCACCCAGAATGCTGAGCTGGCTACCAGTATGCGGCAATTTGTGCACTATTTTGGAGAAAAGACCGGGATTTTAAAGGGATAAGCATTGTGCAAAAAATTTGTAGATCACAATCAATTTATCTAGCTTTGCCCCCGGTGGGCGGCACGGAGTCAGCTCCCTCTAACTCCCCCAGGGCGGAAACGCAGCAAGGGTATGAGGTTGTAGCGACTGGTGTGTTTGCTCACCTTCTTTCCCCACCCTCCCAAGTTTACAATCTAACATGAAGTTTTTCATTGACACGGCTAATCTTGACCACATCAAAGAGGCCAAAGACCTTGGTATACTTGATGGTGTCACCACCAATCCATCCCTGATGGCCAAAGAAGGCATTACGGGTACGGATAACATTCTTAAGCACTACGCCACCATTGCCGAGCTGGTAGAAGGTGATGTAAGTGCCGAAGTGATTTCAACGGATTTCGCGGGCATGGTGGAGGAAGCCAAAGCCCTGGCTGATATTGCCGACAATATTGTCGTGAAGGTTCCGATGATTAAAGAAGGTGTGAAGACCTTAAGCTGGTGTACAGAAAACGGTATTCCTACCAATTGCACACTGGTCTTTAGCGGAGCTCAGGCCATCTTGGCAGCTAAAGCCGGCGCTACCTACGTTTCTCCCTTTGTCGGTCGCATTGACGATATCAACTGGGAGGGCATGGATTTGATTAAGCAGATCGCAGAGATCTACGCTATACAGGGATTTGAGACGGAGATTTTAGCAGCATCCATTCGTACGTCAAAGCACATTGTGGACGCAGCTATTTCCGGAGCAGATGTTGTGACTTGTCCATTAAGTTCATTCTTGGGGCTACTGAAGCACCCACTGACGGACATTGGACTGGAGAAATTCCTGGCAGATTATCGCAAAGGAAACAGTTAGGTTATATACCAGCTGTACTTCTGATTGCGTTATCTGAACATTATCAAGAGGCTATCTATTTTACATACCATTTTCAAGGGAGAGCATTTGTTCTCCCTTTTTTGTTTCCAATCGAATAGAAGTTTAGTTGAGGGCAGCCGCAGAATCCAGCGCCACTTGCTGTTGCTCCAGTAGCCAGTTGCCAAAGATCTCAGCAGTCAATCCCGGAGCCTCTTCCATTGGTACATGTCCAATATTGGGTAGTATTACGGTAGTATCATTAGGTAATAAGTGCGCGAAACGAGCGGCATCACCTACCGGAATCCATAAAGTCAACGTAGGCAGCGATACTATAGTCACGTTCTGGATGAGGTCCGGTCAGGCCAAATGCCGGCAGATCAACTGCGATGAATTGGAAAAGATCTTGCCAGTCGTTGATCCAGCCTTCCCAGGTATGTAAGGATGATCCAGTTCCGTGAATTAGTACGACGGAGGGCCCATCTCCAGTAACCCGATAATGAACTGGCATACCGTCAATCTCTACGGTCTTGCTATCTGGATATGCGTAGCGCTCCCAGAGTGTTTCTCGGCTAAGGTCAGAATAATAAACACTGAAAACAGCAAGCCCTAGCAAAACTAAGACAGCGAGGATGATTTTCTTAAGCATGTGACGTTAGTGAAGCTATTCCATACCTAATATTAGACATGCTCTTAATCCAGACGCCGCACCTTTTTCCCCTGGATACGTTCTTCGTGGCGTTTCATGTAATCTTGAAAAATAGCCTCTTGTACTGTAGGGTCGGTAGGATTATTTTCTCCGTAAAAACCCTTTGCCGCCCGTTGGCGTAAGCCTTCGTATAAGCTCACTGCGCAGGCCACCGAAATATTGAGGCTTTGCACCATTCCCGCCTGAGGTATGAGGAAATTCCCGTCCGTATGGGAGAGCGCCTCCTGGCTTACACCATCGTGCTCATTACCAAAAAGCAGGGCAACCGAATCGGTGAGGTCTAGGGCATGCAATGAGACCGCATCCTCGGCCATGTGGGTGGCATAGATATACTGGTAGCGGGCACGCACCGCGCGAAAGCAATTTTCTAAACCGGTATAGTAGTTTACCGTGAGCCACTTGCGGGCCCCGGCAGAGGACTTCTTGCCAATTTCTATATACTCTTCCTGTAGTTCCTCCTCGGTATAGAGAATAAAGACTTCCGCTACACCCACCGCCTCGCAGGAGCGCAAGACGGCACTAATGTTGTGCGGGTCATGCACATTCTCCAGAATCACCGTAAAATTGGTCTGGCGACGATAAGCGACATCCCGCAACCTAGCTCGTCGCTGGTCCGTCATACCTGCCATACTTAGTCAGCTTTGGTAAAACGGTAGTTACGGAAATGTAGGATGTTGACGTGCTGGTTTTCCCAACGCTCCACTTGCGGAAATTCATTTCCGGTAGTGGTAGGTATAACCACTGGCTGGAATTCAAAGCGCGTATGCAATAGGTCATCCGGCTGCTCCTGTAGTTTGTACTGGAACTTGGTTCCGTGCGTGTTCATCATTCGGGAGAAATAACGTGTGACATCGTAGCCCAAAAAGGCTTGTTCGTTTGGAATCTCACCAAATCGTTCGTAATACTGTCGCTTGAACGCGCGAATATCAGGGTCAAGATCGTCCACAAAGGCGCTACTACTTACGTGTACATTAAGCTTCTCGTAATAGTCAAAGTCAATGCGCTCATAATCCATCCATTGTGGCATTCCGTACACGCGTACCCGTTGGTATTGCTGACGATCAAGATCAACCTTGCGCAAAAAATTGTAGACGAAAGATTCCTGACTCCAGCTCGGTACGATGAATACTGTTTCGCCGTCGAAGCTGAACCAAGGTTTTAGATCAATCGCCTGCATATCAATCTCAGCAGTATCCACGAGTAGGCGCTTGAGTGGCTCTGTGTCCGTTAGACCATTAATGCGCTCATATTCTCTTTGGAAATAATCAAAGCGCGCAGCTTCTGACTCCGTATCCATCCCTACCAGAACAATCTGATCTCGGGTATAATTTTGCAGCGCGTGCCGCATGATGGCCTTACAGTGCGTCTCCAAAGTTGGCTTAACCTGAACGTAATTTGGATTACGCGCAGAAATAGAGGAAGAAGCAGACTGAGGAGAAACCAAAACCGCACCCGTGTTGCGTGCCTTTTCGGCCAGTACCGCAGCATTATCTCGCAGATAAGGGCCGATGATCATATGAGCGCTATTCAAGTCCCGATTAAGACGGGCCATGTTGCTGACTTCACGTTGGTTGGCCTTAGAATCAATGACGTTCACATTGAGTGCAATACCCGCTTGTGATAGTTCATCAAAGGCCATTTGCATGCCATTATAGAACTGAAGAGCCCAAGTAGAATTTGGAGCAATCCGACGATCAATGGCACTGAAACGATCAGTCAGAAAAGGTAACACTACGGCTACATTATAAGAAGACAGCAACTGAGAGTTTCCGTCTCCAATGCCAATAGTAGTAACTGGATTTGAACCACCAGGATTCTGCGTAACCGGTGCAGAAGTAGAGTAGATAGGCGGCTCAATACTGGAGGGAATATCTCTCCAACGAATAGTGTCCATGGGGTCCGTTGGTGCATTTTGTACAACCACAAAAGTGCCAGTGGCCGGATCATAAACTCGCTTTCCCTGAATAGGATCCAGTTCGGTCTTATCTTCTTTAGGGTCATTACCACCACCTTGCGAAATAGGCTTAAACAGCTCGCAAGAAGAAAACAGCAACACCCCCGTCAGCAGCATGAAAATGCGGCTGATGGTCACAAATGGTTTATTCCCATTCAATAGTTGCAGGCGGCTTGGTGCTGATATCATAAACAACGCGATTAATTCCTTTAACATGATTAATAATTTCACTGGACACTTTGGCCAGGAAATCGTGTGGCAGATGGCTCCATTCGGCCGTCATACCATCAGTAGAGTTTACACAACGGAGCACTACGGTTTTTTCGTACGTCCGCTCATCGCCCATGACGCCAACCGACTGTACGGGTAACAGAACTACTCCTGCTTGCCACACTTTGTCGTACAATCCTGAGCTGCGCAGATTACTGATAAAAATGGCGTCTGCTTCTTGTAGCAAGGCCACTTTTTCTGGTGTTATCGCTCCCAATATACGAATTCCTAATCCAGGTCCAGGAAATGGGTGCCGACCTAGAATTGCATCGGGAATATCTAGGGTTTTTCCCACTCTGCGCACCTCGTCTTTAAACAACATGCGTAGCGGCTCTACGATATCTAAGTTAAGATAGTCAGGAAGTCCTCCCACATTATGGTGAGACTTAATGGTAACGGATGGCCCGTGTACCGAAACAGACTCAATTACATCTGGATAAATGGTTCCTTGCCCGAGCCATTTGATATCTTCTAGCTTAGAGGCCTCGTCCATGAAAACATCAATAAATACCCGACCGATGATCTTACGCTTCCCCTCAGGATCCTGCTCGCCCTCCATTTCACGGTAGAACCGTTCTTTAGCATCGATGCCAAATACTTGGAGCCCCATTCCTTGATAGGAAGCGAGTACCTCTTCGAATTCGTCCTTACGCAGCAGACCATTATCAACGAAAAAGCAGAACAACTGATCACCGATAGCACGGTGCAATAGCTCCGCCGCAACGGTAGAATCCACACCACCTGACAAGCCCATTAGTACGCGATCCTTACCAATCTTTTTGCGTAAGTCAGCGATAGTCTCTTCGGCGAAAGAAGCTGGTGTCCAAGAACCGGTACAGCCACAAATACCCATCACAAAGTTGCGCAACAACTGAGAACCCTGGAGACTGTGGTACACTTCCGGGTGAAACTGTAAGCCGTATACCGGCGCAGAGAATGCCCCTTCTTGCGAACGAAAGGCAGCCACCTCAATACGCTCTGTTCCGGCTAGTAACTCAAACTGTTCTGGCAGCTGGGTTATCGTATCGCCGTGCGACATCCAGACCTGGGACCCGGCCTCCATTTCATGTAGTAGTGGATCCTCAGCCCGAGCGGCTTGCAAATGTGATTTGCCGTATTCTCTCTTTTGGGAACGCTCTACTTGCCCACCGTAAAAATTTGCTAGATACTGTGCTCCGTAACACACCCCAAGTAAAGGCTGCTTGCCCACCAATTTTTCTAACTCGGGGTGCAAAGCATTATCATCCTTGACCGAGAATGGACTACCCGATAAAATAACACCCCGGATGCTGTCATCCAGGGCGGGAATTTTATTGTAAGGCACAATTTCGCTGTAGACATTGAGTTCCCGTACCCGCCTAGCAATCAACTGCGTGTACTGTGAACCAAAATCGAGAATCAAAATTCTTTCGTTCATGCCGCAAATATAGGCAGGGGGAACTGAACTGCTCCTTAGTATGGCTCAAAAATTTATTTGTGAGCTTTTTGAGCCTTCGTTAAGCGAAGTTTGCGTGCTCTTAGTTCCAGGATAAATCCTCGGGCATTTGAGCAATGACGGAATAAGTACTGCCTTTATTTTCCATGATAGATTGCCAAAGCGTCTCCGGTTCAGATTTGAACACGTAATTGGCATCCATATTGGCTAATACCCAGGAGCCATAGTTTAATTCATCAGTTAACTGGCCTTCTGACCAACCAGAATAGCCGACAAAAAATCGGATCTGGTGCGGTTTGATCAATTCCTGTGCCACCAGGAACTTGAGTTTTTCAAAGTCACCACCCCAGAATACGCCCCGGCAAACTTCAATGCTTTCTTCCAACAGATCGCCGACATTATGCAGATAGTGCACCGTATCCATCTGGACCGGGCCACCAAAGAAGACTTCCGAATCAAAGGAAGGGAACTCGTCAATTAGCTCATCAATCTTCGTCTGTAGTGGTTTATTGAGAATAAAGCCCACACTGCCGTCATCCTTACTATGATCACACAATAGTACCGCCGATCGCTTGAAGTTTGGATCGAGCATAAATGGCTCAGCGAGCAGAATTTTACCGCTTTCTACCGTTGATTCCAACATAAGATTTATGCTACTATTTTATTTGGTAGCAGTTTGCTGAAAGATAAGCGAAATTGTGGATTGATGTCCAGCCCAACTGACTTTTTTACAGGCTATCGCTGGCTAATTTACGATCGATGCGACGGATTAGGCCGCGTAGTACACTGCCTTTACCACCCGCCTCAATAAACTCGGTATAACCATCGGCAGCCATTTGTTGGACGGTTTGTGTCCAGCGGACTGGCGCGGTTAATTGAGCAACCAAGTTAGCCTTGATCTCAGCCGGATCGGTGTGAGGTTTGGCATCCACGTTTTGATACACTGGACAGGAAGGCGCGTGGAAGCTTGTCGCTTCAATTGCCGCTGCCAGTTTATCCTGCGCAGGTTGCATTAAAGGCGAATGGAAAGCACCACCTACAACTAAGGTTACTACTTTCTTAGCACCAGCCTCATGTAAAAGTGCACTGGCTTGTTCGATCCCTGGCACGGAACCGGAAATAACCAGTTGCCCGGGGCTATTAAAGTTGGCGGGTACTACGATTTCTCCACTTACCTTAGCCAAGATATCGATCACTGCCTGATCTTCCATTCCAATAACCGCGGCCATAGTACTTTCCTCTAATTCACAGGCTTCTTGCATGGCCAGCGCTCGTGCGTGTACCAGCTTAAGACCGTCGGCAAAATCCATTGCACCTGCGGCAACCAATGCCGAGAACTCTCCTAGACTGTGGCCGGCCACGCCTTCTGGTTGAAAGGTATCTCCTGCCTCTTTCACCTTCACAATACTGTGTAGGAAAATGGCGGGTTGCGTGATCTTAGTTTCTTTGAGTTCCTGCTCATCTCCGGTAAACATCACATCCGATAAACGGAAACCTAAAATATCGTTGGCTTCTTCAAAGAGCGCCTTGGCCGTAGGTGACTCATTGTATAAATCTTGCCCCATTCCAGTAAACTGGGCGCCTTGCCCTGGAAAAACGTAAGCTTTCATGCCTGGTGTAACTTTGCTTTGATCAGATTAAGAAATTCCTTCCGGGATTCTACCGTTGGAGTTCTCCTAATTCTGCGATAATTTCACCCCAATAACCGATCAGATTTTCGGTCACCTCTTTGTCGCAATTCACTTTTTGCCGACAAGTTATTTAGGTCAAAAATTTCAGCGCAAAGCTAAGGAAAAGTATTCGTTGTCCACGGAAAGCGGAATTTAATCTAAGAAATACGGCCGAAGTGTAATGACACCAGTAACTTAGGCCCGTCAAAGCTATTTTATCGCAGTATGAAATTTCCTCTGCTAAGTCAAATTGCTTCACCTAATTGGTCATCCTTTTTGGATGGACGCTTTGGGCGTGTAGCCTATCACTTTCTATTCTGGTTCGGCTTTTTATTGCTCTTGCTTTATTTTGATGATTCTGGCTTTAGTAGTGCCGCTCGCCTGTTTAACGAACTGGTTAACTTGGGTTTTTACGCACTCATTGTGTATTTCAACCTTTTTTACCTGATCCCTAACTACTTGACGCGGAAGAAATTTGGCACCTATCTGGTTTTACTGTTGCTGGCCACCTTCATCATCACCCCCTTGCGGGTGATCTTCTTTTATTTCCGCTTCGCAGATCAGCCTATTTCGCAACAGGGACTCATCGGCAACCTGGACTTGTATTTTGTATTGACTTTCACTGTTGGCAGCGTATCGACCGTGCTACAGATTGTCTCTGATTGGTTTCGTCAATTGCGAGAAAAACAAGAATTGGAAACGCAGACCATGCAATCAGAACTGCGTTTCTTAAAAAGCCAGATTAATCCGCACTTCCTATTCAATACGCTCAACAACCTCTACGCACTTACGCTGAAGAAATCGGATAAGGCGCCGGAGATTGTCATCAAGCTCTCGGAGATGATGCGTTATATGCTGTATGAATGCAACGAAAAACGGGTGCCGCTGAAGAAGGAAGTTAATTACTTAAAGAATTATCTGGATCTGGAACGTTTGCGGCAGCACGAGAATATTCGAATTCACTTTCATGTGGAAGGGCAGATTGGGGATCAACAGATTGCCCCACTTCTCTTGATTCCGTTTTTGGAAAACAGTTTCAAACACGGTTTAAACACCCAATTAAAAGATGGATTTGTAGATATAGTACTGATGATTGATGAGCAGTCTGTCGATTTTCAAATCGAAAACAGTAAGGGCCAAACGATCGCTAGCCCAGATAATCGCCCTAGTGGGGGTATTGGCTTGGTGAATGTGCGTCGTCGCCTTAATCTGCTTTATCCCGATCGCTACGAATTGAGAGTTAGTAACAATCCAAATACTTTCGCCGTGCATCTTACGATTAATTTGGATTAACTACCTTTATCAAGGACCGAAAAGATGAGTGAAGTCACAGTTTTGATCTACTGACTTTATTCCCCAAAATAGGACAATCGCTTACTGAGAGCATCCAAATGATAAAAACGCACCGATGATTAACGTTATAATTGTTGACGACGAACCACTAGCACAAGATGTGCTGGAGACCTACATTGAGAAGATACCGGACATGAACCTGGTTACTAAGTGCAGTAATGCACTGGAAGCCAACGAAGCCCTACGCAGCCACGATATCGACCTGATGTTTCTGGATATCCAAATGCCGCAGTTGACCGGTACAGATTTCTTGCGGTCTTTAGCTAATCCGCCGGTAGTGATTTTCACCACTGCCTATTCCAACTACGCTGTGGATGGATTTGAGTTGAACGCTTTGGACTATCTGCTTAAGCCTATATCGCTAGAACGTTTTCTGAAAGCAGCCAACAAAGCAATTGAGCAAATTGAACTCAAGCGGCAAGGTAATCAAGCGGGTGGTGCCGCAGTTAGCAGCAGCGCCGAACCTGAGGTCGATTTCATGTTTGTCAAAGCCGACAAGAAACTCGTGCGCGTGTACTACCACGATGTAGTATACATTGAGGGGCTGAAAGACTACGTAATTATTCGACAAACTAATAGCCGCGTGGTGACGCTACAGACGATGAAAAGCCTGGAACAGAAGCTTCCTTCTAACATCTTCCGTCGCATTCACCGCTCGTACATTGTGAATATCAACAAGATTGATGCCGTGATGGGTAATATGGTTGAAGTCCAGGAAAAGGGCCAGGCCAAGCACCTACCGGTAGGTAAAAACTACCGTGATGACCTCCTCGCGCTCATCAATCAGAACCGTCTATAAGGATTGAGAAGGATGAAAATGTTCTAAACCAGCTTATGACATATCCGTTTTTTCCTTATCTTTAAGCTGTCTTTAGTGCTTCAACCTTTTTTTGAATCCCATGAACATGTTGGAAGCCGGTCCTCGTTGGATCGGCTTCTTTGTGTTTTTAGGCCTTTCGTAAAGCCTTCAACGGCCTAAATTAGAGTGGGATATTGCCGTGCTTTTTCTTAGGCAGCACCCGCACTTTATTCTCCAGCATAGAGAATCCTTTTATGAGCTTCCGTCGAGTATGCTTTGGATCAATTACCTGGTCCACGAAGCCACGCTCTGCCGCTAGGTACGGATTGGCAAACTTATCCTTGTATTCCTCTTCCTTAGCCGTTAGCATGGCGGTAGGATCATCGGCAGCTTTTATTT
This sequence comes from Bacteroidota bacterium, assembly GCA_039816955.1. Classification (GTDB taxonomy): domain Bacteria; phylum Bacteroidota; class Bacteroidia; order Chitinophagales; family Saprospiraceae; genus Lewinella. Next base: position 19,401 of record JBCBWU010000080.1, read on the forward strand.
CCTTACGGAAGATAATTTCTGATGCACCCTTTGCTCCCATTACTGCAATCTCGGCGGTGGGCCAAGCAAAATTGAGATCCGCACCTATATGCTTAGAGTTCATCACGTCATAAGCACCACCGTAAGCCTTGCGGGTAATGAGCGTGATGCGAGGCACAGTGGCTTCGCTAAAGGCGTAAAGTAGCTTAGCGCCATTAACAATAATGCCGTTCCACTCCTGGTCCGTTCCCGGTAGGAAACCAGGTACGTCTACCAATACCAGCATAGGGATATTGAAGCAATCGCAAAAGCGAACGAACCGTGCAGCTTTACGAGAGGATTCTACATCCAAAACGCCAGCAAGGCTTAAAGGCTGATTGCCAATAATACCAATACTGCGTCCGCCCAAGCGGGCAAAACCAACGATGATATTTTCCGCGTAATGCTCGTGGATTTCCATAAAGCTCTCCTCATCCACAATGCCATTTACCACATCGCGCATATCGTAGGGTTGCTGTGGATTGGCAGGGATGATGCCGGCAAGCTTTTCACGAATCTCATCATTGGTATTGTAGGCCAAATTTGCTGATCGCTCTTCGCAGTTTTGCGGTAGATAACTCAACAACTGCTTGACCTTGTCCAGGCAATCTATATCATTGACGGCGGTCAGGTGCGTTACACCAGACTTTGTTGCGTGCGTCATTGCACCGCCCAGTTCTTCTGCCGTCACCTCCTCATTGGTCACGGTTTTCACTACGTTGGGACCCGTTACAAACATGTAGCTGGTTTCTTCCACCATAATGGAGAAATCAGTCATGGCTGGCGAGTAAACTGCACCACCCGCACAGGGCCCCATGATAGCGGAAATTTGCGGGATCACTCCAGACGCCATAACGTTGCGGTAGAAGATATCCGCATAGCCCCCCAACGACTTAACGCCTTCCTGAATACGAGCTCCACCGGAGTCATTGAGCCCTACCAGAGGCGCTCCGTTCTCCATCGCCAGATCCATGATCTTGCATATTTTCTCTGCGTGCGTCTCGGATAAAGAGCCCCCGAATACCGTAAAGTCTTGTGCGTATACATAGACCAAGCGCCCATTCACCGTCCCGTAGCCAGTCACTACCCCATCACCAAGGATACGTTGCTTCTCCATTCCAAAATCAGAGCTACGATGCACAACCAGTGCGCCAATTTCTTCGAAAGAACCTGGATCAAGGAAAAAGTGAACCCGTTCGCGGGCCGTAAGCTTATTTTTCTTGTGCTGGTTCTTGATACGCTCTTCACCGCCCCCCACTTGGGCTGCGGCTAATTTCTCTTCGAGGAGTTGAATCTTATCTTGCATGAATGAGGAGGTTGAGGGCAAATAACTAGTTCAGCAAAGCACCAATTTGGGCGGCGTGCTTTTCCATATTTCGTTCTATGATCGTCTCGATCTTTTGCTCTAGATCGGTATCTTCTGGTTGTGCGGTAAACACTTGATAATAGACATAGTTCTGTCCAACTTGCTTTCCCTTGCCTTTGTTGTAGCCCAACAGGTTTTGCCAGATCGATTGCTGTTCGGGTGGATAGATGATGCAGTGAATAACTGCCCCGTCGGGAAAAAAGCGATCTGCATAATCATAAGCGCCTTGTTCACGATTAAGGCCTTTCTCAAAGTAGAAGCCTCCGATCTTATACTTCTGCTGCGCACTACGGTTTTCCAAAAACTTTTTGGTTTCCGAGGTGAATCCGTCAAGGCGGGAGTATTGGGCCTCCAGATCAGCAATCTCCAATCGTACATCGTTGAAAAAATCGTAGTAAGGTTGACGCTTAGCTGAAGAAGAAGCCAGGCGATCATCTCCACTTCCGCAAGCGACTACAAAAGTGGCTACGAGGAATAGGCTAAGAAGCGTATGTAAATAGGATTTTGCAGTCATCTTCATTGATTTTTGAGTTGTAAAACATAGCCCATACCAACTGATCGTTTCGACCAGCCAAATAGGGCTTCATCCAGCGCCAAGATAAGGTCTACCAATTTGCCCAACCAGGGATCGCGATTACTGGGTCGCATGCGCAGCCCCTTATCCGCGGTTTCGCTGGAGTTTCCGGTATTACTCTTAAATATCTGTTGCACCAGCCCTGTCCAATACACTTCCAATAAACCGATAAAATGCCGGCTCAAAGGACGGCGCTTCTCCACCGCAAAATTCCGCTGGGCAATCCATTCTTTGTATTCCTGATCGTTGATCAGATAATCATGTCCAAAGGCGTAAGCTCCCTGACTGATGCGCTTCTGTCCCAAAGGCGCAAAAAAGCGATTGATGGGATCATAGGTCCAAGGAAAGGACTGGCGTGGAAAGGTCATGAGTAAGTGGCCACCTGGTTTTAAAACCCGTTGAATTTCATTCAAGAGCTGCTCTGGATCACCTACATGCTCGATAACCTCAATACAGACAATAACATCAAAGTGATTATCTGGAAAGCTCAGGTCGAGGCCATTCTCTACCTGATAAGTTATTTTATCATTACCCTTATTGTACTCACGGGCATAAGCGACGTCAGCTTCGTTTAAATCACAAGAAACCAGGTGCTGGCCGAAGGAGGCGATCATGGAATCATAATCTCCTTCACCGGCACCGAGATTAAGCATCTTCTCTGCTGGCTGCTGCGCGGTGATATCGCGCAAGCAACGCCGAATGAATTGATGACGATTCCGATAGGTAGGAAACAGAAGTTTGTAATTCATGTAGTCCTTAAGGGGTACTTATTTTAAAAGGCAGCAGCCCGAGCACGCATCTCTTGCGCTTTCTGTGGGTCGCCGTTTTTCTCATAAATCTCCGCCAGTAGTTGGTAGCCTTGTTTAAAACGAGGATTGATCTCAATACTACGACGGGCGTAATTGAAAGCAGCGGTCAGCTCATTGCGATCTTTATAAATCTGGCCCAAGAAGAAATGTGCCAAATAGAATCGTTCATCTAACTCCACCACCTTTTCGAAGATTGGGGCAGCCTGCTGTGGTTTCTGTTGGTAGAATTGCACCATGGCCTGGTAGTAAAAGGCACTGGCATAACCAGGGTTAACCATTAATGCCTGCTCTGCGGCGTTTTGCGCACCACTAAAATTACCACTGGACAAATTGGCATTCGCCAAACCGAGCCAGGCTAATTCATTATCACCGTAAACTGCTGTTTCTTGCGTGTAGGCTCGAATAGCAGTTGGCCAATCTCTAGCTTTTTCCGCGGCCTTACCTTGAAAAGCATAACCATCACCCCTCTCGTAGACAGCACAGATCGGTTTCCCGCCAATATCGATGGTGTGGATTGCCCGGCTGCTTGGCCATCCATCGTGTCGCAGCTGTGTGCCATCAATAAATCGGTTTACAAAAATGCCGTAGTCCCAATCCTTCTCAAAGCGTTTATCGTAAGCTACGTAGTCTATTTTCACTTTACCATCAAAACGACGGCGCAAATAACGATCTACATTAAAGTAGAAGTTGGTCATTACAGTGATGGTATCATTCTCTTGCGGAATGAGTCCTTCGCCAATCATCCAATCCGCAGCCTTTTTGGCACTCACGCCCCAATAGTCCAATTCGTATTGCCCGTAAGCTCCTTTCACACCGCCAAAAGCCGGATTAAAATACAAGTATGGGAAAGAGGTATTAGCCGCTATAAAGCTGGCAGGCTCTACCATCAATAAGCCCAGAACGGCGAGTACACCATATTTCCAGTTCTTGCCCTTCGGCAAAAATTGCTCTAAGATATAATTCCAGAAAAGGCTGATCAGTACCACCAAAGGCGGATATACAAAGATCATGTGACGCCAGCCATCGTGTAGGGTACTATCCTTGAGTACAATATAGACGCCAGGAAAAACACCGGCCATCAGTAAAAACAGCAAACGATAATCTTTACCATAACGGCGCCATAAAAATGGGGCAGCGACGAGCGTACCCAGTAGTCCCAACAAAGCATAGAGTGGAATAGTGCGGAAGAACCAGCGGTAGAAATACGAGGCTGGAGCATCTGTAGACATGACATTTTCACCACCAAATAACACCCTAATTTCTACTTTCAGATTACTGAACGCAGCTAATGCTTCTTGAATATGCGCCACTGGATCAACCAGGGCAAATGGCCAAAACAATAATGCCCCTCCTAAACCAACCGCAATTGGGATAAAACCATAGAGCGCATAACGACCGAATAAGCCCGCACGCTCATTGCCAGCTGTTTGCCGGACCTTGAGTAGGAAGGAAACAATACCGAATAGACCAAAAAGTGCAACCGCCAACAATCCACCTACCCTGGTACCAACAGCAATAGCAATTCCCCCAGCCAGACCAGCCATTGTGGCTATGCTTACTTTTGGAATCTCTTCCAGCCAACGACAGGCGAAGTAGATTGACATCATAAAGCCGCAAGCGAAGGGAATATCTTTGGGGTTGATCAAGGAATGCCCTAAGAATCGTGGAGATAGAAATAGCAGGAGCAAAGCCAGCAAGGCAGCAGGCCATCCCCCGAATTTTCGGGCAGTCAGGGCCGTAAAGAGTAAAGTCAAGATGCCGAAAAAAGCAATCCAGAAGTGTCGGGTCACGTGATAAGACCAAGACAAGGGCTCTAATTGGAAAACTCGCGTAGTTGCACCAGCTACGATTTCAAAGAAACCACCGTACAGGTGCATATTACCTTTATCGACAAATAAGGCCGCAGTATCTTGGCCCATGGTACCGTAATAGTCCATTAGCTTTTCGGAGTAGTCCACTTGATAGAGGTCATCCCCATTTACTCCAGACTGCAAAGCCAACACCATTACAATAAGCGCCACCGCGCCGAAGGTATACCAAAAGTGCTTGGCTCCAATGGATTGCAGCAGTGGTGGAATCACTATTGGCTCCGGTTTAGCCGGTGCGGGTTTATTCTTAGGAGTAGCCGGTTTGGTACGCGTCTTAGCCTTTGTGGTCTTGCCTTTTCGATTTTTGCCGGACTGCTTCGCCATTTTACTCGATAAGATAGATGATGGACGGATACAGCATGTATCCGCAGAATGCACAAAAGTAAGATTCCAAATGTTTGGGATCGTAAAAAATCAGGGAAAAAGCAGCTTCTTTTTAAGCAAGTATTGGTTGCTACAGCATATTTCCGGGGAGAATTAGCGTAGTTTTACAACTAATTTCAAAAAAGCCAGCTTAAACAGCGGCGGCAAATTTCTAAATTCATTCGCAATGGCGGTTGTAACCAAGCAGATTCTATCCCAAAAAGTACTGAAGATGGAGGAGTCCGCGACCTTAAAGATGGCGCGGATGGCTCGCGAACTCGCAGCAGAAGGACATCACGTAATAAGTCTGAGTCTGGGGGAACCAGATTTTGACACTCCTGACCACATCAAAGAAGCCGCCAAGCAGGCCCTGGATGACGGCTTTACTAAATACACGCCAGTCCCCGGTTTGAAGGTATTACAGGAAGCCATTGTACGCAAGTTCAAGCGCGATAATGACCTGCATTTTGAAACCAACCAAATTGTAGTTTCTACCGGTGCTAAGCAATCCATTGCCAATTTGTGTATGGCGATGCTAGACCCGGGTGACGAAGTTATCCTCTTTGCTCCTTACTGGGTTTCTTACTCGGCTATTGTGAAGCTAAATGGTGGTGTAGTAGTGCCAGTAGCTGCGGGCATTGATCAAGACTATAAGGTAACTCCTGAGCAAGTTGCAACGGCCATTACTGATCGGACTAAGATGATCATCTTTTCTTCGCCTTGTAATCCATCAGGCTCAGTATATACCCAAGAAGAACTGGAAGCCATTGCTGAAGTAGTAGCGCCACACGAAAATATCTACGTGGTAGCAGATGAAATTTATGAGTACATCAACTTCACAGGTAAGCACGTAAGTATGGGGACCATACCCAGCGTGAAAGATCGAGTAATTACTGTGAATGGTTTTGCCAAGGGCTATGCTATGACTGGTTGGCGCTTAGGGTATATTGGTGCACCAGCCTTTATCGCAGCGGCTTGTGCCAAGCTACAGGGCCAGTTTACCAGTGGCGCGAATGCCTTTGCCCAAAAGGCTGCAGTACACGCTTTAGACGCTGACCTTGGGCCTACCTACGCGATGCGCGAGGCCTTTGAAGGTCGCCGCCAGGTTATTATTGAGGGGCTGGAAGCTATCCCAGGCATGAAGGTTAATCGTCCGCAGGGTGCATTCTATATCTTCCCAGATATCACCGCCTACTACGGTAAATCTGCCGGGGGTATTAATATCGAATCAGACAATGACTTCTGCGAATACCTTCTGCGTCAGGCCCACGTGGCTACAGTAGCAGGTGGAGCTTTTGGGATTCCTGGTTGTCTTCGGATTTCTTACGCGGCTTCGGAAGACACCTTGCGTGAAGCCCTTAGTCGGATTGCTAAAGCGGTGGCCCAGCTGCAGTAATTTGCCTCACTTTCGTGGAATAAGAAGCCGCATTTTGGATTACACCAAAATGCGGCTTATGTTTAGGAGCCTATTGGGGGATAAAAAAAGCAACAGGTGCTTTGTTAAAAAGGTCCCCACCGTTTTTAACCCTTACCTGTTGCTTGCCATCCTGCTCAATCGCAGATTGTTAAGTTATACATGACGCAAAGAGGTTCGGGCGATGCCCGCACAACTTTGGTCAGTATATACTATACTTGAAGAAGGCTTGGCTTTCCAAGCCTCTTCAACGTCAGTATATCCCATACGGCTTTCCTCTTCGCATTGAAAATTCCAGCCATCCATGAGTACAAAACCAACAATCGTACCAATTTTTCAAATCCTTGTCGTTTTACTGCTGATTTCGGGACTCCTAGGCAGCTGTAAACAGGAATCACTAGTGACCTACGAGGCAGATCAATCAGAATACTACGAAGAGGCTGCAGTAGTAACGGGTCATCCACTAGCTTCGGATGTAGGAAGAGATATTTTAGCAAAAGGCGGTAATGCCGTTGATGCTGCCGTGGCTGTACAGTTTGCGCTAGCAGTAGTATATCCAAGGGCCGGAAACATTGGTGGAGGTGGTTTTATGGTATACCGTGCTGCCGACGGTACAGTAAGCGCGCTCGATTATCGAGAAAAGGCGCCATCTAAGGCCAGTCGTGATATGTACCTCGATTCACTTGGTGATCCTATTAAGGGCCTCAGTACGAAAGGACACTTAGCCGCAGGTGTACCCGGGACGGTAGCAGGAATGGAAGGTGCTCATAATCAGTACGGCGACTTGCCCTGGGCAACAGTTTTACAACCCGCAATCGATTTGGCCCGCGAGGGATATACTATTTCCGAAACTGAAGCAAGTCGACTGAATCAATTCCAGGAGGACTTTACCAAATACAATGATGAATCTTGTGCCTTTGTTAAGACACAATGGTCTACCGGAGATATGCTGCAACAACTGGATCTCGCAGCGACTCTCGAACGCATTCGCGATCAAGGGGGGGATGGGTTCTACAAAGGAGAAACCGCACAAAAAATTGTAGCCGAGATGGAATCAGGCGATGGTTTCATTACCGAAGAGGACTTGGCCAACTATGAAGCCACCTGGCGCGAACCGGTAGTAGGTACTTATGACAACTACAAGATTATCTCCATGCCTCCCAGCTCTAGTGGTGGCGTAGCCTTGCTGCAAATGCTGGGTATGGTAGAGGATTATCCTTTGGGCGATTATGGTTTTCAAAGTACAGCCGCTACCCACCTCATGGTGGAAGCAGAGCGACGGGCTTACGCAGACCGAGCGGAGTATTTAGGCGATAGTGATTTCTACCCCGTCCCCATTGACTCCTTGATCGACAAAGCATATCTACAAAATCGCATGGCCGATTTTTCAGCGCAGCAAGCCAGCACAAGCGACTCCCTGGCAGCTGGTGATTTCAGCAATACCAAAGAAAGCTTTGAGACCACCCACACCTCTATTGTCGATAAAGATGGTAATGCCGTTTCGATCACAACTACCCTGAATTCCAATTTTGGCTGTAAAGTAGTGGTAGACGGTGCTGGTTTCTTCTTGAATAATGAGATGGATGACTTCAGTATCAAACCAGGAACACCTAATCAGTTTGGGTTAGTAGGCGCTGAAGCAAACGCCATTGCACCGAATAAGCGGATGTTAAGTTCAATGACACCCAGTATTATCGAAAAGGATGGTGAACTGTTCCTGGTCCTGGGAGCGCCAGGCGGATCTACGATTATTACTGCGGTATTCCAGGTCTTTATGAACGTGGCAGAATTTGATATGCCCCTTGATTCTGCCGTTTGGGCACCGCGTTTTCACCATCAGTGGCTTCCAGATCGTATTTGGGTAGAGCCTACCGCATTGAGTCCGACAGTCAAGGAAGAGTTAGCAGCAATGGGACACGAATTTCGAGACGTCAGCCGCATGGCCGTGATCAAAGCGATCCTATGCACAGAAGATGGGCGCTACCATGCAGTAGGTGACTTCCGCAATCCGGACGATGATGTAAGTGGCTATTAAAATCAGATTGAAGGAAATGGCGGTAAGGCGCTGAGAAATTGAAAGCTCTTTGCCGTCAAGTCAATTTGGCTGCAGTAAGCTTGAGGGCCGTTACTTACTAGTAAGTAGGGTACCTCGAGTTCCATATTATAGGTAGCTATTTGGCGAAATACCGCTTCATTGAGGCGAACCTTTGGTGCTTTGCATTCCACCAGCAACCAGGGATTCATCTCCAGATCATAAATTAGGATATCGCAACGCTTCTGCAAACCATTCACGGAGAGGCCTCGTTCCACCGCAATTCGGTTCTTGTTAACCCCTGCTTCCAGCATTAGATATTGCAACAAAAGCTGGCGGACTAATTCTTCGGGTTGGAGCACCAGCCACTTGGAACGAATAACACCCCAAATCCAGCGCTTACCCACTTCTTGTTTAATCTGTATTTCCGTTTGAAAGCGGGGTAAATCCAATTGTAAATCTACTTCTGACAAGACGCTAATGATTCGTTTTGTGCGAATAAGACATTAATTAAATCCTTAATTTTCAGCAAAAGCTGACAATCTTTGGTAAAATGACAGCGTTTAAGTTACACCTTTTCCAATAAGTTGTTGTTTAACAGTTGAAATTCCTTTACCTTTCGACGCAAGAAAACAGCCTTTTTCCATGATGCGCAATAGAATCCCATTACTATTTGGCTTGCTCTTAGCCTTCAGTATGACCCTAAACGCGGCCCAAGTTTTTGTTCTCTTTGATCCTGCCTGTATGGACCGTTTGGAATTCGATATGAATCGACCTGACGGCCGTGGTACTTATTTGGTATATCATATCAATATTCGCCCCGGTGAAAAGCTCGTCTTCGACGTGGGTGAAGAAAGTTCTCGTGAGCAGAACTATATGCCCGAACCTTACCTAAGCTGTAACAGCGGAGGTATTGATCAAGGTTTGATGCGGAGAATAAATGCCAATATTGACGAAGTCTATATTGTCTATCCAAAGAATAATAAGCGGTTCCAAGTTTCTAAGGTAGTTACGGCCAGCTCGTACTCTAAATCGGGAAGTGTACTTACCTATGATTCACCAAAGTACCGTTTTCGTTTTGATACCGAGTTTGGAACCATCGGTGAAAACATCGCTATCAACAATCCTGGAGCGAAAGTATACTTCGAAGGAAAGCTCGAGAATGATTGTACCGGTTCTTACCTGTTCCGCCAGTTAGCCCCTCAGTCTGCTTATCCGCTGATTGATTTGGTGGTTACACCGGAGATTGGTGTAGTTGAAGAGCGCAGCGGCCCCAATGCGGCAGCAGCAATGAATAACTACATTACTTTGAAACAAGTTAACAACCGCAACTACGAACGCTATATTATGGACGTTTGTGGTACCGAGCCCGGATCTAACGGATCGGTTGTAGCGGCCCGTGGTAATACCCCAACACCAGCTAACTATAATACTACTCGTACCAATCTGAGCCCTCCTGGCAACTTACCACAAGGTGCTATCGTTCCCGGCGGCAACCCGGTGAACACTCAACCAACGACCAGCCCAGTTCCGGTCATGACAGAAAGCACAGCTCCGGTAACTACTGCACCAGCTACTACTGCTAGTGCAGCCAGTACTCATACCGTTGCTAAAGGAGAGACCTTGTACGGAATTTCCAGAAAGTATAACGTATCCGTTGAGCAAGTGAAAACTTGGAATAATCT
>JBCBWU010000081.1:0-29346 GCA_039816955.1 Bacteroidota bacterium
ACCGTAGCCTTCCGCGGTGCTGAGATGAATAAGATCACTGGCTTCCAGGGTACCTTGAACCTGAACGGAGTAGAGCTGGTAGACATCGAGTACGGTGTAGCTACTGCTGAGAACTTTGGTATGCGTTATGCAGACCGGGGTATGATCACTACTTCTTGGAACGGTGAGGCAACTGCTGAGGACGTATTGTTCAGCTTGGTAGTTCGTGCAACGGACAATATCGAGTTGAGCGACGCGATTAGTGTAAACAACCGCTACACGGAAGCTGAAGCTTACGGCAATGGTAACACCATGAACGTAGGTGTAGTATTCTCAACAGGAGAGGTAGTAGGTGCTGGTTTCGAAGTATACCAGAACACACCTAACCCATTCCGCGCGGAGACGCTGATTGGCTTCAACTTGCCAGAGGACACTGAAGTAACTTTGACCGTGAGCGATGCTAGCGGCCGTGTATTGACCGTGCTACGCGGTGACTACGCAGCAGGTTACAACACGATCAATCTACAGAAGAGTCAGATTCAAGGTGCTACCGGTGTATTGACTTACACCATCAGTACTGATGAGTTTACGGCTACGAAGACAATGGTTGCTGTTAAGTAATTATTGCTTCCTTATAGTTCTCGGAGAACTTCAAGTTCTCCGAGAACATATCTTTAAGAGAAAACCCGGGCGGTGTTACACCGCCCGGGTTTTCTCTTTTTAGGAAGAGATTGTTCACTAAAAAGAACCCATTCTAAGCCTCAGAACTGTATTGCCCTGTCTTTTGCAGGTGGGTAAGGGCCAATCTAATTGGGCCGTACTCAATCTGCCCATCAAACATCTCGTACAGTGCCTTGAGCCGTACTGGCTTTTCGAGATAGGGCAGCGCTTTGGCAATGGTGTCAATGGTATTTTGATCCACTAGAGATGATACATCCAATGGTTCTCCGTTGAGGTAACAGCTAGCCAGATGCGAATAGATTGTACTAACCTGCACGTCTCGCTGCTGAGCGATTTCTTCAATACTTTTACCCTGTTTGAATAGTTCGTAGGAAATGCGCTGGGTGCTGCCCGGTTTAGCGTTGCCCTTTTCGGCCTGATAGTCGATAATCGCTTGCATAAAGGCATCACCGTAGAGCTGTAGCTTACGATCACCAACCCCCGAGATCTGCTTCATCTCCGCATCACTTACCGGTTTTGCTGCTGACATTTCCTCAAGGGTAGCATCAGAAAAGATAATGTAGGGAGGTACACCTTTTTGCTGAGCCAATTTCCGGCGTAGTGCTCTTAATACTTCAAACAGCTCGTCGCGAATACGGTCGGCTTTGGTCTTGGTTTTGAGCTTGACTTTTTCTTTCTCCCGTCTTTCTTTTAATGTCGCTATCCGTACCAATTCTACCTGCTCAGCTTCAAAAAGAACCCGCTTACTAGCTGGTGTCAGGCGCAATACACCATAGTGATCGTAGGCTACTTCGAGATAACCCAGGTTAACCAGCTGCGACAGATAGCTTAACCATGCTGAAGCTGGTACGTCCCTACCGGCACCAAAGGTCTTGATCCGGTCGTAGCCCAAATCACGAATGTCTCTTCTGCCAGAACCACGAAGAATATCCACCAGAAGATTTAATCCCACTTTTTCGCGGAGCCTGTAGACGGCTGACAGTGCCTTTTGAGCGATTACCGTGCCATCAAAGGCTTGTGGTGGGTTCTTGCAGATATCGCAATTACCACAATTGTCTTTATAATCTTCATTGAAGTAGTTAAGCAGGATTCGGCGACGACAAGCCAGACTTTCGGCGTACTGCTTCATGCGATCGAGTTTCGCCAATTGTACCTCTTGATTTTCGCTCTCGTTTTTCTGAATGATATCCGTAAGCATGGACACATCCTGATAGCTATAGAAGAGCATCGTTTGCGCAGGAGCGCCATCCCGACCCGCACGACCAATTTCCTGGTAGTAGTTCTCCAGGTTTTTGGGGAGGTTATAATGAATAACCCAGCGTACATTACTCTTGTCAATGCCCATACCAAAGGCTATGGTCGCGCAAACGATGGGTAACTCGTCGCGGAGGAAAGCGTCCTGTATTTGAGCCCGATTCGTACTGCTCATGCCCGCGTGATAGGCTGAGGCCTTAAAGCCGGCATTAGTAAGGTCGGCAGCTAGCTTCTCGGTGCTTTTTCGGCTCAGGCAGTATACGATACCGCTGGTATCCGCATTGCGCCGGATAAACTGGATGATTTGCTCCTTACGTCGCTGTCCCGGACGAACTTCCAGACTAAGATTTGGACGATCAAAAGAAGACAAGAATACTGCTGGCGAAGGAAGGCCTAGTTGCTTGATAATGTCATCTCTAGTAATACGATCGGCAGTAGCAGTGAGGGCAATGAGCGGAATCTCTGGAAACTGCTGCTTGATAAACTTAAGCTGGGTGTATTCCGGACGGAAGTCATGTCCCCAGGCAGAGACACAGTGCGCCTCGTCAATAGCCACCAGTGATAATTGAGCACGCTGCAGAAGCGGCAGGAAGCCTCCTGAACACAGCTTTTCCGGTGAAACGTATAGCAGATCAAGTTGACCCTGATAGAAATTATCTTCTACCTGTTGCTGCTCGGTCGTATCTAATGTACTATTTAAGAAAGCCGCTTTTACACCATTGGCCTGTAGGCCCACTACCTGATCCTGCATTAAGGAAATGAGTGGTGAAACTACGAGCGCGGTACCCGGCATGGTGATGGCCGGAATCTGGAAACACATGGACTTTCCACCACCCGTGGGCATTAGCACCAGCGTATCCTGCTTTTGGTAGATGGCATTGATGATTTCCGCCTGCATTGGGCGAAAACTATCATAACCAAAATATTGCTTGAGCGCTTCCTGTGCCGCCACTAAATCCATGCTGTTATTTTGTTTTCACTTCAACAAAAATAAAACAAAAAACAGAGTTTAGTAGCTGCTATCGGTTCCAATTTTTGAGACCGGGCATTTAAGTTAGCATCATTGGTAGTATCCATTGTGTTAGGCAAGCGATGAGTAGTATGGCTATCCAATTAAGCCAAAATCCCGCTTTAGCCATATCCGCAATCCTTAGATAACCGCTGGCAAATACGATAGCATTTGGAGGTGTGCTCATGGGTAACATAAATGCACAACTAGCCGCTAGTGTTACCGGGATACAGAATAGGATTGGGTCCAACTCCATGCCAAGCGCGATAGCCCCCACAACAGGCAGGAATACGGTGACGAGTGCTACATTGGACATAATCTCAGTGAGGAAGAGGCTTACCGCAGTGAGCCCCAAGAGAATCCAAAAACCAGTGAGGTTGGCATCGGAAAATTGAACACCAATCAAATCGATAAGCCCCACACTCTTCAGGGCATCGGCCAAGCTTAAACCACCACCGAATAGTAGCAGGATGCCCCAAGGGAGCTTTTGAGTATCCGCCCAATCCAGAAGGAATTTTCCTTTTTTCCAGTTTACTGGGAAGACAAACAGGCTAATCGTAGCAAACATGGCTATCATCGCATCCGTTAACTCTAGGTCCCCATCAGCTTTATCCAGGCCAAAATAGAGGTTGATTTTTTTGCGAAAAATCCAGGCTAAGGCAGTGATGACGAATACAATTAAGGTGCGCTTTTCGGGTAGGCTAATTTTCCCTAGAGCTTTAAGTTGTGAGCGGATCAACTCCTGTGCACCTTGAAAACGGCCAAGTCGATTGGGGAAAATCACACGAGTGAGGGTGAAGTAGGTGAGCAGCAGGAGAATAAGAGCAAAGGGTAGCGCAAAAGAGATCCAGCTAGCAAAGCTGATTTCCATATCGTAGGTTTGCTCAATAAAACCGCTAAAGACTACATTGGGTGGGGTGCCAATAATGGTGGCGGTACCCCCAATGTTGGCCGCGTAGGCGATCCCAATCATCATGCTAATGGCAAAGGCCGTAGTACCAGCTTTGACGGACGGTTCCTGTTGATCGGAGCGTAGTAAGTCGATCACTGATACTCCAATGGGTAGCATCATTACGGTAGTGGCTGTATTACTAATCCACATACTGAGAAAGGCAGTAGCAAGCATGAAGCCTAAAATGATCCCGTTGGCGTTAGTGCCGGTAAAGCGCACAATGGTGAGTGCAATACGCCGGTGGAGTTTCCATTTTTCCATTGCTAGTGCCAACATGAAACCGCCCATAAACAGAAAGATGATGGGGTTGGCGTAAGGAGCTGCAGCAGTCTTCATATCATAAATTTGCAGAGCGGGTAGTAGCACCATTGGTAGAATAGCTGTTACGGCAATGGGTACCGCTTCACTTACCCACCAGATAAGCATCAGGGCCGCAATGGCTAAGACCTTCCACGCGGGGGATTCAAAACCAAAAGCAGGGCCATTGATTAGCATGAAACTAAAGACGGAGAACCCTAGGAACAGACCAATTTTTTTCATGGGTATAAGTTATCAATATTTCCCTGGCAAGGAAGCAAAATACTGAGCAGGAAGGGTGAGTTTTCATTCTGAAATAAGCTTCTATCTTTGCTCACCAACGACCTAACCAACTTAAGCATGAAAATAGGAATCATTCGGGAAGGTAAGACCCCTCCGGATACCCGAGTACCGCTCGACCCGCAACAGTGTGCATTGCTGCGTTCAGAATACGGTTTAGACATCGTAGTACAATCTTCTCCCATTCGCATTTTTACCGATGAGGAATACCGTGCCAAAGGGGTGCCTGTAGTAGAGTACATTGGAGATCGAGATTTGCTGCTAGGGGTAAAAGAAGTTCCAATTGAAGAATTAATTCCTGGTAAGACCTACAGCTTTTTTTCCCATACCCACAAGGAGCAGGTGTATAATCGACCGCTGCTAAAAGCGATCTTGGATAAGCATATCCATCTGATCGACTACGAGGTGCTGACCGATAAGCTAGGCCGTCGGGTGATTGCCTTTGGCTATTTTGCTGGCGTAGTAGGCGCGCATAATGGTTTTTGGACCTACGCACAACGTACCGGGGCTTTTGAACTTCCCCGGATGCGTGATCTTTACAATTATGAAGAAGCGAAGGGGGTTTACCAAAAGTTGGAATTACCTCCGATCAAGATTGCCCTTACCGGTACAGGCCGGGTATCTACTGGGGCGGCGCAGGTACTGGAGGATATGGGCATTCGCCAAGTTTCGCCCGGAGATTTCCTAAGAGAGGATTACGATGAACCAGTGTATGCGCAGTTGGTGAGTCGTGACTACCTGCGACACAAGGATGGACTCCCGTTTGATAAACTAC
This sequence comes from Bacteroidota bacterium, assembly GCA_039816955.1. Taxonomy (GTDB): domain Bacteria; phylum Bacteroidota; class Bacteroidia; order Chitinophagales; family Saprospiraceae; genus Lewinella. The sequence continues at coordinate 5,248 of JBCBWU010000081.1, forward strand.
ATTTCTATCAGCATCCAGAGCAGTACGTCTCGGCCTTCGAACCCTTTGCGGAGACTGCGGATATGATGCTCAACGGTATTTACTGGGACAGCCGAGCACCAGCTTTCTTTAGCCAGGAGCAAATGAGCCTACCGGAATTTAAGATTAAAGTCATTGCTGATATTACTTGCGATATTGCCCCAGTGTCCTCTATACCATCTACCCTCTTTGCCTCCACCATTGCTGATCCAGTATTTGGCTTCGATCCCAAGACGGGGCAACAGACAACGCCTTATCAAAATCATGTCATAGATATGATGACGATTGATAATCTTCCAAGTGAGCTACCCCGAGATGCTTCCACTGCTTTTGGGAAAATGTACATTGAGCAGGTCTTGCCCCATATGCTGGCACCAAATAGTGCCATGATCGAACGGGCTACCATTGCGCGCAATGGGCGCTTGGGACCGCAGTTTGGCTATCTATTGGACTTTGTAAACGAATAGGGAGATCAGTTAACGCAAGGCACTGAGGATATTGTTTTCCACACGCTGTAGTAAATTGGCTGTATCTGCTTTGGCAAAAGCGTGACCAGTAACCTGCTCGTACAGTTCAATATAACGGCTAGATACTTTTTCTACGAAGGCGTCGGGCATTTCAGGCATTTGCTGCCCCTCTAGCCCTTGGAAGCCATTGGCAATGAGCCATTCCCGGACAAATTCTTTGGACAGGTGCTTTTGCTTGTCTCCGGCGGTAAGTCTTTCCTGGTAGCCGTCGGCGTAAAAGTAACGTGAGCTATCGGGGGTATGGATTTCATCGATCAAGTAAATTTGACCGTCTTTCTTGCCAAACTCGTACTTGGTGTCTACCAGAATCAGCCCCTGTGCTGCGGCCATTTCGGTACCTCGTTGGAAGAGGGCGTGGGTGTATTGCTCGAGAATAACGTAATCTTCTTCGGAAACGATGCCTTGGGCAATAATCTCCTCGCGACTGATATCCTCATCGTGGCCTTCTTCGGCTTTTGTAGCCGGAGTAATGATAGGGGAGGGGAAAGGCTGATTTTCAACCATTCCCTCGGGCATCTCTACACCACAGAGTTTTCGCTTACCAGAACGGTATTCACGCCAGGCATGTCCTACCAGATATCCTCGAATGACCATTTCTACCTTGAATGGATCACAGGCGTGACCAATAGCGACATTAGGATCCGGAGATTGTTGAAGCCAATTTGGGCAGATATCACGGGTCGCATCTAAAAAGTGAATGGCCACCTGATTTAGTACTTGCCCCTTGTAAGGAATGGCGCGTGGTAAAATATGATCAAAGGCCGAGATTCGATCTGATGCTACCATGACTAATTGATCAGCAATGGTATAAACATCTCTAACTTTTCCGCGATAAAACGCTGTTTGTCCGGGCAGTTGGAAGTCGGTACCCTGTAAAGCCTGTGCTGACATATTCTTCCGCTTGGTTGCCGCGAAGGTAGTAACTTTCTCGCTGGGGAAATTATCTTAGCTTTGAAATTAGTCACCACACCCTGTGAAAGGATATCCTACTATGCTCCGCTATTTATTCTCCTTATTACTCTTGCTGATTATTTCTTCTTGTGGATACTCTCCGGCACCTGCTGATGCAGTAGAAGAGCCAGTGGAAACCTTAGAAAAAACAGCAGAGCCCCCCCAGGTTAAGACTGACACCACCGCCGAAAGCGAACCCGTTGCTATGCCCAAGAGCGTACCCGCTGCCCCGGAGTTAGGGGTAGATTTTCCAGAGGATCAGTTAGTCAATTTAGGCCCCACTGTATTGACGGTCCTTTGCCAACACAAATACGGATGTATAGAGGAGGAACTCTATCCGTTAGGCTGGTCGCCAGACGGTAAGTTCGCTTTTATGCTAATGAAGGCCAATGAAGCTGTTCAAAATACCACGATTCACTTCATTGTCCAAGACATGGATAGCGATGAAATCTTGGAGAAACAAACCTTTAAAGCCAGCGAAGAACCCGGATGGACGGAGGCAACGGATAACTATTCGGCCTTGGGCGTATGGCGGAAACAAGAGACTGTATATCAGGACCTCATTGAGAAATACCAAATTCGACTGGGGGCAGGAACCGACTTTTTGGTACTGCCAATGCTAGAAGAACAGCATAGCATCAGCTTTGCAACACAGGACAAGATGCGTCAAAACGCACTATTCGGGATTCAAGAAGTAGACCAGCACCGTCTTCTTGCCAACACCGCGGAACGCCAAAGCAAAACTATCTGCCGCCAAACCATGTGGAAATATGATCAAGTACTAGCTTCGCAGCCTTTGGGAGGTTTTATGAGTCCGTTTGAAGACCGGTTGGCTGTTTTAGATGGGCTGGAGAGAAGAGGGTTCGAAGGACCACCGAACGTGCTGCGCTTGCAGTTGGTGGGGTGTGATTTGAAGAAAGGGTTTGAGTAAACCACCTCATAATATATAGTTCATCTTCTCTACCACCACACCACGATAAACTTTGGATAAGAACCCAATAGAAATGTCACGTTTAGTGATTTTTTACCTGTTTATAAGTGAAACTAGTTTAAATGGGGGATACTGAAAACCCAAAAAGTTGTCTAAAGCGCTATAGGTCTCTGTAAATAGAGTAAGTATTTACTGAAGTTGTTCCTTAATTGCTGAAGTCAAGTGCACACCACTTTTCTTACAGCCGTGCCTCTTATTGTATTGTACTACGAACTTAAAGCTATTGCGTTTACTTCGGAGGGAATGGTGTAAGGAGGCTGGAAATATGGGACAATCTCAAAAAATAGTGTGATGAAAAAAATAATATTATCACTTTTAGCATTTTCGCTTTACCTGATTCCCACACCAGCATCTGCTCAATTTACCAATGGGGATTTTGAGCAGGTTATTTGTCCTCATGATTGTACGGTAGGTACCAGCCAGCTTGATTGTTTACCCGCCTGGTTTAATTCTTATTCGAGTGGTATTGTAATTTCAGCTATACAAAGTGCAAGTTGTTTTGATGATACAGTCTGTGATGGACAATACTCTGTTTTTCTAAACGCCGGTAGTGGGGGAAATGCCAGTGTCATTGGCACCGCAAACCCCTTTTACGAGGAAGTCGAAGCACCGCAGTTAGTAAGATTAACCGCACGTTCTAATGATGATGACGGCAGAATAGCCGCCTTCGGTGACCTTGAGCCCGCCACAGCAGGACTTGGAGTTGAGCTCGGTTACCAATTATTGGAAACCGCTGGAACCTGCACCGAGATTGAAATGCTTCTTTCACATGAGGTAGTAAATTATCCGACGCTAGAATTTGCCGGAATGATCAATGCGCTAGATGGAATTCCATACGCGGTAGTGGTCGATAATTTTGAGGCGCTCGGACCACTTTATGAAGTCTCGTACGATCCCTGTGCGGAGCAGCTGCAGGTTGATTTTAATACCGCTACCTCTTACACTCCACCTGCTCCCTGGTGCATCCTGGTGACTGAGCTTGATGGAAGTATTGTATACAGTGGTTGCGACCCAGCCTTCAATGATTTGTCGATTGCAGCAGTGCCCGGTGAATACAAATTCTTTATAACTGTTGAGGCACCGAACGGCATAGGGTTTGCGGTTGCTCATGAGTTTATCTTTGAAGCCGTAAACGATGGTGCAATCTGTTGTGATCAGATAGAAACAGCTGATTTCGAACTAGACGTAGTCGATAATTTTGGTAGCGTTGGCTTGCAAGTCTCTAATTTTGAACTTTATGAAGAATTTGCTGCTGAACATGTGTGGTATGTCTATGCGGTATCTTCTGATCCTACTGTTCCCTTGGAGCCAATCACTTTTACTAGTACTCAGGGAGCAGGCCCTCATATTATATTTGATCAAGGCGAATATGGGACAGTGTATTTGGTCATTCACAAGCTGATCGTCCCTGGCTGTGGAGAATTTTGTGATGCTGATTTGAACTTAATCGATCCGGTTAACGAAGAGACTGCTACAGTGGCTGGACAGATTACGCTCCCCGCTGGTGACCTATGTGAATTTACGGATGATTTCCCTACTTGCGGTGGTTTGCCATTTACCACGCCAACTGGCTTATATAGCTATAAACAAGGACCAGTCGGGGTATTAGTCTGGGATGAAGTACCAGGAGCCACCACCTATATCCTAGAACCGGTGATCCCCGCAGGATGCGATTGTACCGATCGTGTTCCGGATATTGGTCGGGAGACTACCTACAACTTCTTCCTCTTTTGGGGGCCACTAGCACGTGATTGCTTTGCATGGCGGGTTCGGGCTGTCTGCGCGGAAACAGGTGAACTCTCTGATTGGTCGGAAGTTAATTGTTACAATTCACCTACTGGTGGTAACATCGGGCTTTCAGGTAGTCAAAAGTCACTGGACGAGCCCGAATCAGCAGGTAGTTTAAAAACATTCCCAAATCCAGTCCGTGAGCAACTAACAATCAATATCAAACTACCTTATGACTCAGAAGTCCTGGTAGAGTTGTATGATACGAATGGTCGAAAAGTGATGGGCTACGAGGAACATTTGACAATTGAAGCAACCCAAAGCGCCAAATTTACCTGGAATTCCCTATCACAACTTTCAAGCGGTATGTACTTTGTACGTTGCCATACCAACCAGGAACAACTGATGACCACTATCGTGGTGAATTAGAATTAAGTCTGGATAAATTCTTTATGAACATTGGGCAAAGTCTTCTTTAACGGGCTTTGCCCTCTATCGTGGAACATCTGCGGCAACTAAAAAACGCGTTATAGACTGGCTACGGAAGCATAATTATACCACCTCTCCGTACAAATCATAATCCGTAGCCTCCGTAATGCGTACTTGCGCATAGTCTCCGATACGCACGTAGTGTTTTGCCGCTGGAACCAACACCTCATTATCTACCTCTGGCGAATCAAATTCTGTACGGCCCACGAAGAACTCTCCTTCCTTGCGGTCGAATAGTACCTTGAAGGTTTGTCCCACTTTGCGTTCGTTGTGTTCTAAGGAAATGCTTTGCTGAATCTCCATCAATCGACTCGCCCGTGCGGCTTTGACCTCAGCTGGTATATCGTCTTCTAGCTCATAGGCACGGGTATCTTCTTCGTGACTGTACTGAAATACACCCAGCCGGTCGAAACGCATTTCGCGAACAAAAGCACATAAATCTTCAAACTCTTCTTCGGTTTCACCGGGAAATCCGACTAGCATAGTAGTACGGATCGCAATATCGGGTACCCGCTTCCGCGCTTCCTCAATTAAAGCTCTAGTTTCAGCCTGGGTAATCTGGCGACGCATACGCTCGAGGACCGTATCGCTAGCGTGTTGGAGTGGAATATCGAGGTAGTTACATACTTGTGGCAATTCGGCCATAGCACTGAAAATGTCCAGTGGGAACTTGCTCGGGTACGCATAATGTAACCTAATCCACTCTATACCTTCAACTGCAGAAAGTGCACGAAGCAATTGCGGTAGCTGCCGTTCTTTGTAAATATCCAGGCCGTAATATGTAAGCTCTTGGGCAATTAACATCAGTTCCTTCACCCCAAAACGCGCCAGGTTCTCTGCTTCCTTTACTAAAGCTTCAATGGGTTTACTAACGTGCTTGCCCCGCATGAGTGGAATAGCGCAAAAAGAACAGGTTCGATTACATCCCTCACTAATTTTCAGATAGGCATAGTGCTGGGGCGTAGTGAGTACTCGTTCACCGATGAGCTCATGTTTGTAGTCAGCATTGAGTTTGGCTAGCAGCCCAGGTAATTCTAGCGTGCCGAAGTAGGCGTCTACTTCCGGAATTTCTTTTTCCAGATCATCTTTGTAGCGTTGAGATAAGCAACCAGTGACGTATAGTTTATCAATACCACCCTGCTGCTTTACTTCGGCATATTGGAGAATGGTGTTGACGGATTCCTCTTTGGCCAAATCGATAAAACCACAGGTATTGACGATAATGACGTTCGCATCCTCCGCATTGCTATCGTGTACGACCTCGTAATCATTGGCCTGTAGTTGGGTAATCATATCCTCAGAATCAACAAGATTCTTCGAACAACCTAGCGTAATTACATTCACTTTATCCTGGCGCAGCGTCCTGGTCTTCATGCTTCCCTCTGTTTAAGTGCGCAAAGATAAGTGCTAATTCAACAGCCGGTATAAAATGTGGGCGATATTCCTCGCGTCGTCGATCCCGCGGTGATGCGTTCCTTCCAGTGGCAGATTTAGCCTTTGTAGTACTCCCGCCATGCCAAGTGGTTGTTGTAGTCCGTGCTTTAAAGCAAATAGTGCTTTAACATTTAGGTGTTGGGCGCTCAATGGAAAGGCGACTTGCTCCCGACTACATTGGCGTTGCAGTTGGTTGTAGTCATAGGCTCCAAAACTAGCCCAGGGGTGCCGCTTAGTATTGAATTGCTCTCCTAGTTGCTGACAAGCTGTCTTAAAATCTGGGGCATCCGCCACCATTTCTGCAGTGATGGTGGTGAGCTCTGTACAAAAGGGGCTTACTTCAGAGGTGGTAGGCTGCACGAGTAAACCTTCATTAGCTAGAATGTCGCCGGTAGCCACCTCTAGTACCGCTACGCCAAACTCAATAACGTCGTGGTGAACGCCCTTGGGTTTCTTTTTCTGCCAACACGTGGCTTCCAGGTCTATGATGATTATCTTGCTAAAGTCGAGTGCCATAATAGTAGTGCTTATCTGAGGAGGAACGAACTCCTTAAAGATAAAGTTCCGCTTTCTATTGAACGATGCCCAAACAGAGGTGTATTCAATTCATGGCACTGCTGCCAACGGGCGAAAAATACCAAGTTATTAACGCTTGGGTACTTTATTCTTCTTAACCAACGTTTATCCTCTTATGAAAGCTCTACGAGTTTTACTTCCCTTCGTTTTTTCAATGTTGCTTTTTACTGTACTTCAAGCCCAGTTTGGGGTGAAGGGTAGCTACCTGACCAGCCAGGCTGATCAGTGGGAATATGATGCGCCCTTTGGCTCTGAAAAGATCGAACTATTAGGCAGCGGCTGGCAGCTTGGGGTGGATTACTGGTTTCGCTTAAAGAATACGCGTATTGAGTTTCTACCTACTTTGGCCTTTAGCTCACAGGAGCAAAGTATTGGAAGTGAGCCTTCCACTTTGGAAACACAAGTCCAGGGGGTACATTTCTTCTTCAATACCAACATCTATTTCCTCGATCTATCCGGTGATTGTGATTGCCCTACTTTCTCTAAACAAGGGCCAACTTTACAAAAAGGACTGTTTTTGCAAATATCGCCTGGTTACAGCTTATTCAATTTTGAAATCGACGAAGGGGCAGGCAGACTCACCTTTGATGGCAATAATGGCGCCTTTAGCATTGGTGCTGGCTTAGGCTTTGACTTGGGCTTCTCAGATCTTTTCACGCTGTCACCAATGGCTTCGTTAAGGTATTATCCCACGGTGACCTGGGATGAGTTGACGGATACCGGAATCATCTCCTTCCCCCCAGAAGTGGAAGCAGAAAGTACGGTCATCAATTACGAGTTGGGACTTCGTCTGGGCTTTCGCCTAGATAATTAGAAACGGGTTTTTCCGTCTTTTTTTCATCCAGCTTAATCTAATTTTCTAGCTATTTAACCATAATTCGGGCTTATTAGAGGCAGATTTACAAGAACATCTTAATCAAAAAGCAGCACGCAGAGCGTGCCCACAAACGCCCGGCTTATGAGTGAATTGAAGCAGTTTTTTCTTTTCTGTTCTGGAATCGATCAGGAAATTCTGAAGCAGTGCCCATCTGATGAGAACAAGTACTTAGGGATTGGTGCGACGGTATTCTTTACTGGAGTGCTGGCCTTTTTCTCTTCCGCTTATGCCCTCTTTACGGTATTTGACAGTTGGCTTGCCGCCGTACTTTTTGGCGTGATTTGGGGGTTAATGATCTTCAACCTTGACCGCTACATTGTATCCAGTATGAAAAGCAAACGGGGCTTCTTTGGCAACTTTGCCATGGCACTACCACGTTTGGCACTCGCCATCCTTTTAGCGCTGGTAATCTCTAAGCCCTTGGAGCTAAAGATATTTGAGAAGGAAATTAATGCCGAGTTGCTGGTCATGGAGCAGGAAAAATACAAAGAGCAAGAGGACCGCATACAAGAGCGCTACACGCCCCAAATTGCAGCTTACGAGGTGGAGATTCAGCGCCTACAGGCAGAAATTGATACGAAGACGGCAGCTCGAGATGAGAAAGCCTTGGCCGCCCTGCAAGAAGCAGACGGTAGCGGAGGCTCACAAATTCGCAACATGGGTCCCATCTACCGTGCTAAGAAAGCAGAAGCAGACAAAGCACAATTGGAGTTGGACCAGACTGTAACAACCAATAAACCGCAAATTGAGGAAAAGACCCTGGCGATCACCGATTTGAAAACCCAAATCAGTGAAGAGGTCACTGCTCTGGAGCGTGGTGCCTTCGGTGGGCTCGCTGCCCGTACGGAAGCGCTAAGTCGTTTAGCGCGGCAGAGTGACGCCATTGCCTGGGCTAGTCTTTTCGTCATGCTGTTATTCGTTGCCGTAGAAACGGCCCCCATCTTAGTCAAGCTTATTTCACCGCGTAGTCCTTATGATCACCTCATAGCAGAGCACGAGCAGCAGTACGAATTGGCGGCCAAGGAAGTGATGGACGTGCGCCGTAGCGAAGTACTTAATCGCGTTCGCGAGAAAACGGAAGTTGGTTTACACCAAACAAAGTCGGATATCAAGCTGCGTAAAGCCCAAATTGATGCCGAATTGCAAGAAAGGCTAGAACGCCTGCGGAATGGAGGCTACTTGCTGGAATAACTAAAAAACGCTCGCTGGATCAATTCCAGCGAGCGTTTTTTCTTAGCGCCTAAGCTAATGCTACAACGGATTGGCCGCAAAGGTATCTCCCTGACTGATATCTCCGCTCCGTAAGCCCTTGATGAACCAGCGCTGACGCTGTTCCGAAGTTCCGTGGGTGAAAGACTCCGGTACTACATATCCTTGCGACTGCATCTGAATATTGTCGTCGCCTACGGCAGATGCGGCACGAATGGCTTCTTCAATATCTCCTTCTTCTAAGAACTTGCGCTTTTTTTGGCCGTGGTGTGCCCAAACGCCAGCCATGAAATCTGCCATGAGCTCCAGACGAACGGAGGCATCATTATATCGCGCCTTAGAGGCCGTCCGACGAAGTTTATCCACTTGTTGCGTGTAGCCTAACAAAAACTGTACGTGGTGCCCTACCTCATGGGCTAATACGTAGGCCATAGCAAAATCACCCGGCGCTTTAAATCGATTCTTCAACGTTTGGTAAAAGCTAAGATCGATGTACATCTTTTGGTCGGCCGGGCAGTAGAATGGTCCGGTAGAAGAATTGGCACGCCCGCATCCCGAAACAGTTTCTCCGCTGAACAATACCAAAGAAGGTTTCTGGTAAGGCCGCCCAAAATGTTTAGGGAATAGCTCCGACCAAACATCCTCAGTGTCGGCCAAGACCACGGAAACGAACTCTGCTAGCTGGTCTTCGGCCGCGTTACCCGTGGTCACAGGGCCGTTGGTGTCTTGTGCAGGGGCAGTTGCCACAGCACCACCACCTCCAGCGTTAAATAGTTGCAATAAATCTGCTGGGTTTTTGCCCATGATCAGGGCGAAGATTACGATGAGGATGGTACCAATACCCAAACCACCACCTACTCTGCGGCCGGTTGATCTGCCTCCGCCGCCGCCACGGCGATCCTCTACATTACTACTTTTTCGTCTGCCTTGCCAACGCATATTTGTTCTTGTTTTTGTTCAGATAATTGATCTCATCAGCAATCAGTAGTCTGCTTTGCTTAGGACTCTTTTTTGACCAAGGGGACCAGATGAAGTCACACCCCAAGCTGGTCCTTAGCCCTAAATTTAGTAAAAAGCCAGACTGGACTGCCTTTCCTACGGAAATTCTTTTTCTTTTGAGCCGTAAGTAAGGGTGTTTTTACCTGCTGTTAATCAATTGGTTATGTTTGATTGTGTTCCAATGCTGAATCGTAGCAGTAGCCTTAATTCATTCGTTCGTCCTGCGGGGAGATTCTAATTTTGATAAGATAAAGGAACTAGACGAGCAAGAATGAAAGAATTGAACCGCTATAGTCGGGAGTTAACGCAGAATGAATCACAGCCGGCTGCTCAGGCTATGCTGTACGGAATAGGCCTCAGTAAAGAAGATTTGGCCAAAGCGCAAATTGGTATTGCCAGCACAGGTTGGGAAGGGAACCCTTGTAATATGCACCTGAATGGCCTGGCGGAACAGGTGAAGAAAGGCGTACAAGCCACCGACCTGGTAGGCCTGATTTTCCACACCATTGGCGTATCTGATGGAATCAGTATGGGAACAACGGGTATGCGTTACAGTCTACCCAGCCGTGATATTATTGCCGACAGTATAGAAACAGTGGCTGGAGCCCAATGGTACGATGGTCTGGCAACCGTAGTAGGTTGTGATAAAAACATGCCGGGAGCAATGATTGCGCTAGCTCGCCTCAATCGACCCGCTATTCTGGTGTACGGTGGTACAATTAGTCCCGGCTGCTACGCTGGCAAGAAGCTTGATATTGTTTCAGCTTTTGAAGCCTTTGGGCATCGGATAGCCGGAAACATGGACGACCAAACCTACGAAGGAATTATCCAAAATTCTTGCCCGGGTCCTGGTGCCTGTGGTGGGATGTATACGGCCAATACTATGGCTTCGGCCATTGAAGCACTTGGCATGAGTCTACCGTACAACTCTAGCTATCCGGCCAACAGCGCTGAAAAAGAACAGGATTGTCTACGGGTGGGTCCGGCCCTGCGCAACCTCATGGAAAAGGATATCAAACCACTGGATATTCTGACCAAAGCGTCCTTTGAAAACGCCATTACGCTGATCACTGTTTTGGGTGGTTCAACCAATGCCGTACTACACCTCATTGCCATGGCCAAGGCCGCCCGGGTGGATATTGGTATTGATGACTTTCAACGCATTGCGGATACAACTCCCTATCTGGCAGATCTGAAGCCAAGCGGCAAGTATGTCATGGAGGATCTTTACCACGTAGGTGGTGTACCTGCGGTGATGAAAATGCTACTGGAAGCAGGACGTTTGCACGGAGATTGCTTAACGGTAACGGGAAAGACCGTAGCTGAAAATCTAGCGGAAATTCCTGGTTTAAAGGAAGGGCAGGATATTATTCATCCCTTTGAAAAACCACTCAAGCCGAGTGGCCATATCCGTATCCTCTACGGCAATCTAGCCGAGGGTGGGGCAGTGGCTAAGATCACAGGAAAAGAAGGAGAACGTTTCTCTGGTCCAGCACGAGTTTTCGATAGTGAGGCAGAAGCCAACGCTGCCATTACCAATAAAGAAATTCAGGCTGGCGAGGTGATTGTTATTCGTTACTGCGGACCAAAAGGAGGCCCGGGTATGCCCGAAATGCTTAAGCCAACCAGTGCTATTATGGGCGAAGGTTTAGGTAAAAAGGTGGCCCTCATTACCGATGGACGCTTCTCTGGTGGTACTCATGGTTTCGTAGTAGGCCACATTACCCCGGAGGCTCAGGTGGGAGGTGCAATTGCGCTCCTGGAGAATGGTGACTTGATCACCATTGATGCAGTACAAAATACTTTAACAGTTGATCTTTCACCAACAGAACTTGCTCAACGTCAGGCACAGTGGAGTGCGCGTCCTATAAGTGCATCCACCGGAGCACTGCGTAAATATGCACAATTAGTGAGTAGCGCCAGCGAAGGCTGCGTTACGGATGAATTTGAATCCGTATCAGCTACAGTAAAAACAATGTCATGAGTCAGGAAACTGCAACCAAAACGGTTCCAACATCAGAAAAACAGACCACCACACGTGAGCGGATAAGTGGCGCGGAGGCGGTACTTCGCTGTCTACTCGCCGAAGGAGTGGATACCATTTTTGGTTATCCCGGAGGGGCCATTATGCCGGTTTATGATGAACTTTATCATTACGAAGACCGCCTGACTCATGTATTGCCTCGGCACGAACAAGGCGCAATACACGCTGCGGAGGGCTACGCCCGCGTGACACGACGCACCGGAGTGTGCATGGCGACTTCTGGGCCTGGAGCGACCAACCTCTTTACGGGTTTGGGGGATGCGCTGCTCGATAGCACCCCACTGGTTTGTATTACTGGTCAGGTGGCAAGTCACCTGCTAGGTAGCGACGCCTTTCAGGAGACGGATGTGGTTAATAGTACGATCCCACTGACGAAGTGGAACTATCAGATTACCAAAGCAGAGGAAATCCCTGCTGTATTCGCCAAGGCTTTCTACATTGCTAATTCCGGTCGGCCCGGACCAGTAGTGATTGATATTACCAAGGACGCACAACTGGCTCAGCTGGATTTTACCTACCATAGGCAGCCCTATATCAGATCGTACCAACCGGTGCCGAAAATTGAGAGTAGCCAGGTCACGGCGGCGGCAGCGGCCATTAATGCAGCACGCAAGCCACTCATTTTGGCGGGGCATGGTATTCAGATTGCTGGGGCCCAGGAAGTTTTTAAGACTTTCGTCGAAAAGACAGGCATACCACTGGCTTGTACTATTCACGGCTTATCGAGCATTCCGTCTAGTCATCCACTACATACCGGTATGCTGGGTATGCACGGTAACTATGGACCAAACATGAAGCAGAACGAATGCGATCTTCTCATCGCTATCGGTATGCGCTTTGATGACCGAGTTACGGGGCGCCTGGACGCTTACGCTAGGCAAGCTAAGGTAATCCATATCGAGATTGATCCTTCGGAGATCAATAAAAACGTTCCTGCTGATTATCCTGTTCTGGCGGATGCCAAACAAGCCTTGGAAGCTTTACTACCATTGGTGAAGACGAAGTCCTATCCCGAGTGGTTGGAGAGCTTTGCCGAATGCGCTCGGATAGAACAAGAAAAGGTTATTGATCAGGCCCTGTGCGCAACTGATGATGGCCAGATTCGTATGGGAATGGTGGTCAAAGAAGTGAGTGATCAAACCGACGGTCAGGCTATTGTCGCTACGGATGTAGGACAACACCAGATGATTGCGGCCCGCTACTACATGTATGAATCGACCAACCAGTGGGTTTCTTCTGGTGGAGCAGGTACCATGGGCTACGGTCTCCCAGCGGCCTTTGGGGCTAAATTTGCGCAACCGGAGCGCGAAGTAGTCGCTTTTATTGGAGACGGTGGATTTCAAATGACCATCCAGGAATTGGGGCTTTGCGCGCAATGGAAGACGGGGGTCAAGATTATCCTCTTGGATAATAACTACCTGGGGATGGTGCGCCAGTGGCAGCAGCTTTTCTTTGACCGACGCTACTCTTCCGTGCACCTACAAAACCCAGACTTTGTTAAGATAGCAGAAGGTTTTGGTGTAGCTGGAAGAACCATTGACCAGCCCGCAGAACTAAGCGTAGCAGTCAAGGAAATGCTAGATTATGACGGGCCATATTTACTACATGTTCGCGTAGCGAAGGAAGAAAATGTCTTTCCAATGGTACCTTCTGGTGCGGCGGTAGACGAGATCGTTTTAACGCCGGATGCCCTCAAAAAATAGGATCATGACCAAAGAATATACCATTACCGTTTTTTCGGAACACATCACTGGTATTTTGTCCCGAGTGGTTTCCGTATTTACTCGGCGGCACATTAGCATTGAAAGCCTCACAACCAGCCAGTCCTCTATCGAAGGTATTCACCGTTTTACCATCGTGGTTGTGGTGAAGGAAGATATGGTAAAAAAGCTGGTGGCCCAACTGGATAAGCAGATTGATATCATCAAGGCATTTTACTACGAGCCGGAGGAAACCGTCTATCAAGAAATTGCCTTGTACAAGGTGCCTTTCGCGATGTTTTGTGATGGGAATAAGGTGGAACGGCTGGTACGTGCCCATAATGCTCGAATTCTGGTTATCGAACCAGAGTATGTGGTGGTGGAAAAGACCGGACACGCAGCGGAGACAGAAGCCCTACTCGAGGAATTTAAAGCCATTGGAGATATCTACGGCTTTGTCCGCTCCGGGCGCGTAGCCATTGTCAAGCCAATGGAACGACTTAATCGTTATCTGGAATCGCTGCAGGTGCAAGAGGTTAGTTAATTAACCAACTTACGCAGATTCTTTCGATATTCTCTTGGCGATACTCCCGTGATTTGCCGGAACTGCTTGTTGAAGTGAGATAGGTTGTTGAAACCGCTCTCAAATGAAATAGCAGCGATACTCATATGCTCGTCTTGTAGTAAGCGGGAAGCGTAAGTAATGCGAAACTCATTTACCATCTGAGTGAATGTCCGGTTCGTGAGCTTTTTGAAATAACGACAGAAAGCGGGCACGGTCATGTTAATTAGCTGTGCTACTTCCTCCAATGGGATTACGCGCTGAAAGTTGTGCTCTACATGATGATAAATGGCCTCCATGCGGACTTTGTCTTGAGGGTTCACTTCTACAGCAAAACCACTAGCATTGAGTGATTCATAATCATCGGTAGTGGCCATCATTTGCAGCGCCTTGAACAGGCCTAGTAGGCGCTCGAAGGGTGGCTCGTCAATCAGCGAATTTAGAATACTCCCAATCTTGTGCTTGGTCTCGCCGATGAATACTACGCCTGTCCTACCCCTCGCGAAAAGCTGCTTAATAGCATTCATTTCAGGAATATTCAGGAAGGTGGTACCCAGAAAATCTTCGCGTAGTTGCAAAACGATTTCACGGCTTTTGGCCGAATAGCTCAAGTGAGGGAGGTTGGGACCAAGTAGGATCAATTCACCGTCTTCGTAACGTCCAATATGATTGCCAATGTGTCGCTTTCCGTCTCCATCCGGAATGTAGACGATCTCATATTCCGGATGGAAATGCCACTGTGGTTTTTCGTGACAAGACTTATCCACAAAGCGATCCAGGTAGAAAGAGCTACCAAAAATAGGATCGATTTTTTCAAAGGTTGGTTTGAGCTTACTCTCCATATTTATCTTCGAATTTTGGCAAATTCATCACTCAATAATACAAAATTAACCTAAAGGTGGTTCTGTGCTGCTGGTACCGGTCAGTATAGCACGGAGTCTTGTGCTATACTATACTATGTTTGCGCTCAAATTCTAAAGGATATTGTGGCAGATCAGCTACGTACAGTACTCATTAGGGGGGCTTCTTCTAAAAAATCATGCGTACCAATTGGTTCGGAACTTTATGTGTATTGCAAAACTGTTTACCACATTTGCGCCAGCGCCCCAATGCTCGTTTTGTTTATCTGGCCGGTGATTTCCTACAAGGACTGATACCCATCGCGAAAAAAGTACTGGAAAAGCGACTATTTGAATGGACTATGAAGAGAAGTACTACGGTCTACGCTAATTGTCGCTATGGTTTGCTGCCTGAGGCTCGAATGTTGACGATCTTTCTCAGTAGGTCAAACCAGAAAGGCGCACCCAGGGAGATAGCCAGCGCCGTCACAATATACCCCAGAATCTTAGCCAACCAATCGTATACACCATAGTCACTGAAATCGGCTTCGGCCCAGCCTAATCCAAGTGGGGAGCGGACGGTATTGATTTCATTATCAACCAGATCCTGTAGCGTATTTAAAGACTGCTCAAAAGACGGATCTACGGGGCGAACCAGGGTTTCTTCCTGTGTCTGAACATAGCTTTCGGCCATTGCCACTACTTGCTGCAGTGTTGCTGGATCACTCGCTAGGCGGGAATAAATGGAAAAGGTATCGGCGTTGAAAACGAGAGCAATCAGAACACCAACCCAAATTAGAATTTTCTGTGCGTAGCGCTTATACCAACCCGAGGCACGGTCCATTACATCATTGTACCACTTCTGAATATTTAGTTTAAACTGATCGAGTTCGTTGTCCGAATCGCGCAGGAGTTGATTCAGTACGTTTCGTAAATCTTCATCCGGAAGTTCGTCAATCTTTTCTTTGAGTTTATCTACGCCTTCGCCTTTCAGGATAATCTCGAAGAGGATACTTTGGAAAGTTTCGGAATCCACATAGGAGGGAGGCCCTTGAGTAGTACGGCTGTATTGTTGTGAAAGGTGCTTGTAGAGAGAGTTATTCTGGAAGTCTTCCAGTAATTGCTCTCCCGTATCGCTACTAGCCAGCATGTTCCTGAGCGCCTTAATGAGATTTCTACCCCGTAAGTGAAAAAACGACGCCAATAATTCCATAATGGTGGTGGCTAGGAGGCTGAGCAAGAGTAGGACAAATACTATACCAATGACGACTGTCAGGATATTCATGCGTGGGTAGTGCTAGGTAGGATAATTCTGTTTTATGGCAGGATCGCAGTGCGAAAGATAGTACAAATTTTCGGGATGCTAAGCCCTTGAAAATCTCGTCATTTTAAGGCCAGTAGAATCGTTTCTCAATCAGATTAAAGAAACTTATATCCGAAATCTCAGAGGTTGGGAAAAGGTGTTTTTTAAAAACTTGTTTACTTTTGTTTGATCCGTGTAATCAATTCCCAGTTGTACCATACTTGCACATATTTACTAACTCACCTTGCTCTTAGTATCCGGTTGAGGTAGAGGCCCTTGAAATCTATTTGGGATTGAAGTTTTTTGTAAACAAACCAAATGTACATTATGAGAGTTTTTTACTGCTTATTAAGTATGCTGCTTTTATGCACCAGTGGCTTACTTGCTCAAGAAGACAAGTGGGACGGTGGTTTTTTCCTAGGAGGTGCCAATTACACCGGTGATGTTATCGAAGGCGATGGACTCGATCTTTCACAGACCAATCTAGCCTTTGGGTTTATGCTCAAGCGTAACCTCAATAATGTAGTTGGCGTACGTCTTGGCCTTACCACTGGGCAATTGACCAGTTCTGAAGTGAATTCTGAGAATTTTGACCGGATGACGCGTGGCTTCTCTTTTGAGAATCGTCTAACTGAGCTGGGTTTTCATTTCCTTTATGAACCACTAGGAGAGAAACGTTACCGAGGAGGAAACTTCCGGCAAATTCTTTCACCTTATGTCTTTGTTGGACCCAATCTGATTTTTAGCAACCCGGATACGGATTACAACATTGGTGATCAAGGTGGGAGACGTTTGGCCCGAATCGAAAAGGATCAGGAAGCCTCCGATGAAACAGCGGTTTCCTTTGTTTTTGGTGGCGGCCTACGCTATGATATTTCTCGCAAATGGACAGTGGGCTTAGAGATAGGTATTCGTCGTGCACTGACTGACCTCATTGATGGGGTGTCAGCTTCCGCAAACCCGGATCGAAATGACTGGTATGCGTTTAGCGGCTTGACCTTAACTACCCGCTTTGGTGCCAAGGATAGCGATAATGACGGTATTGCTGATGATGTAGATAAATGTCCGCAAACACCCGGTATCAGCGCCACCAGTGGTTGTCCAGATGCTGACTTAGACGGTATTGCCGATAACCGTGATGGTTGTCCTGATGTAGCTGGTGATCCTAAGTTTAATGGTTGCCCAGATACGGATGATGACGGAGTGGCTGATAATCAGGATAACTGTCCTAATACGCCGGGTAAGCGTCGCTTCCGTGGTTGTCCGGATACGGATGAGGATGGCATTGCTGACCCCGTTGATATCTGTCCAACTATTGCTGGTGTAGAAGAACTAGATGGTTGTCCAGACGCAGATAGAGATGGTGTAACGGATGCGGATGATGCCTGTCCACAGCTTCCTGGTGTAAAGGAAGCGAACGGCTGCCCGGATGCGGACTTGGATGGGGTAATTGACCCTAACGACAAGTGTGTAGAAATTCCTGGTGATGCTAAGTTTGATGGTTGCCCAGATGGCGATAATGACGGTATCGGTGATGGTGATGATGCCTGCCCATCGAACCCAGGACCGATTGAGAATGACGGTTGTCCAGTGGTGGCAGAGGAAGATATTGAAACCCTCGAACTGGCAATGCGCAACGTGCGTTTCCGCACCGGTAGTGAACGCCTACTCACCATTTCTCATAGTGTACTGGATGAGGTAGCAGAAATTATGGATCGTTATCCGAACTACAACCTTAAGATGAGCGGCTTTAGCGATAACCGCGGTAATGACGCCGCTAACCAGGCGTTATCCGAGAAGCGCGCTTTGTCTTGTTATCAGTACCTGTTGGTGAAAGGTATCTCTCGTGACCGGATGTCTTACGCTGGTTACGGTGAAACTAACCCAATTGATTCCAATGATACTCCTACCGGTCGGGCGCGGAACCGTCGTGTAGAGTTTGAGCTGGTAATCGCTCAATAAGATAAATGAATGGCTTGCTAAGGCCTTAGAAACGGGAGGTTTTCCAAGTAGGGAGAGCCTCCCGTTCTTCATTTCAAGAATTGAACACGGTAGAATCAGAAATTCTTCACTAACTTAGGTTGCAAAACCGCTTAACTCTTGCGTCCTCACCTCTCATCCAGTCGATTTTTCGTTCTTGTCGCTTGCCTCGTATTCTGCATTTGTAGCCAGCCACTCCACGCTACGCATATTGTAGGTGGAGAGATGGGCTATACCTGTTTAGGGGATAACCAATACGAAATTCGCCTCACTATTTATCGGGATTGCTTCTTTGGTAATCCCAATGCCTATTTTGACGATCCTGCCTCCATCGGAGTTTTTGATGTGAATAATGTCCTACTCCAAGACATTCGAGTACCTCTGATTGGAGATGATACCCTATCACCCGTCCTGACGGATGAATGCCTGGTTATTCCTCCCGATGTCTGTGTGCATACTACTACTTACCGAACGGTGGTGGAGTTGCTGCCCCGGCCTGGTGGATACCAATTGGCGTATCAGCGATGTTGCCGAAATCAGACAATTCAGAATATAGTTGAGCCGCTGGCTACCGGAGCCACCTACGGTGTATCCATATCCGAACGTGCCTTACTAGAGTGTAATAGCAGCGCAGAATTCCTGCAGTGGCCGCCCCTGTATATCTGCGTCAACGAACCGATAATATTTGATCAATCGGCCATTGATGCGGATGGGGATAGTATCGTCTATCGACTTTGCACTCCCTTGCAAGGGGCTGATCCCGATATTCCTAGGCCCCAGCCGCCAAATAATCCGCCCTACGAGGAGGTTGTCTGGAATGATCCACCCTACAATCTTGATAATATGCTGAATGGCATGTCGGGAGGCGTGGCATTAACTATCAATAGTGAGACGGGTTTATTGACCGGCGTGCCTAATACTACAGGACAATTTGTGGTAGGTATCTGTGCCGAGGAATATCGGGATGGCGAATTGATCTCCACTTCCAGGCGAGATTTCCAATACAATGTGGGCGTCTGTGGCTCTACCACTGCCGCTTTCCTAACACCAGAACTACAATGCGACGGTTTAGAAGTAACGGCCGTAAACGAAAGCTTAGGAACCAGTGACTTTCTCTGGATATTTGGTGACCCCGATAATCCTTTGGGTACTTCAACTGTGCTTAATCCGAGTTTTACCTTCCCGGATACGGGGCTGTATGAGATTACGCTGATTGCTGCGCCCGGACAAGTTTGCGCTGATACCTTTACCCAGGAAATCCAGTTGCTGCCGCTAACCTTAAATCCATCCTTCTCTCTGGATACCCTCAGTTGTGGCGATAGCCTGGTGTTGCAGATCAATGATTTGTCTGTGGATGAACTCTCTACTATTACCTCCTGGCAGTGGTCGGTTAATGGGGAGGTATTTAGTACGGACCAATCTCCTCAATTAGTCATCACGGCACAGGGAGATTATACCATTGAGTTGCTTTTAGAAGCAGAAAACGGTTGCAATAATGCTACCGCAACGGCCCTTACCGATGTAACTTTTATTCAAGAAGTATTATCAGCCGATACACTGGTTATTTGCCCCGGCGAAACCATCAATCTCAACCCTATATTTATTGCGAGTTTGGAATACGAATGGTCACCAGCAGGGACTTTAAATGATCCTACTATTCCGAACCCAGATGCAACACCGGAGGTAACTACTACCTATGATTTAATCTTAACGGACCCAGAAACGGGCTGTACTTCGGATCGCCAAATAACGGTGGTGGTTAACGAACCGCTTACGGTAGATTTAACCTCCGATTTGACCACCTGTGAGGAGGATATCGAATTGATGGCTAGCAGTAATACCGGTATTCGTTACATCTGGTCTACTGAACCCGATTTTAGCTCGGGAACACAAGAAGGGCAGAACATTACCGTTTCCCCGATAGGAGAGGAGACCTACTATTTGCTAGTGTTGGACGATGCAGATTGTGAAATCGTTGATTCTGTTACGGTAATTAGCCAGGCGGTCAACCTGGTCTTACTGACCCAAGATACCGGCCTTTGTTTAGGCGAAAGCCTAGATCTATTTGTGGCCAACGTAGATCCGGATGATGTGCTTAGCTGGCAATGGGAACCGGCTGAAGAAATCATCTCAGGCCAGGGTACACCCGTGCCTAGTGTGCAACCTGCTGTGGCTGGAACGCAACTGTATACCGTCGTTGCTGAGAATCAGTTTGGTTGTATTGGGATAGACACAATAGCTGTCACCACCGTTGACGTGAGTGATTTTGGTGCCGACTTGGAGATCAATCAGTGCAGTGGCAACACGGTCAACTTTGTTGGGAATGGAAGTGCGGCCAATTTGTATCAGTGGAACTTTGGTGACCCAACCAATCCTAATGCTTCGGCCAGTGGGGCGATGGTGAGTTACACGTATCCGACTCCTGGAACGTATACGGTTCAATTGTCGTTACCCAATTATTTGGACTGTACCGATACGTTAGAACTTACCGTCGAAGTGGTGGAAGGAGGACTCATTCAACCTTCTTTTGACTGGAGTTACAATAGCTGTGATGAAAAGGCAGAGATTCTGTTTACCAATACAAGTATGGCTACGGGGACCGAGATTATCGGGCTGCAGTGGTTTATTGGAGAAAATTCGGTAGGTGACGTGGATGAATTCATCTGGTTGGTGAAATTTACGCAAGACCTACCTGTTACCCTGATCACTACAGCAGCCAACGGCTGTGTAGATACTTTACAATCCGCTGTGCCAATTGAACTTTTAGAGGTTAATATCGCAGATGTGAATAGAATCTGCCCTGGTGAATCCGCTGAGTTGAACCCTTCCGGGAATCCGGAATACGTCTATAATTGGTCACCCGGGCAAACACTGAGTGATAGTACTGCGGCTAACCCTATCGCCAGCCCATCGGAAAATACAGTCTACTCAGTAACCGTCACCGATGCGGCGGGCAATTGCCAAATCTCTAAAAGTGTTTTGGTTGCCATTACCGATCCCATCCTTTACGACTTAAGCCCTGATGTAACAACCTGTGAAACATCAGTGCAGATTTTTGCGGAAAGCGCGCAAGACCTGGATTATGTCTGGGCAAGTGATAGCGAGTTTACACAGCTCTTGGGCACTGGAGAAACACAGTTAGTCAATCCTGAGGGTATGACCGTTTACTATGTCCAGTTAACGGATGAAAATGGTTGTGTTGAAGTAGACTCGATCGTCGTTGACAATCGTGCTATTAATGCGGGCTTGGGACCCGCAGATAACATCTGCATTGGAGATACTCTTCAGCTTACAGTGATCAATTTTGGTGATAGCCCACTAACTAGCTACGAATGGACACCTGCAGCATCCATTGTCGAGGGGCAGGGGACAAGCTCGGTGGTGGTGCAGCCAGAAATGAGTGAAACTATTTCGGTTGCCTTGACCAATGATTTTGGTTGTATGGGGGAGCTGTCAGTTCCAGTGACCGTTTTCCAGTTCCAGCCTGCGCTTTTCATTACGCCAGAACAGGACACCCTCGTGCCAGGAGAATCGATACAATTAATGGCAACGGATGATCCAACCTACACCTATAGCTGGACACCGGCAATAGGCTTGAGTGCCACGGATATTCCAAACCCGGTGGCTAGCCCAGAGGAAACCACGCTCTACGAGTTGACTATTGTGGATGGAAATGGCTGCTCCAATCAGGAGGATGTACTGCTGGTCGTATTTAATTCGCCTTGTATTGACCCTTACATCTTTGTTCCCAACGCCTTTAGCCCCAACGGTGATAACTTGAATGACGTCTTACTAGTTGAAGGTAACGTCATTGATGAGTTTTATCTAGCCATCTACAATCGCTGGGGTGAACAAGTGTTTGAGTCCTTTTCCCAAGATGATGGCTGGGACGGGACCTTCGAAGGCAGAGCCCTCTCACCGGATGTTTACGGCTACTATCTAGAGGTGAGCTGTTTTGGTGGAGAGGAATACCGCTCGCGAGGCAATATTACGCTACTGCGCTAGAGGAAGCGTTTGCCACCTGAGCAGCGTTTTTTTTAAAAGAATCTTACATTTTTGCTTGGTGTATTTCCTACAAGAAGTGAGATTTCGTACATTTAATTCCTATCCTATGCGACCTCTGATTGTTTTACTAAATTTTGAATCACCAAAAAGTTGAAAAATGAAGAAATTTTACTTGTTAATCTTCGCCGCGTTCTCTTACACAGTTGCCTTTGCACAAGACCCCGTATCTGGTTGTAATGACCCAGCTGGAGGAATCCAATTGATTTTCGACGATGCTACTGGTTGTAGCCCCGGTGCACTTGCCGGCATGACGGAAGTAGGTTTCCACTCTGGTATTAACGGCTTCATGAACGTGATTGAGTGGAATGGTAGTGGTGCTGTAACTGGTACCAATGATGGTAATGATGACTTTATCATTTACCTCGCTGATGTTGACGCTTACTACGGTCAGGCTGCGGGTACGGTAACCCAAGTTGACTTTGTACTGAACCAGGGGCCATCTGATCCAGGTAATCCTTGGTCTGCTGAAGGTAAGAAAGATGATGGCGGTGGCGGTTGCGCTGACTTGACCATCATGCTGAGCAGCATCACTGAGACTTGTGAGGTATCTGCCTCTACTCGTGATCTGTTATTGGACTTGGATTTCCAGGTAATGGGTAATCCTTTCACTGAGCGTGCTACTGTAATGTTTTCTAACGATGACAACTCAGTATACACTGCCCGCTTGGCGGATGCAACTGGTCGTATCCTACGTACTTACAGCCAGATCAATACCAACCAGTTGGAGATTGAGCGCGGTAACTTGAGCAGTGGTTTCTACTTCGTGACTTTCACGAACGAAGAAGGTGCTTTTGCTACAGTGAAGCTGTTTGCACGCTAAACCACACTTATTTGGTTTTGTACAACTTCCTATAGAAGTTGACTTCTCATCCCGAGCTTGGGCTTTTGCCCCGAGTTCGGGATGACTTTTTAAGTTGCTGTGCTAGGACAATTCTCAGACAGACTCTTACCTTTAAGGCCCGAAAATAAAGGCTTAGATATGATGCGCATTACGCTTATGATACTGGTAGTTGGTTCCTTCTTGTTTGGCACTGCTTGCCAAGCAGATCAGTCTGCTCATACCGAGGAAACAGTGGAAGAAGTTGATCTGAAATCTGCTCTGCAGGGCACCTGGCAGACTTTCCAAATTAACGTAGCTATCAATACGGCCGATGGTAGAGATACCTTCCGTACCGAGTCTTTGACCGAAGAGGTTTGGGAAGATGTCTTTAAGATGGAGCCTCCGGTTTACTACTTCCAGCCGGACCAAAAATACCGACTGGTACACCGTAATATATTAGGGGAGCTGGTGAATCAAAGCAGAGGCATGTGGAACACCTTTGGTGACACACTGGTATTGATTGAGCCAGAGGTGACGTATCAGTATGAAGTGAAGTTAGCAAACGGGCGGGCTGCCTTCCGAGCTTTTATGGACTGGGATGCCGATGGTGAAGAAGACGATGAGTACCAAGGGCTACAGCGGCAGATAAGTATTTCTGCGGAAGAAGAGCAGTAGAAGAATAGTTCTCGGATATTCCAAAAATATCCGAGAACTAGGCTAACGTTTATCGGCCACTCACCGATTCCAAATCACCGGAACCGCTGATGCGAGACTGTACGTTGGGGTTACCTCGGTAGTAGACATCGCCAGAACCAGAGACGCGTACGTTCAGTTGCTGAGTAGCATGCACTTTCACATTGCCAGATCCAGACACGCGCACGTCACAATTCTGGGCTGTCATTCCCATTGCATCAACATCACCAGAGCCGGAGATACCAATGCTGATATCATCAGCACTACCATCTAGCTCAATATCACCAGCACCGC
>JBCBWU010000082.1:0-29044 GCA_039816955.1 Bacteroidota bacterium
CCTCTTGAAACATCGCACTCTTAGGAAGTCTAATTCCCCTTTTTGGAATTGGTGTAAAACCGGCCATCCTGGCATTGCTGCTTTACGCAATTTTACCTATCCTGCAAAACACTTACACCGGTATCCAGGGGGTATCTCCAGCCGTTCGAGAAGCAGCGGCGGGTATGGGAATGACACCCACTCAGGTTCTGCGGGCTGTGACACTTCCGTTGGCACTTCCAGTCATCATGGCGGGTGTGCGCACCGCTGCGGTTATCAATGTGGGAGTGGCCACCTTGGCTTCCTATATCGGTGCCGGGGGCTTAGGAGAGTTCATTTTTGGCGGCATTGCGCTCAATAATAACAACATGATTCTAGCCGGAGCAGTACCGGCTGCTTTAATGGCCTTACTTTTTGATCAACTGTTGGGTCGCTTACAAAAGGTTAAATTCCGGGCTAGCTTTGCCGTGCTCTTACTGCCACTCATCGTGAGCTTGGCGTGGCGTGGCCCAGCTGAGCAACGCCTTCTCAGCGCGGCTTTTGATCCCGAATTTGCAGATCGTGCAGATGGCCTCCCGAGCATACAATCTTCCTATTCTGATCTGGCATTCAACACGCTTATCCTAAATGCTGGCTTGCTGTATCGCGCGGTAGCCGAAGGAGAAGTAGACCTGATTAGCGGCTACTCAACCGATGGCCGCGTTCAAGCCTATAATCTAAAAGTTCTGGAGGATGATCAACACGCCTTCCCCCCTTACCATTGTGCCGCAGTCGTAAATGGTCAAACAGCCAAGGATCACCCTGAATTGGTAGCAACGCTTAATCTACTAGGCAACCGCATCAATGATAGCCTGATGACGAGCCTTAATTATCAGGTAGACCACCTACAGCGTTCTCCAGAAGAAGTAGCTGAAGCATTTTTACGGCAAGCTAAGCTATGGAAAAGCCCGGGCGAAAAGGCGAACGCGAGGACTATTACGATCGGTTCTAAACTCTTCTCTGAGCAGTATATTCTCGTCGAGATTTTCAAGCAACTCATAGAAGGGTATACTGACCTTAAAGTAGATACAAAGTCTGGCCTCGGGGGTACAAAAATCTGCTATGATGCCTTGCGTGAAGGCGAAATTGATGTCTATCCAGAATACACCGGAACGGGCTTTCAAGTTCTGCTAGAACCTTCTGATAGTCTACGAGCTGCCATCTTTACGGATGCTAGTGCTGTGTACGAATACGTCAAACAGAGCTGCGCAGAACGCGATCAGGTACAATGGTTGGAGCCACTAGGGTTCAATAACACTTATGCGCTCATGTGCCGTCAGCAACAAGCGCAAGAAAGAGGATGGAATAGCATTGGAGATTTGTGGAAAGGTGAGAAAGAGTAATGCGCTGAAAACGGGTGAATTTTTCACCGCTCATCGAAAAAATTAAATAAGTCTCAAAAACAGCCTAATCACCTGATTTACAAATGACTAACACACTATCTACTCGACTAAAATTTACCCCTCATCGAAAAAATTAGTTTTCTGGTTTTTCGCCCAAAAAATTATTCCTGAAAACTATTTTCTCTCCTGCTCTAATCACCTTCTATATCAATCTTCCTGTATCAACTATTGATACAATAACATGATGGCGCAAACCAGCAGTTACGGCCCTTGTCGTACAGACGCATTGCAATACGTCTCTGCAGCGGGAGGTTTGCAGCTAATCATTTTCGCAGAAGAACTAGCCAACAAAACTTTCCTCCCTCGGAACTATTCACTCCTCCAATCCTGTTCAGCATACGAATAATGAAAACCAGACCATGTTCCGCATCAGTGACATATCGTTCCGACGGCATCTTCAACATGGAATTGTGCTAGCCGTCTTGCCTGATTAGGAGTAGCCCTCCTGTTATTTCCTAATCAATTTCTATCAGCACCTCGCTGCAGCCTTCCGCTGTTGGCCTGGACGAGTTGTGCCGACATTATTCAAATTTTCAAGTTGATCATCATGGATCGTTCATCATTGGACTTTGTAGTAGAAGCCCTGAATGGCCACCGACGTCTATTATACTACAGCAAAGACGAATATGCCCGCTACTTATTAGAGCGACAGGTTCAAGCAGGTCCACTTAAATTACAACACCTTCAGCAAGGGCAGTGGGCTCGTTTACTCGAACGGCCTTTACTAAAATCTGCTCGCGGAAATTGGGGCGACGGTTTGCTAAACCTGGAGCGCCTACAGCTACTGCGGTCCACTACTCCACTTAAATTTCGTTTGACGTTTGATAGGTGGGGGCGCGACAAGCAGCTTTGGGGCAACTGGGACCAAACCTCTCGCCCGGGTTACAACTTGGTCCTTCAATTAAACTTTGCTGGTGACCACAATACCCAGTACCAAAGCCTGCTACACCCTAAGTCATACCGCCACCCATTCAAGTACATCGGGCACCCAAGTCGGGCTAGTAACAACGAGTTCACACTAGCCTGGGCCCGAATTGACTTGAGCGAGGACTTATCAGTGGCACTTATTGAAGAAGTGCAGAACGACTGGTGGCGAGCAGCAAAGTCTGAAGTAGTAGAGCGTCATCACCGCAAGCGAGACGCCAACGGGCAGTGGCGCGAATGGACCACCAAGAGGAGTCGTCATAGTCTGGAGTTAGCAGGCTGCGAACGCTACCTGCAAGACGTACTACCTGCCTACGGTGAAGTATGGGCGGAAGCCATGCTTACTGCCACTCTACAATTACTATGGGAGGATATTGGGGTAGAGAAAGTATTCTACCACAGTTTCCAAACAGGATGCATACTGAAGAATTGTAAGCCGCCTCGTTCCATGTATACTACCCTACCTAAGCGCTTCTGTTTTCAGAAAACACAGGAAGCTCCAGTATTCCTGGAAAAGCAGCTACAGAAAATGAAGAAGCGGTTAAAGAATGGCTACGAATTTTGGCGGCTAGACTAGCCTAAAACAAAGTAGAGCGGACAAAAATGTCCGCTCTCCGAAAATTCTCTGTATGAGAAACCCTTTACAAACCTACTTGCATCTTTATTTCGAGCTCCGTAAAGGAGTCGTAATTATCATAAACAGTGAAGCTGGAACTGCTTCCTGATTCGTTTAACCCATCAATAATTTTCCCGTACAAAAAGGTAAGCGATAGTGCTTTTTCCTCAAACGACTTTAGCCCCTGCGATAAGTATCGAGGAGCTTAAACATTAAGCGGTTTGAAGTTTGAAACTGCTGGCAAGAGAAGGCCAGCCTAGAAGTGTTACTTCGTTCATGGGATCGTTATTGGGATTAAATCTATCAGTAAGTATTTTTCAACTCACTTGACAAATATAGGGAAATATTCATGTATCAAGCAAGCACTCCCTCTATTTATCAAGAAATTTTAAGATTTGCATTCTTCCAATACTGAACAAATTGGCCGCTCGGGCATTTCTAGCCCTAAGAACAACCGTATTTTATGCGCCCAAAACGTAAAGAGTGGACCGTTACAGTACCACGCCCTTTAGACGAAGTGTGGGATTTTTTCTCGCGCCCGGAGAATCTGGAGAAGATGACACCAGAGCACGTGTCCTTTAACATCATGAGCCCTATCAAAGGGGTAGAAATGTATCCGGGCATGGTCATCCAATATCAGATCAGCCCTTTGCTAGGTATACCGATGAATTGGATTACCGAAATCACCCAAATCCGCGACAAGACCTTCTTCATAGATGATCAGCGAGTGGGGCCGTACGCCCTTTGGCACCACCAACACCACTTCAAGGCAGTAGACGGTGGTACGGAAATGACGGATATCCTCCACTACCAAGTACCCTTTGGCCCAATCGGATCCATTGCCAACTGGCTATTTGTAGAACGTATGGTAGACCAGATTTTCACTTTCCGCGAAAGCGCTATTGAAAAGGTATTCCCGGCAACAAATAAATAACTTGTCAGCGTTCCTACCCAGGCATTGAGATTTTGATTGCCATTGAAACTGCCATTGCTAAGCTATTCTACTAAAGGCTGTACCTTTGCAATCTTTAAGACGAGATTGTCCGACAAGCAACGAAGCTTTCAACGACTGCTCTCCGTTCTTTCTTTAGTATAATTCATCTTTGCCCTGAAAACCATTCCACTGTATGTTCGCATTTCGGGTTTCCCACCGTTTATTGCTTGGCCTTCTACTCAGCGCTGGTTTGTGGTTCACTGCCTGTGACCCAGATCAGGATTTCCTTACCGGCGATGCGGTCTCTATTCGTTTTGAGCTGGATACGCTCCGCTTTGATACCGTATTCACGGAATTGGGCTCCGCCACCCGTTCGGTCAAAATCTATAATGAAAGTGACCAGCCCATCAAACTAGATGAGATTTACGTCGAAGGCACCACTGGTGTGGACTTCATTTTCAATGCGGATGGCTTCCCCGGTGGCCTGGTAGAAGATGCCATCATCTGGGACAATGATTCGATCTTTGTCTTTGTGGAAGTGACGATCGACCCCGACGCATCCATCACTGCTAGTCCTTTCGTAATTGAAGATCGACTGGTGGTAAAAACCGGTAATAAAGAGCAATCCGTACTGCTGGAAGCCTGGGGGCAAAATGCCAATTACTTTCCCAGCCGGTTCAACCGTGGCGTACCTGTTGTACTCTCGTGTAATAACGAAACCATCCTCTGGGACAGTGATCTGCCTTACGTGATCTACGGTGAGATCTTTATCGATGATTGCCTGCTGGAAGTAGCCGCGGGCACCCATATCTACGTACACGGTGGTATCGCCCAGAATGAATTACTCGGAGTTTTCAACGACGGCTTCCTGTTTACCCTAGCGAATGGTCAACTGCATTTTGCGGGTACACGAGAAAATCCAATCATTGTGGAGGGTGATCGCTTGGAAGAAGCCTTTTCCAACCAACCCGGGCAGTGGCTCGGCATCGTGCTGGGGCAAGAAAGCCAGGGCAATATCATTGAACATACGACGATCAAAAACTCCATTTTTGGGGTCTACGCCGATTCGGCAGCTGAGGTCAGTTTGAGCAATGTACTCATTCATACCACCGCTGGGAATGGCCTCATTGGCATCCACAGTGAGGTAACAGCCGATAACTGTCTGTTTTATGATAATGGGGCAAATGCTATCCAATTCACCCACGGCGGGAGTTACGAACTGGACTATTGTACGGTAGCGAGCTACGGTGTGGATGCCTCAGCTTTGGCGATGAATAACTTTCAGTGCTACAATGATGACTGCAGTGTCAATTCTGTATTCCCACTACAAGCCGAGTTTACCAATTGCATATTCTTCGGTTCACGTCGAGATGAGATTATTGTTCAGGATGTATCTGAACGGCAGGAGGCAGCCTTATTCCAGCTAGACATGAGCCATTGCCTGGTGAAAGTAGACGAATTCCTCACCCGGGACGATGGCCTGTATAGCGACTTCTTCTCTACCTACTGCCTGGACTGTATCAACGGTGAACAGAATGATGCGCTCTTCCTGAATCGGGCCGAAGATGACTATCAGTTGGATACCCTCTCCATTGCGCAGGATCGGGCGACGATTCTATCCGAATTCCCACTAGACTTACTAGGCACACCACGTGGTATGGAGCCAGACTTGGGTTGTTTCGAACGAGTGGAGTAGGCATGGTCCACGTAGGTGTACTGGGGTTGGGTGCAATAGGGCATTTAATAGCCGCCCAATTATGGGAAAAGTCAGGTCTCCAGCTACATTTCTTTAATCGCACTGAGCGCCATAATTTAAGCTTTAAAGACCACCTTGGTCAGCTACTTGACAGACCGATTAACTGCCAGATTTCGCCAGCGCGCCAGAGACTCGATTGGCTATTCATTTGTCTAAAAACATATCACTACCTGGATGCTGCGGTGTGGTTCCAACATTTGATCGGTCCAGACACCAGGATAGTGGTCTTGCGCAATGGTTTAGCGCATAGTACTCCCCTACTCGATTACGCAGACCAAAGCAAGATTCTACCAGTTCTAGTAGATGCCCCTACCCAGTATAATCCGCGGGGAGGATACTATCACCAATTGGCTTCTGCGCGACTGATCATCCCTCAACATCCGTTGAGTAGTTCCTTACAAAGCCTGTTGAATGAAAGTCAGATTTGGATTCAAATTGCAGAGGACTTTATAACCGCTAGCTGGGAAAAGCTTATTGAGAGCGCCGCTATTGGGGCGATCACCTGCCTCACGGGCGAAACATGTCACATCTTCCAGCGGCAAGCGGTACGGCAACTCTACCGGCAGTTATTGGAAGAAGGTATTGCGGTAGCGCAGGCAGACGGCGCTCAACTATCGAAAGACTACTTAGCCCAAATGCTGCAAAAACTGGCAGGATACCCACCCGAAAAGGGTAGCTCTATGCTGACAGATCGTTTGGCCGGAAGGCCTATAGAAGTAATGGCTAAGAGTGGGATCATCAGCCAGAAAGGAAAGAAATTGGGCGTATCAACACCCTTTCACGATAACTATACCGTTTTACTAAGGCAGATCAATTTGCCGTAAAGACACATTGCAATGCATCTCTGCCGCCCTAGATTTCAACTAAACGGCACCGTACCTTAACTATCAAGAGTAACTCACTTGAGTCACGAACGATAAAGCGTGGCCTTCACCCAGCCGTACCTCTCCTGAAGCAACAACTGGGTGAAGCCGCCCTGCACTAAAGCGCGGGGCTACCACCTTTCTATCAATCTACGAGTAACTTATTAACTAACACTTCTTTTTCACCCTGCCAACGCAGGAGGTATAGGCCTCGTGGCCAAGTTTGTACATCAAGGGTAATGAGTTCAGAGAAAGTCCGTTTTTGCAGGAGCACCTGGCCGTTAGCCGAAAAAACGCGTAACGTTCCCTCTTGTGCTTCGGGTAAGCTAATGCTCACCTGATCACGCGTAGGGTTGGGGTATAGGAGTAGTTGGTTTTTTGCCGGGACACTTAGGTCCTCACTACTGGTTATCAATGGGGCACAGGTACCTGCTTCGCCTTGCTCGAAGCAATTATCAAAAAACTGCTGTACAGCATCTAATCTATTTCTGAGGTTACCAATTTGCTCCAGGTACCCTAGGTCGGGATCCAGGCTAAATGTGACACCAAGGGTAAATTCATTGATCGCTCCTCGCTGCAAGGTAAACGGCCCCGTAGAGAAAACAGCCTTCCGATCACCAATCGCATTTCCCTCGCCTATTTCCGTCCAACCGGTGTTCGTCGCCGGATCTCCGGTAAAAGCTAGGGCTGTTGGTTCACCGCTCTCGTAGCCGTTACCTTCATCTAACAATTGCTGACCATCAAGCCAGCGACCGCTCAGGTAATTGTAGTACTCAGCCACTGTAACTGGCTCGGCGGTGGCCGGGGGTATGCCTCCCCCACTCAAGACAGGCATTACGTAAGTGAGTGGAATTTCATCAAAAGATGCTGCGGGATCCAGGGGGCTCCGTAGAAGATCCAAACCAACAGCTGCGGGTACTCCCGTAAAAATCGAACTCTCAACTAGTGGGCACAAACCCCCACCATCGGTCTCATCTGAGTTATAAAAATAAACGGCCTGTTGATCTGGAAACACGCCCAAGTAGTCATCCGCAAAACACCCTGAATTCCCATCGGCGAAGTACCCAATGTAGGTATCCTCAAAGGTTGACTCGGAGGAATTCACCACCTGGTAGTGCAAGAAAAGGGTATTATTCACAGCTGTCCCTTCGGCGAAACAGTCGTAGCGGAAAGCAGTGAGAAAGACCTTAAAAAACACCTCTGCTCCATCTCGGATGAGGATAGGATAAAACATCATTTCAGAGGGCACCGATGGATTACCCAAACAACCACGTATGCCTAAGATAGGATAATCACCTTCATCAGGATCATAAATGCCGTTCGCATCCTGATCCCAAAACGGAGCCAAATTAGCAAATGAATTGCTGAGTGGATGACCATTGTATTCCTCAGAAAATCGGTTACCCCGACCGGGCCAGGCAAAGATTTCTGGGATGGGGTTATCCACAACGCCATTGTCCTCAAAATCAGCACGGTGGGCCAAGACCTGCTCACGAGTTATTCGCCAGGGAGCCTGTACTTCAGCTTCAACGCCTTCAAAACCGACTTCAATATCGGCCCCTCGTGTGTTGTAGAATTTGGTTTCGCCATCTGGTGCAACACCCGCAATAAGCAGTCCAGACTCACGTAACAAGGAAAGCCACTGTTCGCCCTCCTGTACTTCTATAAAGGAGTTACCGGGACTGGTGGAAGTCGTGGCACCATTTGGAGCAAAATTGGCCCTGATTTGCTCATTGACGATCTGCTCCACCTGTGCAAATCCAGTTACCTGAACAAGGGAGGCCATTAGAAGTGTGTAAAAGAATTTATTCATACTAGCCTTAATTTGAAGTTACCCGCACGGAAATACACACGAGCGAACAACTTCAAATTTAAGTCCCACCTACACGCCACAAAAGCGATTATCCACGAATAGTCAGGTTTCTAAAAGCCCCCCCAAAAGGCAAGAATCAAGAATAATATGGATTGGATGACAGCGTAAATAGGTCAAAAAAGAAAAGCCTAGCTAGCAGATAGGACCGCTGAACCAGGCTTACTTAACTAACAATCCTTAATCAAAAAAGCTCAAATCATCAGGTGTGAAAATCTTATCGTTAATAATGTAGGTTTTGGTCTTACGAGCAGAACTTAATGCCCTGCCACTGACACAAAAGTCAAATTTCCCGTGGGACTACCTTCTGATCTACATCACTTAGCAGAATGATATTTATCACCGAACGGCAAATGATAAAAACGGCTAACGATTCGCTAACTGCCTCACATTCTTGCGATAATTTTCCAGAATGGTAAGCATGTGGGTAATATCTGCATCCCTTGGAGCAGGAAATTTGGCTTTCACCATCCCAATTTGAACGTCTAGTACATCCTCCGCAGCCGAGGCATTACTATTGCTGTATTCCTTCGCCATAAGCTTGAGACTAGCCGCCATTTGGGCAATGGCTAAGTTCTTTTCCAAATCATTATTGACCCTGGCTTCCTCTGGCTGAGCACTCAGACGGACTGTACTTCCCCCACCAGGTTTTTGAAAAGTGAGTTCCGCACTGATTTGGCGTAAAGCTCGGGGAGCACCCGTCACTTCCAGTAATACAATTTGACTCAAACCCGCATTAAAATCACGTAGACGCAAATCAACAACATTACCGCTGATAGCAGGTGTATAACCGTAGAGATGCTGCAAACTCAATCCTTGCGGCAGATTTATCCGCAACTGCGGCTTGCGACCAATGGGATAAAGTAAAGATTCCACCTCGCTCACAAATACCTTTTGGATATCATCCGCATTACTAATAAAGTGCACCTGGTCACGCCCATTGGCAGTCATTAAGCGAGAAAGTTGATAGTTGAAGTCAATACCAACTCCAATCATCGAATAACTGAGTTCTACATCTTCGCGATAGCTTTCGGATGCCTGAACAATAGCCTCTGGATCAACTACCCCAGTATTGGTCAGCGCATCTGTAAGGATGATCATCCGATTATCACGACCTTGCTCTACCCCTGCCAGCATCGTTTGATACCCCAGCTCAATACCAGCTGGCATATTGGTGGAACCACCACAATGGATCGTATTGATCGCTTGACGGACCACCACCCGATCCCCCACGGCTTGGTTATGCAACACAATATTAGCGTGGTGATCAAAGGCCACGATCGAAAGATGATCCTCCGCTTGTAGCTGGTCAACAAATGCCAGCATCGCCTGCCGGGTTTTGACCATTTTCTCATCAGACATCATACTCCCGCTTCGGTCTACCACCAGCGTCACATTTACCTGTTGCCGACTTGGCATTTCCTCCAGGCGTAAAGTGGATAGCCCTAATTGGACCAAATAGCGACCAGCACCAACACCGATCCACTGCGCATCAAGGTGAGCTGCCTGCTGCACAGTGGGGCGAGGTAAATGATGGATGTGGTAATTGAAATACTCTTCTTCCACCACCTCGTCGGGTTGCGGGAGGAGCCACTGCCCAGATTTAGACTGACTCATACTCATGGCAGCAGAGGAATAACCTTCCTGTGCCCAGGAAGTAGCAGTGCAGTGCAATAGAAAAGCGACAAACAGTAAACAAGCAGAATTAATATTATAGCTCGTAATCATGAATGGGTTGTTTTGATGAAATAAGGTCAAAACTGCCATCTGGCGCTAAATTTCGCCAAGCAGAACGACCGGAGATGAACTGCAAAGCGTTTTACAATTGATTTACAAGACAATTCCAGCTACATTAGTAGGTGTAAAACCGATATTTAAAAATGGATGATGGTTTGCGTGCGTTTGTGGCTTTGAAGGCCTTGATCCTGGAGCAGTATCGCCAGGCCTATCCTCATTTTCAGGGTAAGCTAACGGACTTTCGTCAAACCGACATCGCCAACTTACAAGACCTTTTGGAACAGCGACTACAGGATAGGATTAGTGAAAAATGGTTCTACACGCATCTGAAAGTACCGCAGAATGAAAAGCTTCCCCGCATTGACATGCTGGACCTACTCACTCGCTTTGTAGGTTTCGAATCATGGGAAGCTTATCGTTTCAGATTTGAAAAGCAAAGAGGAAACAGCCGGCGAAAATGGACCCTAGTGTTGAGCCTGATAGCGCTACTACTTGTTACAGCCGCCTTTACCTACTGGCCCAAACCACAACAAGACACGTTGGAGCTCTGCTTTTTTGATGCACTAAGGCAGGAGGCAATCGACAGCGTGGCCGTGCACGTAGGCGTGGAGCGTGACGGAAGATTAGTAAATCAGGCCAGCACTAAGATGGGTGAGCACTGCCTAGTCTTACAAGGGGCACCAGCAAACGCCAAGCTGATTTGTTCCGCACCCTATTATCACCCCGATACGCTACTGGTTGCGGAGATCAACTCAGCGGAGCCAATAGACATTCACCTGCAGGTAGATGACTACGCCTTGATGATCCACTATTTTTCCACTTCGAAAATCGAAGATTGGAAACGACGCAGAGAGCAACTGAGGAGCATTTTTGCCGAAGACGCAGTTATCTACCAGGTTGATCCGGAAGGGCTGTATGGTATGGATATTTTGAATAAATCAGAATTCATCAATCGAATGACGATCCCGAGCAAAAGCCTACGCGGTGTGGAAGTCTTGCACACCAGCTATCGAGATGGTCAGATTGTTGAACTTCGCTTTACCGTAAATGCATCATGAAAACAAGCAGGAAGCTATATCAACTGTCCCTCCTAATACTGCTTCTGTTAGGTTTTGCACCTTTACAGAGTCAGTCCATTGAGGTACGGCCAGCAGCACCCGATGAGCAGGTGGCAGCAGGTTTTGCCAACCCCCAATTATCAGCGCAACAAGGGCAAGCCTTTGAGCAGCGGGCTCAGCAGATAGTCCGTGAATTCGTAGATTATTACAATCTCCTCTGTAATCCTGACCTTGATCCGGAGCTACGGACGGTGCTATTCACCGAATTAGAACAACTTCTGTACTCCCCCGGAATTTACCTACAGTTGCCTAGCCAGCCTACCAAAAAAAAGCTGAGTTCTGTTGACTTCACGACTGCCACCCCTATCAATCTGCAGGAAGTTGAATTACTGCAAACCAAGATCATTAATGACAAGCCGGCGTGGCAGTACCGGGTTAGTTTACAAATAGACGCACAGCAAGTGACAGCCTTGGTGAAGATCCTACCCTTCCGGAAAACAAAAACGTTTGGCAGCCGTGTCCAGGAGGTGTGGGAAGTGGCAATCATAGCCTGGGAAAAAGGATAATCTATATTGATCGACTGACTGTAGAACCCGAACACCTGTTTGAACCCGGCTCACAAACCCTTCGCCTTGGTCTAATCGGAGATAGCGATCGCGACATAAATATCTTCTTTGCACTAAATCCGGATGGATGCATTCAAGAGCGATTTTACACCTCTGGATTTTCCGACATCAGATTTAGCAAAGTTGATTCGACTGTATTCACTGGCTTTATTAATGCTAATAAGCTAACGGATACTCGAATCAGGAAGGAAATGGCGGGTTAGTACAGGTGGTGGTGAGGTTTACAGAATTTGCTCTGCATTTAACCTTCACAGCGGAGTGCTCAGCTTTGAAAAACAGCCAACCCGTCGCTTATTAGTCGTTTCGCGGAAATCATCTTACCAACGATTCCGGCATCTATGGGGCTCCGCGTTGCCCCGCCTCAAAAGCGGGGCAGCGTCAGGTCATCCGGGCGCTCCCACTGGTCGGCCCTACTCCCCCTAGCCCTTACGCCATCCTGGCGTCGCGCTCCTGCCGAGGCAGTCGCGCTATTTGTTACTCAAAATTCATCCCATCTGCAATCTCCACAACGGAAGGAATTCCGCGAAACCATAAATGGGACGCAGTAAGAATCAAAGTCAGACATGCTGCGAAATGAGCAAAGGATCACCAAAGTTTATCCGGATAAACACTGTTAGCTAGTAACTTTTGGAAAGCCGCCACTACCATCGGTTTATCTTCTTGGTAGGTAACCCCGTACCAACGATCTTCACTGGTCAGGACTTTCACTTTAGCCTGGCCGGTGTTAATTAGTTCGTCCACCACTTCGGGGATTAGGAACTCTGCTCGTGGCTGTCCTGCAGTATCAGCAACAAACTCGTGAAACATCCGCTCCGTTTGCTCGAATATGGCAGGATGGAAACCCCAGAAGTTCATACTTACCACGCTGTCAATCTCTAGTTCGTGTGGCTCTTCGTCAATGAGATAAGAAACGGAGCCATTGCGGTGGCCAATCTTAAGGCGTTCCACTACAGTGGTAAGGTAGCCATCATCAGCAGTAGCTACGCCACGGTTCACTGTACCATGGTCCGAAAGGGTATTGCGTAGAATGTAACCTACCATGGAGTGTTGGCTAGGTGTACAATCTTCAGTAAGGAACTTATGAATGGTTTGAAAGGCCTCCACACCGTAATAGTCATCGGCATTGATGACCGCAAATGGTTCTTGCACTGCCGGTGCGGCTACCAACATAGCGTGGGCTGTACCCCAGGGCTTTTCCCGGTAGGCAGTGTCGGTTCCAGTAGGGACAAAGCTGTCTTTTTCCTGGTATACATAGTCTACCGCAATTCGATCTTCAAATTTTCCGGCAAACTTCGCCTTAAATGCCGCTTCGATATCCCGACGAATAATGAAAACCACCTTGCCAAAGCCCGCCCGAATGGCGTCGTAAATAGAGTATTCAATGATGGGCTCCTCGTTTGGGCCTACGCCATCAATCTGCTTTAGTCCTCCGTAACGGCTTCCCATACCGGCCGCCAAAATAACGAGCGTTGGTTTCATATCGTGTCGTCCCTTTTTTTGGTTTGGCGCAAAGGTAACAGATTGAGCGCACAAGCATAGATTCTATCGTCAAATTAGCATTGGCGTAACATACGAGTCGTATTACTTCCGTTTGCTAATCCGGTTTAAGCTAATGTGACGTTGCGCCTTAGAGCGAAAACGATCCACACCATCCACCATTTTTTTGCTGTGCTTGGTAGTACGACCTTGCACCCGGGCGCGCCATTTACGCCAGTTGCGGGGGTGCATTTCGTGGCGCATGAGTTTAATCACTTCCGCTTCCGTGAGGCCAAATTGCTTGGTAATTGCATCAAAAGGAGTACGGTCTTCCCAGGCCATCTCGATGATGCGATCCACATCGCGATCGGTGAGCTCGTATTTTTTGTATAATTTCATCGCGAGTAGAACTTACAATCGCCCGTCAGGGTTTACTTTTGCAAGTAAATTTACCGCAAGAAAACACGATTTTTATGATTACAGAAGCAATGACCAAGGCTCTGAACAACCAAATTTCACTGGAGGGCTATGCTTCTTTCCTTTATTTGTCCATGGCTTCCTGGTGTGACCGCGAAGGATTGGAGGGTTGTGCACAGTTTATGCACCGGCAATCGGAAGAGGAGCGCGAACATATGCTCAAGATTTTTGAGTACCTCGCGGAAGTAGACGCACATGCGCTGACACCAGCCATTGCGCAAGCACCGCACGAATTTGAGTCGATCCAATCCATGTTCCAGAGCGTGTACGAACACGAACAAAAAGTAACGGCCTCCATCAACAAGCTAGTTGCGATAGCTAATCAAGAAAATGACCATAGCACGAGCGTATTCCTGCAATGGTACGTTAATGAGCAGCGGGAAGAAGAGGCCCTGATGCGCAGCATACTTGATAAAATTCGACTGATTGGTACCGGGGCACAAAGTTTGTATTTTATTGACCTGGAAATTGAAAAGATTAACGCTGCTGAACTGGCCGCTGAAGGTGAAGAAAACTAAGCGCACATTGCAGCAAGGACGTAGCAACATATGTCTACCACCACTATACTTGATTATTGGGAGCCGGGAGATGAACCTACCATGGTACTCCGCTATTTTTACCTGGATTCCGAGGCGCAACTAGCAGCACTGCAGTTGCGCCAGGCGGGTATTCCCAGCTTTATTACCAGCTCCAATGCTCAGACTATGCTCCCTACTGGGCAGGGCTGGATAGGTTTGCACATCCGCGAACGAGACTTCGACTCAGCAGTGGGTGCCCTAAAAGAAGCGGGCATGTGGGAAGAGCCGACGGACGGCCTCGGTCCGGACCAAAGTTGGCGCTGGGTCTTATGGGCTTTCGCCATTATGCTCGTCTTACTATTTGCCAAAGTATTCCTCAGCGCCAACAGCTAACAAAAAGTCACTTCATTATTTTTCAAAAGTTAATGGTTTAATTTCGTTAAAATTAGCGAAATTAGGGCAATGAATAGTCCAAAGGCACAAGTCTGGAAACTGGTAAATAGCCTCACCCCGGCGGAAAAACGGTACTTCAAAACCCACTTTGCCTCTACGAACAATAGGCTTACCACTCTTTTCGATGTGCTTAACACCCAGAGCTTCTACGATGAGACAGAGGCTAAGGCCAAACTCGACATACCGGCTCGACAATTCAAAGTACTGAAGCACCAACTACAAGAGCTACTCCTCAAGAGTCTAATTGCCAACACCGGCAAACGCAGCATCAAATCAAAGATTCGACTGGGGCTAGAAGAAGCCGACATTCTGCTCGAACGAGAGCACTACCAGGAGGCGATTAGAAAATTACAGCGACTGGAACAACTCTGCGCACGTTATAGCTTTACGCTCTACCAATACGAAGTGCGCGAACGCCTGCACGAGGTACTTAACCTGGAGCTGGACTTCTCTGACCCTAATGCCAGTCAGCACTACGACGAATTGGTGCATCTGCAGCGGATCATGTACGAGAAGCAACGCCTCTCGGCTATTCAGCAACAGCTTGAAGATTGGAATCCGTTTACACCAGAACGCCACCGTGTACTGCAGGAAATCTATGATACTTTATACGGTTTCCCCGGCGAGTTCCTTGACCGAGCGGGGCTACTGGCCTGGATGGAAAACATGGCTGTGTGCAGCGAATTGCTAGGAGAAGAAGCAGTGGCTACCAACTACCGCGAACAGATTCTGGAAGGGTTTAACCTCGAACCCGAATGGAAGGATGAAATGCCGTTGACTTACCTGCGTGCCTTACGCCAAGCCGCTAGTTCTACCCGGCAAATTCCCAGTATTTCCTTTGTAAATGAAATCGCTCAGCAAGCGCGCAGACTCATTGCTCAGCACCCACAATACTCCCCCCATTTCCTGTATTTCCTGTGGGCGAGGCTACAGACCTATTACCTTACAAAAGAATGGAACAAGATAGGTGGCCAACTGGAACAAGAGTGCATCGAGCACCTAGAGCGCTATACTTTTGGTCTATCTCGTACGGCTCTACGCATCTACGTAATCCTGGCGGTAACTTGTATGCTCAAAGGGGAATATGAACGCTCCTATGGCTATATCAAAGCCTACCGCAAAAACCCAATGGGTAAAGACAAATCATTGGACCGCAATGTAAATCTGCTGGAGTTAATTCTGCTGGCAGAAACGCAGCAATTTGAGCTAATGGAGAAGCGCCTACGCTACTTTAAACGGCACACCAGTAAGAGTGAATCTGGCATCTACTCTCCACTTTACCACTCCCATTTACAGCTCTTCAAAAATATCTTGCGCAAGCCATTGGAGAAACACCAACTCATGGCTAATGCGCTATTGGGCATGGCCGAGTATACCTACGATCCAATTCTTTATTACTACTCCTTCTTTCACATTGAACGCTGGCTGCAAGCGACGGCAACCAGAAGGGAATGGCGCGATATTATTTAGGGCAGGTACACAAAAAAGCACCCGACCGTGAGGCCGGGTGCAAAAGTAGTCTGTAATACCGTGCTTATTTAAATGGTCCCTAAAAACTTATCTTGATTGTGATTCACAGTGTTTTTCTTTCGAACAGTTCAAAGGTAAGACAAGCCAATGAGCTGCACTGACAAAAAAAAGTAAAAGTTAATTGTTCAATTACTTAAAAGATTGTGCTCAGATCTACATCTACCTCTAAATCCCAATTCGCACGGAGGGTTTCCAATTTACGGATGTACACGCGTTCTGGTTGTCGCTTGAGATCGTAGTTACCAGGATCCCATCTACTATTACCATTGAGGTCTTCGATAATTTCCAACTGATAATCACCCGGAGGGAGCAACTTAAACTCATTGGTGTAGCTAAAGGCGCCCGTGTGATTAAAGATCGCAGTGGGTGCTTTACTCGACACCAGTAAACGGCAATGATACTGGGTAGTGGTATCCACATCAGTGAAACGGATCGTGAGATTTCCCAAACTTTTACGGTCAATGGTTGTCCAGTTACGAATTAGGGTATCCGCTGAAGGTACGCCCCAGTAATCGATTACAGCGCCGGGCAGTAATTCTAGCGCATACTGAGTTTGTTCCTTAAGCTTAAGATCCAGCTCTACAATTTGTGGATTTAGGCTATCAACCGCCCAAGTGTACGTCAAGCGTTCCAGTAAGGTATCAGCGAGCAAATTGATTAAAGAGGTATCAAGCGCAGACACCGGCCGATCAAAACCAATAGCTAAAGGCTTTTGAGGGGCATGCCGCGTGGGTGAGCTACCGGGAATATTGATAACGCTCAAATTTCGTGGACGTACGGCATTTGCAATAGGGGCAGCAGGTACAGGGATCGTATCATTGAGGAGCGTATCAGCAGCAACAATCAGCTCCCAGGCCTGTTCCTCCTTGTGCCAGAGCATAAGAGAATCCGTCTGATTGATCCGTTCGTAGGGCACATCGGTAATCAGGTTTAGCTCTTCGGTAGGCTCGCGGTTAAATACCAATTTTAGGCGCCCCCAGCGGCTGCTATCCGCTTCGGCTAGTTGCAACGGAAGCTGTTCTCGGAATAATCGTAAATTAAGCGCGACACTGGTATCAGCAGTGAGTTCAATGGAGTCCGTTAGAAACGCGATACGTTCAGCGGCCTGGTTGAAGCGATAATTGGCATCCGAATCTTCCAGTGCTGCTACCTTGTAAAAGCCACCCCGTACATTAGATATACGGAACTGTCCCTGCTCGTTGGTACGACCAAAGTAGAAGGGTTTGGTGGTCCGAAAAACAGAGTCAGCCAGATTATCGTACAGCATTACTAGCGCTTTCTCTACAGGTTCC
This sequence comes from Bacteroidota bacterium, assembly GCA_039816955.1. GTDB lineage: Bacteria > Bacteroidota > Bacteroidia > Chitinophagales > Saprospiraceae > Lewinella. The sequence continues at coordinate 17,552 of JBCBWU010000082.1, forward strand.
GCAGTATAGGCATCTACTACTTGCCCCGAAAGTTCTAAAGAGTCAATATAAGGGCCGGTAGAAAATACGAACCGCAGATCATCAGCCGGGTTGCTTTCCGTTAGGTCTTTCACTGCCTCACCAAACTGAATGACGTAGGTAACATTATTGCGCAGCGTATCTTCATCACCCAAATCCAGAATAACAGTCTTTCCTTTTAGACGCACTTCGTAGCCCTGCAAGGGTGGTGAGATGACCACTTGCTGATTGACCTGCTCCAGCTTGATCCATTCGTCAAAGGTCAGCTCAATGGTCTTTGGCCGAAAGTCGGTTTGGAGATTGGGCGTAGAACGAGTGGAGTCGATCTGTGGAGGTTGCTCATCCCGTGGTCCTCCCGTAGGAGAAATTGGATTGGCACATTGGACCAGACTAAGCACTAAAACGGCACACCAAAACAGGTAGCGCACTTGCAGTGACAGATTCTTTGCGTTCATAGCGCAAAAATAGAATAAGCAATGATCTTGACCTGCTAATTAACAGGACCGTAAGAAATATCAAGAAGAAAAAAGGAAAAAGTGTTAATGATTGAGCGCAGAAACGGTGATTGGACGAGCGCTACAGGTTCCAGCTCCAGCCCAGCTGAACGTTCCCCAGTACGGAGTTGGTGAGTACATCTTGTTCCAGATGCGTATAGCTTAGATTAAGCCTGGTATTTTTTGAAAACTCAAATCCTAAACCCAGCATAAGCGTTGCGGTAGGATTGACCACGCGCCTAGCTCTGCCAAAAGGATCTAATTCTGGTCGGGCGAACCAAAAGCTTTCTTGCGGGCGCATCATATTTACCCCTACAAAAGCACCAGCTTGTAAGGAGCACCTCCCTACCCTGTAGCCCGCCAAGAGCGGTAGTCCAATACGATATTGGCGTTCGATAGCAAAAGTTCCAGGATCGGCAATAGTGGTAGCGCGGTTGTACTGCACTCCTAATGACACATACGTCTTACCCTGATCGCTCAGCATACGTGAACGATCAAAAGACTTTATCAGGGTATTTCCCTTGGTACAATCCAGTGACTTGGCGGCTAGTCGTGCACATACCTGCTGTCCGATAAGTGGACAGCGAACTATCATGACGAACATGAGCACCGCACAAAGTTTAGCTATTACCGGCATTGTTTTTCGTTTAGGCTCTGCTAGTAGTTGGTGTTAGTCCTAAAATTCCACAAGACCAACTTTTTTCAAAATAAAGTGTGACCGGTAGGTTGTTTTACGTCAATACATTTGTAAAGTTACGAAGAACTTTGCTATAATTGAGACAGAATAAAGAGTGAAAGTCACTAAAATAATTTACTCTTATCTACCTCGATTAAAGGTTAGTCAATCATATTTATTTCATTTTACCTAATAAATCCTCAAATATGTCTTTACAAGACAAATACCGTCCCGTTCTAAGCTTGGGAGAAGAACTAGGAATTACTGATGGACACGTAGAAGAAACGGATGGCCGTTTGAAGATCGGCGGTACCGCTGCAAACCAGTACCACAAGAACCTATTGTGGGACAAAATCAAGGAAATTGGAGGTGATTCCCCAGCAGACTTGATGGCTGATATTAAGGTTGCTGCAACCGACCACTTCGCCATGCATACAGTGAAAGGCGGTGATTCTTTGAGCAAAATTGCCAAGCACTACTACGGTGATGCTATGGCGTACATGCATATCTTCAATGCGAACACGCATATCCTGAAGGATCCAAATGTAATTCACCCAGATCAGGTGTTGACCATTCCTAATCCTCCAGCATAAGGAATAAGGCAGTGACGCCGCAGGCGTTATTGTGCCGTATCTAGTCCGGAAATCTTTTGCTCGGACTAGACGAAGACTTATCTTTGGGCTGGGCAGTGTAAGCTGCTCAGCCTAATTTAGTTAGCCCGCCCTCGTCATGCCCAATCAGCCACTCGATAAACGCTATTACACCATCGGAGAGGTAGCAGAAATGTTCCAGGTCTCCAAATCATTGATTCGTTTTTGGGAAAACGAGTTTGACTCCCTACGCCCACACAAGAACAGCAAAGGTGACCGGCGTTTCACTCCACAGAATATCCGGCAGTTCGAACTCATCCACGAGCTCGTCAAGGAACGGGGCTTCACCCTGGAGGGCGCCAAGCAAGAAATCAAGCGCCAGCAAAAATTCCAGAAGAAAAAAGCAGCCATGCTAAACAGCCTCCAAGAGGTCAAATCCTTTCTGGAACAAATCCGAGATCAAGCAGAGGAGGAGGAATAGGGAGGATGGAAAGCAGTTTTCAGTAGGCAGTTCCCAGTAGGCAGTTCCCAGTGGACAGTACTCAGTGGACAGTTCCCAGTGGACAGTACTCAGTGGACAGTTCCTAGTGGACAGTACTCAGTGGACAGTTCCCAGTGGACAGTACTCAGTGGACAGTACTCAGTAGCTAGTGTGGATTTAATCCCGTCTAATACTTCACTGACTACTGGCTACTGGCTACTGACGACTGACTACTGACTACTAGCTACTGACGACTGACCACTGACTACTAACGACTAATCAATCCTTGTTCTCTTTAGCGATAGCCTCCAACATAATACGGGCATTCTCCCCTACCGAACCATCGGGGTCCATGCTTATTGCCTTTTGGTATAGTTCTTTCGCCTTTTCTATTTCTCCATTTTTCCAATGCGCTTCCGCCAAACTATCCCAGGCATTTGCCGAGTCTGGGAACAGCTGTGCCACTAATTGGAACACGAAGAGTGCGGACCCTACATCACCATTGCCCATCAGCTGATAGCCAGCACCATTCAAGTTTTCCTCGAAGGGATAGTATTGATAGCGCGGATCAGTCATTAAACGTTGCGCTTCGGCGGGGATCTGCTCAGCCTTGCCAGTGGTAAAGAGTTCTTCCAGATATACCATTGGATCAACAATGGCATCGGTGTAGTCGTAAGCCCAGATTGTTTCTAAAACTGGGTCTCGATTGGCTACGTAATCGGCGAAACTAAGCTCCGCGGCCAGGTGCGGTGCCAGCCAATCCTGATTTTCCCATTGTGGCTTATCCTGCCACCAAGCAAAAGACAGACGTGGCTCCAAACCACTATTGGGCAACTTAACTGGACGATTGTCACCGTAGAAATTGATGTTCTCTGAGGTGGGTTCGCCCACAAAAACCGCTTGCGTGTAGGTATGAAGTTCGTTGACCAGATTTTGGCAGGCAGAGAAGGTTCGCCGCCCTAGAATCACAAAGAACTTTCCGGGCTGGTTGATCTTCTGGGTCTCAAGTACTCCCGTGACAATGGGTTTATTCTTGTAGTTATTACCGCCGCCGTTGAGCCGCACGTCCAGAATGAATTGCTCTACTTCATTGTTCTCAATAAAATCAAATACTTCTGCGTAGAACTCAGGAATCGTAACCGATGGGTCATCCTGAATCTGGCTGTGGCGTACGTACACCGCTTTTTGTTCCGGTAGGTATTCGTAATAGTAGATCTTGTCTAAGTCCTTTAGCCAAAGTGGCATCTCCCCCTGCCCTCGGGCACTGAGCCAGCCATCCGCCTGTAGCACTTGAGAATACTGCCCGGGGTAACCTTCGCCCTCGTAAGCCGCAAAAGTTTGTTCAAATTCCCGACCATCCTTTTCCAAGGTTAAAGTAATGGTTTCTTGTAGTTCAGGCGTTACGCCTTGGGCGTGCAATACCTCTGGGCTTCCCAAATGTTGCCAACCGTAAGCGCGGAAAAACTGCTCATTCTCTACCGGTACGACCGGGCGGATCGCTTCCAAGGCCTGCTCTATAGGCATACCGGCTACCCGTAGGACCTTAGCCCCTAAAGCAGCTTCGTATTCTTGGGGCACTGCCTGCACGTACCAACCATCACTGAAATTATACAAGTTGTACGGCATTTGGCGAAAACCATAAGGATTGTCCTTCGACCAGCCGCTGACCCACAAACTGGTATGACCGTAGCCAAACATGGAAACCAGGCGGGCCAGGCCCACCACCACTTCGTGCTGAGCTAGTTCGGGGATCGCATTGTGCAATTCCTTTACCGCCTGATCAAAGGCTTCCGCACTTACTTTTTTGAAGAGGAAGGGATATTCCTGGTGCACCGTTTGCTGGAGAAGAGCCAGATCTTCTTGCCATTCTTTCGGACTAAGTTCCAATTGTGCTTGAGCAGACCAGGTAGCCAAACCAACTACCATTAGGGTAATAATGAATCTCATGAGCGTTTAGATTTTGTGGTGAAGTGCGAGCGATGACTGGGAAGAAAAATACGGACTTGCTGTAAGCAAAGACAAGTTTTACGCCAGGTAGTTGCAGCATCTCCCCTATCCGCAGTCTATAGCTAAAGTGTGAGCATTTATGTATTTTGTTCTTCTACTGCATCTTTAGGAAGAATGCGCTAAACACCGCTCTGATGAATCTGCGTTCCCACTATCTGCTTGGTCTATTGCTCCTTATTCCGGTACTGCTCAGTGCTCAGCAACAGGAGAAATTACTCTATCGTATTAGTGCCCAAGAGTACGAGACAATTCTTTTGAGCGCTTATCGGGACATTAGCTTTTTACAGACGCGCACACCAGTGGCTACCCTCACCAAAGCTCCAGAAGACAGCATGCTGGCAGCAGGGTAATACGTCATTATAAGTCTGGCTGGAGAACAGATTAAATGGGAGCTATGGAACAAAAACCACCATAGCATTTATCTCCACGATGATCAGAAGCAACTTAATCTGGCTATTGTGGATAGTGTAGGGCAAGAGGTACCACACGCTCAGGTGCGGTTTGCCAAACGTGAGGTGGATTATAAGCAAGCCACCCAACGCTACGAAAGTCGGCGCTTACGCCCGGGAATCCTAAGTATTTACCTACCGGGAGATACTATCTTTTATGAGATTGAAACGGCGAAACGCAAGAGTGTTGTCTTACGTAGATTTGGCTATTTCAGTGGTTCTCGTGTGGGCTCAGTTATTACCTGGCCGATACGATTGATTAGAGGCCCAATTGGCTACCTACGTCGAGGCTTTAGGTGGGGCGATTGGCACATCCACAAGTGGCCGTTTGAGCGCTTGTACCGGAGGATTAAAGCAGGGCGGGATGCTCGAAAAGTATTTAACGGTTTCGCAGCAAGCCAACAACCGCTCTACCGCCACGGCGACACTGTGAAAATAGCAGCTACGCTAGCCAAAGCAAACGGTAGACCTTATCGTCGTTCTTTGCAGCTCACCGTCAGGAGTGTTAATAAAACCTGGATCGACACCCTCCTGCAACCCGAGCTGTCCGGGCACTACGCTTTTGAATGGCCCTTAGCAGATAGCCTGCCCCTGGATACTCGTTACATAGCAAAAGTACAGAATCCACGCTGGCGTCAACACCGGTCAATACAACACGAATTTCGCTTAGAGGATTATGAGCTGGATGAATACGAGGCTGAGCGAGCACGCCCCAGTAGCCAAACCTATATTAGCCGTGCTTGGTACAATACGCTAGGCCTGGACAGTCTGCTTTACTATCAGCTCCGCAAGCCCGGCCAAGAAGTCTTTACGCATTACCGTCTCTTGCAATCCCAGGACTCTATGGCTCAGGTGACTGCCCAAATTGCGCCTTTTGTGGTAAGGAATAATCGCGCTATTCCCGTGCACTTTATCTACTTGGACAATCGACTGGTCTACGTTTCCAAAGCTTGGCAGGATACGCCCTATAGCATAGTGGCAGAACCTGGTTACCACCAACTGACCCTACGGACCAGTAAAGCAGAAATCCGGCTAGATAGTGTTTTGCTACAGGCTGGAAAGCAGTTGGTCTTGAGCGTGGATCAGCTACAGGTCAAGAGTAGGCAAGTACAAGTCTTAACTCGCTCCCCTGAATGGACCGATAGCGAAATCAAGCTGGTAGAACGGCACCTCTTGTTCCTTGGGTCACGAACGGCAGAGCAAAGACCACAGTACTTTTTTGCCAGCCCCGAACGGGTCTTTCTGCTAAGGGACCAAGGCTACGGCATCCGGGCCATCGGCGTATTTTCCAACGGACAAGAGTTAACCCGACTCCAGCCAGGAATTGATACCACTCAGTTTCGTTTTGAGCCCCACTTTTACTACGAAATTGATCAGCAGCGCGACCGCCTCTACAGTCATCACCCGTATTCACAGGCTCGTAAAAAGCCCAACTTTTATACTTGGCAGCTCATTCCGGCACTAGGCGAAGAAGCCGTTTTTCTAGCGGACATTAAAGCGCCCAAGAACATCTGGCGTTATGATTATGATGAACCATCCGCTAAGGCAGCCGACGGACGTGGACGCTTGCGCCTTTTCGCTGAAAGCAGACCTAGAAATACTAAAGCACTATTAATCAGTGAAGGAGACAGTTTGCACTATGTCTTAGCTGTGGTGCCCACCACTCTTTCCCTACCGGAAGGTCAGTACACCCTCAACTGGTTTACTGGTGAAGATCAGCTTTGGCAATACGATGTTGACATTCGAGCCAACTACACCCTCGCACTGCGGGTAGATAGTACCCAAATGATCCCCAGGGTGCTGCCGAACGATTGGGCCAAACTACTTATAGAGAAGAAATATCCCGCTGGGAGTACCCGCCCTTCCTCCATTACCCAGCGACCAACTTCGCGCCCTACCCCTAGTTTTGCGGGCACTGGCCAACTGATCAGCGGCTACATCACCGATGCGGGCGGTGAACCGCTAATTGGCGCTTCCGTTTTGATTAAAGATACCGCCATAGGTACTATAACAGACTGGGATGGTTATTACCAGTTGTGGGCACCAGCGGCAGATGTGGAAATTGTAATTAGCTACACCGGATTTCAAACCCAGGAGGTAATTCTTGGCAGTAATGCGGGGGAGATAGATATCGTTCTGTACGAAGGGGTAGCGCTAGATGAAGTGGTGGTTGTGGGCTACTCGATGAATCGTGTACGGAAAGACAACTTTGGCGTGGTTCCAGTATTGCAAGGTAAGGTAGCAGGAGTTTTGGTAGCGGAAAAGGAAGTGAACAGCCAAACAGCGGAACAACTAGCTATCCAGCCTTCTCCTTTGCCTCCGCCAACAGACAGTATTCGCGCTAGCTTCCGCGATTATGCCTACTGGCAGCCTGTATTGGCTACCGACGAAAACGGGAAGGTACAATTCACCACTACTTTTCCAGATGACATCACCAACTGGCGGCACTTTGCTTTGACCGCTGATCGCAAAGCACGCTTGGGCTTGCAGGAGGCTTACACCCAAGCCTACCTTCCCTTGCAGGCGCAGCTCTACACCCCACGCTTCTTGCGGCCCGGTGATCGCAGTGAAGTTATTGGCCTACTTTCCAATAGAACCGGAAGCCCCCAGCAACTCACTAGCTTTTTTACCACTTGGGACGGTGAACGTAGAGAAGAGGAATTAGAAATCGAGGAAGCATTGCGTCAAACCTACCCGCTCGGCCGTGTGCCAGCAGAAGATAGCTTGAGCCTAAAACTTGGATTGATCCAAGGTGATTATCGCGATGGCGAAGAACGAATCATCCCCGTTTACCCGAAAGGAATAGCACGCACCAAAGGTCACTTTATGGTCTTAAAAGATCAGCAAGGACAAGGATTGGAAGCGGACCTGGATAAAGGAAGGGTACACCTCCACATTGGAGGAAATGCGCTACCGCAAATACAGGCTGCCATCGAAAAGCTGCGCAACTATCCGCACGGCTGTAACGAACAAACAGCTAGCCGACTCCTGGCCCTATTAGCCAACGAACAGCTAAGAGCGTACAATGATGATCTCCCCGATGTAAGCAACGAAATTCGCGCGCAGATCAGAAGGCTAGAGAAAAACCGGCACCAAGACCGGCGTTGGGGGTGGTGGCCAGCTAGCTTGCAGAGTAGTGACTGGATTACCCGGCACGTGATCCGCGCCCTGGATCAGGCCAAAGTACAAGGATACCGTATCCCCGATCTTGAGGTTCCGATCCGAGAAATGATCAGCCAACTTTCATCACGCAACGAGCCTGATCAGTGGGACAACCTCCTCTTTTTAGCAGAGCGGGGTCAAATACTGGGCTACGAGCCTTATCTGACTCATTTAGATACGATCCCACGGGAGTTGGAAACGGAAATCTTGTACCGCCGTTTGCAGCAGCTCAGTGGTGCATCGTTTGAGTTGGACTCCCTCACCCAGCAACGCCAGCAAACCTTTACGGGCAGTACTTTCTGGGGTGAACGCAATCGTTGGTACTACAGTCCCTATCGCTCTACAACAGGCCTGAGTTTACAAGCACTACAACTCTACCGGGCAACTGGTGACAGCAATACAGTGGCCAGTATTGAGCAATTCTTCCTGGAACCTCCACTCACCGAAGCAGCTACCGATTATTACCACCTGGGCCTGAACACCTACGAAGCCAGTCTGCTGGTACAGCAGCTATTACCATCTGTTCTTAGAGAAGGAGAAAAAATAAGTCCGCTACAAGTACAATTGTCCGGTGGCGGAACTACACAGGCATTCGATAATTTTCCTGAGCAGCGCATGATTAGCCCTCAGCAGGCTCGCCAGAGTAATATCAGTAAAACGGGTAGTGGTCCTGCTTTTGTCAGCTATTACCAACAGTATTGGGATGAACAACCACAAGTGGAAGATGCTGGTTTTGAAATCCAAAGTAACATCTATCAAAACGGTAAGGCCAACACCAGTATAACAACAGGCACTGCCGCCCAATTAACGGCCAATCTGACCGTAGATAAAGATGCTGACTACGTAAAGGTTGAGGTACCAGTGCCCGGCGGATGTTCCTACGGTCCCAAAGTATTTGGGGAAATCCATTGGGAAACCCACCGTGAATACCGTCGAGATCGGGTGGTGATCTATTGTGAACATTTACCCGCAGGCAACTATAATTTCACCGTCCCACTGGAGCCTCGTTTTGCCGGTCAGTACCACATTAACCCGGCGCAAGCAGAAATGATGTATATACCTGCGGTGCACGGAATTGGGAATACACTGCAGCTGATGATTGAATAAGTTGGTGTATATCCCCTATCTTTAGTAGTGACATCACCATCTGCGGACCATCCCTGTAGTTATATCCGTGAAAACGGCCCATTCAATGCACCCCTGGTTTTTGTTATTGCTGGCAAGTTTATTAGCCGGGAGCAGTCTTGCTCAGGATCGACTTTTTAAGACCATCGAACTAGATGGTTTTCCGCGTGGAAACGTGCAGGAGATTGTGCAAGACAAGTACGGCTTCTTGTGGATCGCTACCAGTGATGGTTTGGGTAAATACGATGGGCACCAGTTGATTGATTACCGGCATCTTCCGTACGATACCAATAGCCTCAGCAGCAATTATATTACCGACCTCGGCCTGGATCATGCAGGAAACATACTGGTCAGCACCCGCAATGGCATCACGATCTACTTAATGGCGGAGGATCGGTTTGTACGGCTAGTAGGCAATAAAGACCTTCTTGCTACCGGCACTTCTGATATTGTCTTGAATGTCATTCAAGATCATCGCGGCTGGTATTGGTACGGCACCTATCATGGCCTATTCCGACGCAAAAATCTGGACGCACCCGCCGAGCTCATCTTCCCCAACGAGGATCACCCTGATATTCCGCACAAAACAATCTGGAAAATCCACCAGGGTAAAGACCAAAAGCTCTGGCTCGGCTCTGGCATGGGGTTGATTATTGCTGATACGAGTGCCACAAAATTCACTGTTTACGAACGTAAAGACGCCGCCAAACACGGCCTAAACGCTATGCAAACATGGGACTTTGTAGAGCTTGAGGATGGCACCCTTTACCTAGGCAGCGAAAACGGTATTTATCGTGCGGAATTCAAAGTGGATGACTACCATTTTCATCACGTATACACCGAAGGTCTTAGCGAGCCATTTGTCAATTGTATGCACAATGACGGCGACAGTATCCTCTGGATCGGTAATCATCGAGAGGGGCTCAACGAAATTGACTTGCGCACAGGTACCCTATGTAATTATCGGTCTGATGAGAAAAATGAAATGTCTATAGCCCGAAATGGCATACAAACGGTCTTCCGAGATCGCAATGAGCTCTTATGGGTAGGAGCATCTGGTAATTTGCAATACACCAGCCAACAGTTCAACAACTTTCAATCCGTTACACCCAGTGCCAATAGCACTAGTAGCTTAAGCAACGAGGTGGTCAAATCAAGCCTGGTAGACCATACTGGTACGCTCTGGGTAGGAACTTACGACGGACTCAATCGCTCTATCGATACTAATTGGCGGCAGGGCCAACTGGCTTTTGATCGATACTCCCCTACTGCCTCCGCAGTGGATAGACGCATCTCCCACGGTAATATGTACGGCCTGTACGAAGACAGCCGAGGTATACTCTGGGCAGCAACTTTCCGGGGTTTAAACTATCTCGACTTAAATGCTCCGCGGGCAGAACAACAATTCACTAGTCTTTCTACGCAAGATGGGCTTCCGCACTACTTTATCTACGAGGTACAGGAGATTTATCCCGGCCAATACTGGGTAGCTACCTACGGAAAATTAGCGCGCATGTACTTCGATCCCGAGGAGCCCCGAGCCGTCAAGTTTGATTGGTTTAACCATGGCGATCCTGGAGAAGGAAGCCTCGTTAACGCCACTGTCTATACCATGATGAAAGATCGTTTTGGGCGTTGGTGGTTTGGCACCTTTGACGGCTTAAGTCAACATCGCTTCAACCAGGGGGAGGATTTCTTTGACAATTACCAACGTATCCCTGGCGATTCCACTAGCTTAAGTGACAACTCCATACGCTGCCTTCATCTCGATTCCCAAGGGCGGCTATGGGTCGGTACCCGTACGGGACTAAACTTAGTGATTCAGCAGCGAGCCACCGATCGAGCTAAGTTTCAGCACTTTGGCTTGCGAGAAGGTTTCCCCAACGATGTCATCCACTTCATCGAAGAAGATGCCGAGGGAATATTTTGGATTGGCACTAATGCGGGTTTAGTACGCTTTAAGCCCGATGCTGCATTGGCTGGACAGCCCGCCATAGAGGAAATATACACCCAAGCCGACGGGTTACTTTCTTCCTCTTTCGTCTTTCGTTCCTCCTCTCAAGACAGCACCGGCCAAATCTATTTGGGTACTGGTGTAGGGCTAAATATTTTTCATCCACAACGATTGTTGACCAATCAATATACTCCCAAAATAGCTTTTACTCAACTAGAGGTAAACGGCACCATAATTAGCCCCGGAACACCTGACCAAAACATATTACAGTTACCTATTCAAGAAACGGAACAACTTAAACTTGACTACCAACAAAACCAGATTGGATTATCCTTCTCTGCTTTGGATTATTACGCACCGGAGGACACCTACTATCAGTACCGGCTCCTTGGTTTTCATGATAATTGGTTGGGTGGCCGCGGCGTATCCAAGGCGCAATACACGCGCCTTCCCCCCGGCAATTACACCCTGCAAGTAAAGGCTGCTAACAGCGACGGAATCTGGGGAGAACAAATACGGGAGTTAGCGATCATTATC